>DATAKU010000016.1:0-4531 GCA_036261425.1 Candidatus Limnocylindria bacterium | reverse complement strand
CGGTACCGGCGACTGCGGCTTCGAGCGGGCGAACGAGCGCTGGGGCTTCGACGGCGGAGATGCGTGGAGCACCGCCTTCAGCGCCACCTGGGAGGACGAGGCGGCCATGCCGACGCTGGCGATCGGGCACTACCTGCGGCTCGACGCCGACGGCCGGCCGACCCGCGACTGCGACGAGGGCCTGTTCCTCCGCCCCTCGGACGCGGGGCGGTACGACGAGCCGACCACCCTCACCCCGTCCTTCTGCGCGCTGTCGATGCTCTTCAGCGACTGGGATCGGTCGGGCCGGGGCGACCTGCGCGTCTCGAACGACCGCCACTACTACCGCGACGGCGAGGAGCAGCTGTGGCGCATCGAGCCCGGTGTCGCGCCGGAGCCCTGGACGGCGGCCGAGGGCTGGCAGACGGTGCGCATCTTCGGCATGGGCATCGCCAGCCGCGACCTGACCGGCGACGGCCGCCCGGAGGTCTATCTCACCAGCCAGGCCGACAACAAGCTGCAGACGCTGGTCGAGGGAGCGACCGGGCCCGAATACGCCGACATCGCCCTGCGCCGCGGCGCGACCGCGCACCGCCCGTACGCCGGCGACACGACGCTGCCGTCGACGGCATGGCATCCGCAATTCGCCGACGTCAACAACGACGGCTTCGTCGACCTGCTCGTCACCAAGGGCAACGTCGCCGCCCAGGAGGACCACGCCATGCGTGACCCGAACAACCTGCTCATCGGACAGGCCGACGGCACCTTCGTCGAAGGTGCGCCCGACGCCGGGCTCGACGAGTTCACGACGAGCCGGGGCGCCGCGGTCACCGATCTCAACCTCGACGGGCTGCTCGACATCGTGGTCGTCAACCGGGTCGAGAACGTGAGCCTGTACCGAAATCTCGGTGTTGCCCAGGACGCCGTTTCGGCCCAGCCGATGAGCCACTGGGTCGCCGTCCGCCCGCGGCAGCCCGGCGCTAACCGGGACGCGGTCGGCGCGTGGGTCGAGGTCCGCGCCGGGGACCGGAGCTGGCTGATCGAGCGCACCGTGGGCGGCGGCCACGTCTCGGGGGAGCTGGGCTGGATCCACGTCGGGCTCGGCGGCGCCACGGAGGCGGAGGTGCGCGTCACGTGGCCCGACGGCGAGGCGGGCACCTGGATGCCGCTCGAGGCCGATGGCTGGTGGATCGTGGACCGGGCGGCGGATGCGCCACTCCCCTGGGCGCCCGGCGAGCCGGCCCCATGAGCGGGCGCGCCGCCGAGCTGATCCTTCGCAGCGACACCCTGGAGGTGGTGCTGCTGCCCGAGGTCGGCGGGCGGTTGCACGCGGTGCGCGCCGACGGCCGCGACCTGCTGCGCACCCCGGACGACGCGGACGCGCATCGCCGCGACCCGTTCTTCTGGGGCGCCTACCCGATGGCGCCATGGTGCAACCGCGCGGCCGCCGGCGAGCGGGTCGTCGCCGGAGAGCGGGTGCGGCTGGCGCCGAACTTCCCGGACGGCTCGGCCATCCACGGCCTCGTCTCCTCCGCCCCGTGGGAGGTTCGCGACGGCGGGGCGGAGCTGGCGATCCGCTCCGGAGGTGCCGGGAGCGGCTGGCCGTGGCCCTTCGAGGTGACGCTGCGCCCATCCGTGGACGGCGCGCGCCTCGAGCTGGATTACCGGCTGACCAACCTCGCCGACCGGCCCATGCCAGCGGGGATCGGGCTCCACCCGTGGTTCCGGCGCCCGCTCGAGGTGCGCCTTCCCGCTGCGCTGGTCTACCCGACCAACACCGACTCGGCTGCGGAGCCCGAGCCGGTGGCCGGCGAGCTGGACATGCGAGGTCGCCGCACGCCGGCATCGGACCTGGACGGCAGCTGGACGGGGCTGACCGAGCCGAGGTTCGACCTGGCCTGGCCGGCGACGGGCCTCATGGCGCGCGTCGAGGCCCGCACCGATGCCGGACGCCCGGTGGTGGCGCTGGCCAGCCCCGGCGACGTGGAGGCCATGGCCATCGAGCCGCAGACCCACGGCCCGGATCCCCTGCGCCGCCTGGAGCTGGGCCAGCCGGATGCCCCGCTCCTGCTCGAGCCGGGCGGCGAGTTGCGGCTCGTCATCGGTATCGCGATCGGGCAAGCACGGGACTTGCGGTGACCCCGGGCGCGTATGGTTAGACCGATGACGACCGCCGACCTGGCTCCCCCGCCCACCGAGATCGCCCGCCTCGCGCGCGGCGAGCACCACGACCCGCACGCGATCCTGGGCGCCCACCCCGCCGTGGGTGGAACCGTGGTCCGCGCGTTCCACCCCGATGCGGTCCAGGGCGCGCTGGTGGCCCCGAATGGCGGGACGGCGCCGATGGAGCAGCTCGGCAGAGGCCTGTGGGCCGGCTTCGTGCCGGACCTGGCGCCGGGGCAGTTCGGCTACCGGGTCCGCTTCGCCTTCGAGGACGGCAACACCTGGGAGCACGACGATCCCTACCGGTTCGGTCCGACGCTCGGCGACGTGGACCTCCACCTCATCGCCGAGGGGACCCACGAGCGACTGTATGACGTGCTTGGGGCGCATCCGCGCACGCACCAGGGGGTCGAGGGCACCAGCTTCGCGGTCTGGGCGCCGAACGCGCGCGGCGTGCGCATCGTGGGCGACTTCAACCGCTGGGACGGCCGCCTGCTGCCGATGCGCTCGATGGGCGGCTCGGGCGTGTGGGAGCTGTTCGTCCCCGGCGTGGGCGTCGGTGAGCTCTACAAGCTCGAGATCCTGGGCAGTGACGGCACCCTCCGCCTCAAGGCCGATCCGCTCGCCTTCGCCATGCAGGTGCGGCCGGAGACCGCGTCGCGGGTCTGGGATCCATCGGCCTATGAGTGGACCGATGGGGCCTGGATGGCGGAGCGCGCGCAGCGTGATCCGTATCGGTCACCGATGGCGACCTACGAGGTCCATCTCGGATCGTGGATGCGGAACCCGGATGGCTCGTGGCTCGGCTACCGCCAGGCGGCCGAGGAGCTGATCACCCACTGCCGTGCCTTCGGCTTCACCCACGTCGAGCTGATGCCGGTGGCTGAGCATCCGTTCGACGGCTCGTGGGGCTACCAGGTGACCGGCTACTACGCCCCCACCGCCCGCTTCGGCAACCCGGACGACTTCGCGGCATTCGTGGACACGCTCCACAACGCGGGGATCGGGGTGATCCTGGACTGGGTGCCGGCCCATTTCCCGAACGACGACTTCGCCCTGCGCCGCTTCGACGGCACGCCGCTCTACGAGCACGCCGACCCGTCCCGCGGCGAGCACCCGGACTGGGGCACGCTGATCTTCGACTACGGGCGTCCCGAGGTCCGCAACTTCCTCGTCGCCAACGCGCTGTTCTGGTGCGACCGCTACCACATCGACGGGCTGCGGGTCGACGCGGTGGCCTCGATGCTCTACCTGGACTACTCGCGCAAGGAGGGCCAGTGGACCCCGAACCGCTACGGCGGGCGCGAGAACCTGGAGGCGATGGCGTTCCTGCGCGAAACGAACGAGCGCGTCTACGGCCGCTTCCCGGGCGTCGTCACCATCGCCGAAGAGTCGACCGCCTTCCCGGGCATCACCCGGCCGACGTACCTCGGCGGCATCGGCTTCGGCTTCAAGTGGGACATGGGCTGGATGCACGACACGCTGAAGTACTTCAGCGAGGACCCGGTCCATCGGCGCTACCACCACGACAAGCTCACCTTCCGCGGCCTGTACAAGGACACCGAGCAGTTCGTGCTGCCGCTCTCCCACGACGAGGTCGTCCACGGCAAGGGCTCGCTACTGCGCAAGATGCCCGGCGACGACTGGCAGCGCTTCGCCAACCTGCGTGCGCTCCTGGTCGACATGTGGGGTCAGCCGGGCAAGAAGCTCATCTTCCAGGGCGTTGAGCTGGGAATGTGGGAGGAGTGGAACCACGACCGCGCCCTGCCCTGGCACCTGCTGGAGGCGCCGATGCACGGCGGCATGGCGCACTTCGTCGAGGACCTGGGGCGGGTCTATGGCTCCACCCCGGCGCTCTGGGCCGGTGACCACGATCCGTCGGGCTTCGAGTGGATCGACGCCTCGGACGTCGAGGCCAGCGTGTACTCCTGGATCCGGCGCGGCGGTGACTCGGTGGCCGTGGTGGTCCTCAACCTGACGCCCGTCCCGCGTCACGGCTACCGGCTGGGGCTGCCCCGTGCCGGCCGGTGGGTGGAGGCGCTGAACTCCGATTCGGAGCACTACGGGGGCTCGAACGTCGGCAACCTGGGGGGCGTGGAGGCGGTCACCGAGAGCTGGCACGGTCAGCCGGCCTCCGCCCATCTCAGCCTGCCGCCGCTCTCCGGGCTCATCCTCGTCCCCGGCTGATTGGTCCATCCGTTCGCTGGTGCTCCTGCGGCGAGCGTTGTGACGGTGGAGCGAGGTGCGCGCGCCGCCTGTCCCTCAGGCGGCTATCCCGAGGAGCAGAGCGTCGGAGGACGAGGGGGTTCCGCACCGTTCCTCCCACACGACGCTCCCCTGAGGAGCCGACGAGTGGGATGAACTCAGCGCGCGAGGATATCGGTCAGGG
>DATAKU010000008.1:0-7850 GCA_036261425.1 Candidatus Limnocylindria bacterium | reverse complement strand
AGCCTGGCCATGATCGGCTCTGGCTTCCTGCCGTGGTGGCGGGCGGGCGGCGACTCCGTGTCCGGAGTCCGGGTGCCGGCGCAGGAGGGGATCGGCCTGGAGGGGCCCGGGATCGTGATCTACGGCGTGGCGATCCTGGCGCTGGTGCTCCTGGACCTCGGCTACATGCGCGGTCGCTGGGGGTTCTTCCTCGACTCCCCGTGGGTCTACCTGCTCATCGGCGTGGTGGGCGGGGGCGCGCTCGCGTACCGGGCCTGGGAGCTGTGGTCGGTCGGTTACCTACCGCTGCCGCAACAGTCGCCCGGGCTGGCCGTGGCCGCGGTCGGCGTGGCGCTGGTCCTCTATGGCGCCGGCGCCGGGTTCGGGGCGCCACGCCGGTACTGATCCCACCGCTCCTGACGTGGCATGGGTGCGCCCGGACTTGAACTGCTGCCCGTCACGCGAGCCGATTTCGAGTCGCGACCGTCCGACTGGAAGTGTGCGTCCAGGGGGCGGCATTATCCGGCCGTGTGGCGGCCGTTCCATGCGATCTCGAGCGTGAGCGTCTCGTCAACCGTTGCGTTGTGCCGGATAACGTCTCGTCAGGCGCGCAGATTTCGATTCGGGATGGACCCCGAGCCGGTTGGTGGGGCAGCGGCGTTGGCGCAACGCCGCCGCATCAGGTCGCGGGCAGGATGAGCGGCGAGAGAAGCAGCCATGCCGCGACCACGGCGGCCAGGAGCGCGACCAGGATGAGCATGGGGCGCAGGTCGGGCCGGTAGTCACCGGGCCCCTTCGGCCGTCCGGGCGGCGCCGCGTCGCTCATGGACCGCGAAGCGTCAGATCTCGCCCAGGTAGGCCTGGCGGACCTGCTCGTTGGCGGCGAGGTTCGCGGCGGTATCGGCCAGGAGGATCTTCCCGGTCTGGATGACGTAGCCGCGGTGGGAGTGGTTGAGCGCCATGAGGGCGTTCTGCTCGACCAGCAGCACGGTGGTGCCCTGCTCGTGGATCTCGGTGATGATCCGGAAGATCTGCTCGGTCAGGATCGGCGACAGGCCCATCGACGGCTCGTCGAGCAGCAGGATCTTCGGTCGGGCCATGAGCGCGCGACCCATGGCGAGCATCTGCTGCTCGCCGCCGGACATCGTGCCGGCCTTCTGGCTGCGCCGCTCCTTGAGGCGGGGGAACAGGTCGAAGACCCGGGCCACGTCATCGTCGATCTTCTCGCCCTGCCGGCTGAACGCCCCCATCTGGAGGTTCTCGAAGACGCTCATCCGGCTGAAGACCTTGCGGCCCTCGGGGGAGTGCGCGATCCCGAGCGCCACGATCTCGTGGGCCGGCAGGTGATGGATCTCTCGACCCTCCAGCCGGATGGAGCCGGTGCGCGGCTTGTGGGTGCCGCTGATGGCGCGGAGCGTGGTGCTCTTGCCCGCGCCGTTCGCGCCGATGAGCGTCACGACCTCGCCCTTGCCGACGCTGATCGACACGCCCTTGAGGGCCTCGATGTTGCCGTAGAAGACGTGGACGTCGGTCAGCTCCAGGAGCGGGGCCGAGGTGGCGGACTCGGGGGCCGGCGCCGCGGTGGCGCCGGTATCGGTCATGGTCATGCGGACGCGGCTCCCTTGCCCAGGTAGGCCTCGATGACGGCCGGGTTGCTGCGAATCTCCTCCGGCCGTCCCTCGGCCAGCAGCTCGCCGTGGTCCAGGACCGTGATCCGCTCGCTGATGCCCATGACGACCTTCATGTCGTGCTCGATGAGCAGGACGGTGAGGTTCAGCTCGTCGCGCAGCCGCTTGATGAGCGCGGTCATGCGGGCCGTCTCGCCGGGGTTCATGCCGGCAGTGGGCTCGTCCAGGAGGAGGAGCTTCGGGTCGCTGGCCAGCGCGCGTGCCAGCTCCAGGCGGCGCTGGTCGCCGTAGGGCAGGTTCTTCGCCCAGTCGTCCTCGTAGTTGCGCTTCAGGCCGACCAGGTCCAGCAGCTCGCGCGCGCGCTGCCTGGTCTCCGCCTCCTCGCGCCGGACGTGCGGCAGTTTGAGGAGCGACGCCCACCACCCCGCCTTCAGCCGGACGTGGCGGCCGACCATCACGTTGTTCAGCACGGTCATGTTGCCGAACAGGCGGATGTTCTGGAAGGTGCGGCCGATGCCGAGCGCCACGATCTCGTTCGGCGCCATGCCGACGATCGACTGGCCCTGGAAGGCGATGTCGCCCGAGGTCGGAATCAGCATCCCGGTGAGCTGGTTGAAGAACGTCGTCTTGCCGGCGCCGTTGGGGCCGATGAGCGAGACGATCCCCCCGCGCGGAATGTCGAAGTTGACGTCGCGGTTGGCGATCAGGCCGCCGAAGCGCATCGTCACGTTCCGCGCGCTGAGGATGACGTCACCGGCGGGCGCCCCCGCGCTTCCGTGCGTGTGCGCGTGCGGCGTGACCGGCTCGGGCGTTGTCGCGTGCGTCGAATCGGTCATGTGCTCACCAGCGGCCGGGCGGTGTCGACCCCGGCCTCGTCATCGAACTGCTCCTCCTCGTCCTCGCGCTCGTGGAGCTCGGCGCGGCGCGTGCGGCTCGGCAGCAGGCCCTCGGGACGCAGGATCATCATGACCACGAGCACGGCGCCGTAGATCAGGAGCCGGTACTCGCTGAACTCGCGCAGCAGCTCCGGCAAGCCGACAAGGACGGCGGCCCCGAGCACGACGCCGAAGATGTTGCCCATGCCGCCCAGGATGATGAGCGCCAGGGCGTTGATGCTCACCAGGATGTCGAAGCTGTTCGGGAAGATCGTGCCGATCTTCGCCGCGAAGAGTGCGCCCGACAGGCAGCCGAACGCGGCGCCCAGGCCGAAGGCCAGTAGCTTGTACTTCACGGTGCTGACGCCGGTCGCCTCCGCCACCGACTCGTCCTCGCGCATGGCGTTCCAGGCACGGCCCACTCGCGAATTGGCCAGGCTGACCGCGCCGAGCGCGGCGATGACGCAGAAGATGAGGATCGGGTAGTAGATCGACTGCGGGTCGCGCTCGAAGGGCAGCGGCGCCGGGATGGAGAGGATGCCCTGCGCGCCGCCGACCACCGGCTTCGCCCACTCGGACAGGAAGATGATCCGCGCGATCTCGCCGAAGCCCAGCGTGACGATGGCGAGGTAATCGCCGCGCAGCCGGAGGACCGGCGTGCCGACCATGAGCCCGATCAGCGCCGCCGCGATGATGACGAACGGCAGCGCGGCCCAGAAGGAGAGCTCCGGGCTGAAGAGCGGCGAGGACGGGGAGGTGAGGACCGCGGTGGTGTAGGCGCCGACGGCGTAGAAGGCGACGTAGCCCAGGTCGAGCAGGCCGGCGAACCCGACCACGATGTTGAGCCCCAGGCCCAGCAGCACGTAGATGCCGACGACGGTGAGCACCTCCGACAGTCGCTGGCCGACGATCTGCGGGAGGAGCAGGAGCAGGACGGCGATCGCGGCATAGGCGACGAGCTTGGCGGTGCGCCGCTGGTCCGGCTTCATGGCCTCCAGCCGGCGGCTCGTGACCGCCGCTCCCCGCGTCCGCCAGGCCCAGGTGATGGCGACGGAGGCAGCCAGGACGATGACGGCGCCCACCTGCGTCAGTCCGCCGCCCGAGAAGAGGAAGCGATCCACCGCGCCCATGCCGAGATTCCGGAGGATGGCGCCGAGGAACGGTTCCATGAGGGCGAAGACGAGCGTCACGATCAAGCCGATGCTGAGCGCGCGGGCGATGTGTCGCGGGAGGACGTGGAGCGCGGCGCCGAGGAGCCCGGCCAGCGTGCTGGCCACCACCAGGATGACCGATCCGACGAGCATGTCCTGGTCGAAGTGCAGCCCGCTCACGAGGCGGGCCGAGGCGTTGACGAAGATCCAGCTGACGTTGACCTGGGTGATGAACACCACCAGGAGCGCGGCGATCCCGCCGGAGACCAGGCCGGCCAGCGCTCCGGCGAGCAGGATGCGGCCGCCCGGCGCCGGTTCACCGTGCGCGGAGCGATACCTCCCGGCCAGGTAGCCGGCAAGGAGCGCGATCAGCAGCGGCAGCGCCGAGCCGAGCGTCACGATTCCCGCGACCAGCTGTCGCGTCTGGAGCGAGATCAGCAGCCCGACCAGGCTGACGTGGACGTTCGCCACGCCGGCCAGCAGGCCGATGACCAGCCCGCGTCGTACGACGGCGTCCATCTACACGTTCTCCTTCCGGCCGAGGATGCCGTTGGGGCGGAAGATGAGGACCAGGACCAGGACGCTGAACGCGATGACGTCCTTCAGCTGGTTCGGCGCCGGGATGCCGTAGCCGCTGAGCAGCAGGTTCGGGCCGAGCTGCTCCAGGATGCCGAGCGTCAGGCCGCCGATCGCCGCACCGATGACGTTGCCGATTCCCCCGAGCACGGCCGCGGTGAAGGCCTTGATGCCGGGGAGGAAGCCCATGAAGAAGTGGACCTGATTGAAGATCTGGATATAGAGGATGCCGGCGGCTCCCGCCAGGAGCCCGCCGATGGCGAAGGTGGTCACGATGATGCGGTCGACGTTGATGCCCATCATGGCGGCCACGTCCTTGTCCTCGGCCACGGCGCGCATGGCGCGTCCGGTCCGCGTCCGCTCGATGAAGAGATAGAGCGCGACCATGAGGAACAGCGCGGCACCGATGACGACGGCCTGCTTCACCGACAGGGTCACCGGTCCGAGCGCCAGGGTTCCCTCGAACAGACCGGAGGTCGGATAGGCGCGCACCCCGGAGCCGTAGAAGCCCCGCGCCGTGTACTGCAGGAAGAGCGACGCGCCGATGGCGGTGATGAGCGGGACCAGTCGGGGAGCGCCGCGGAGCGGTCGGTAGGCGATGCGCTCGAGGAGCACCGCGATGACCATGCTCACCAGCATGGCGGTGAGCAGGACGAGCAGCATCGCGAGGATGGGATTGGACTCCATCATCCCGATGTCCGACAGGGCCGTGGCGGCGAAGAAGGCGGTGAACGCCCCCCACATGAACACCTCGCCATGGGCGAAGTTGATCATGAACAGGATGCCGTACACGAGCGTGTAGCCCAGCGCGATGAGCGCGTACACGCTGCCCAGGGCGATGCCGGCGATGAGGAACGACTGGAACGCCTCGACCGAGAACCGGCCCTGGGAGAGGGTGAGGATGGCGCCGACGACCGCGATGGCGATCAGCCCACCCCCGAGCAGCCACAGGAAGATGTTGACGAAGTTCAGCCGGATGCGGCGCTGTGGCATGGGCGGCTCCGCTGTCGGGGTGGGCGGGGGTGGTGTGTGGGGGTGGACCGGCCGGTCCACCCCCACGCGTTACTCCGGGTGGCGAGCTCCGCTCCCGGCCTTACGGCCAGACGCGGACGAACTCGCCGTCCTGGACCTCGCTGACGCTGATCTTCGCGTCGGCGCAGTCGCCGTTCTCGTCGCAGGTCAGCGTGCCGGTGATGCCCTCGTGGCCCTCGGTGGCCAGGACGGCATCTCGCAGCGCGGTGCGCGGGATGTAGGTCGTCCCGCCCTCGGTGAAGTACACCTCCTCGATCGCGTCCGCCAGGATGTTGTAGGCATCGAAGGCGTGCGCGTGGAACACGCTGATCGGCTGGTCCTCGCCCGACACCTCGGTGTAGGCGGGGAGGAATTCCTCCTCGTAGAAGCCGCCGCTGAACGCGAGGTCGGGGCCGGACAGGACCGCGCCCTCGGCCGCGTCACCGGCCGCGTCGAGCCAGTCGGGCGTCAGGATGCCGTCCGCGCCGCCGAGGATCGTGTCCTCGAGGCCGGCGGTCTCGCGCGCCTGCTGGGTGATCAGCGCGCCCTCGGCGACGAAGATCGGGAAGTAGAGGAACTCCGGCGAGTCGGCGGCAATGTTGCCGAGGACGCCGCTGAAGTCCGTCTGGCCGACCGTGACGGCCTCCTCGGCCGTGACCGTCCCGCCGTACTCGGATTCGAAGGTACGGGCGAAGACGTTGGCCAGCTGGTCGGCGTACGGCGAGCCGTTGTCGATGGTCGCGGCGGTGGTGAGTCCGAGGACCTCGCCCACGTACTGCGCCATGGCCGCACCCTGGATCTCGTCGTTGTGCGCGGTGCGCGCGTAGAACGGCTGGTGCGTCTCGGGGGCCGTCAGCGACGGCGCGGTGTTCGACGCCGAGATCATGACGATCCCCTCGGCGCTCGTGATCTCGGCGGCGGGGACGCCGGCCGAGGAGCAGCTGGTCCCGATCACGCCGACGATCGTCGGATCGGAGACGAGGGCGCGGGCGCCGGCGGTGCCGCCGTCGGCGGAGCAGCCGTCGTCCTGGTGGTTGAACTCGACCGTGTGGCCCGCGATCTCGGGTCGCATCTCGCGCGCCACCTCGGCGCCGTACTGGCTGTCGAGACCGAGGGACTCGTTCGCGCCGCTGATGACGAGCAGCGTGCCCATCGTCATGGCGTCACCCTCGGCGATCTCGACGCAGCCGAACTCATCGGCCTCGCAGTCGGCTGCCGATCCGGTCCCGCCGCCGCCCCCACTGCTCGCGGGCTGGCTCGCCGTGTCGCCGTCGTCGCTCGGTGCGGCGCTCGATCCGCCGTCACTCGTGCATGCGGCAAGGACGAGCATCAGCACGACGAGGATGGCGCTCCATCGCGTGTACTTCTGCATCCGTTTCCTTCCTCCACTGGGTTAGCTCGGGGCACGTCGCGCATGCGCGGACCCGGCGTCACAAGGTGCGCGGCATCATACCGGCGCCCCGTCCGCCGGCGCAATACGTTTCCGCGCCCGGTGACAGGGGTATCGCACGGCATCGGTGAAAGTTCATTCGGACGAACCGTGCTATCCTCGCCACAGGTCGACCAGCAGCACGCTCGCTGCGAACCGCTCCCGAGAGTCTCGTGGAGGCACGGTCTGCAGCGCCCGACTCCTTGATCGCGACGCCGCCGTCCGCATACCTGCGCCCGCCGACGCCGATGCTGGGGACCGCCGACCGGCGCCGGATCGCCGACGAATCTCGTCGAGCCCCAGGCCGCATCGGCAACAGACAACGGCTGCACGCACGTGGAGGTGACCGACCCGCCGGCGAGCGCTGAACCGTCGCCCTGGATGCGACATCGGTTCGCGAGCCGCGGACGAACGCTCGGACGAACCATCGGCTGAGCTGCCGCCTCCCGCAATCGGCCACATCACACATCACAGGAGAAGAGCTCAACCGTGAGCAAGAACGTGGCGATGTTCGTTGACGTCGCCAACATGTATTACGCGGCACGAGGACAGGACGTCGACGTCGATTACGTCGCCCTCCTCAAGCACGCGACCAAGGGCCGCGACCTCATTCGCGCCTACGCCTACACCGGGCTGGACCCGGAGAACGAGAACCAGCGCAAGTTCATCGACTTCCTGGGCAAGAACGGCTACAAGCCGGTGGTCAAGGACATTCGCAAGTTCGGCGACGGCCGAATGAAGGCGAACCTCGACATCGAGCTGGTCGTCGACCTGTTCCGCCTGGCCGATCGGATGGACATCGCCGTCATCGTGTCCGGCGACGGCGACTTCGCCCCCGCCATCAGGGCGCTGCAGGACAAGGGCGTCCGTTGCGAGGTCATCAGCTTCAAGCCGAACACCTCGTCCGACCTGATCGCCGTGGCCGATGAGTTCATGGACATCATGAAGATCGCCTCCATCAGCCGGAAGGAGGGCCGCGCGCTGCGTGACAGCATGAGCGCACCCGAAATGCCGGCCAAGGAGGTCACGCCCGAGTTCGGCTTCCGGGAGGCGTCGCCCTCGGTGGCCGCCGCAGCGCTCGCCGCCATCCGATCGACCGACGGTGGCCGCGGGACGGCGGAGAGTGGTCGCGGAACCACGAACGGTCGCCGTCGCTCCACGAGCCGCCGCACCGAGGAGTCCGAGCCGGCTCGCGCCGATG
>DATAKU010000164.1:0-10582 GCA_036261425.1 Candidatus Limnocylindria bacterium | reverse complement strand
CGACTCGCTGTCAGGCGGCGACGCGCTCGACTACCTGGCCGACCTGCAGGGCCGCGAGCCGTACCGGCGGGCCGAGCTGTGCGAGCGACTGGAGCTGTCGGGTGCGGCTCTCCGGCGCCGCGTCAGCGACTACTCGCGCGGCATGCGTCAGAAGCTCGGCGTCATCCAGGCCCTCCAGCACGACCCGGAGCTGGCGATCCTGGACGAGCCGTCCGAGGGCCTCGACCCGCTGATGCAGCACGCCTTCTATCGGATCCTGGAGGACCTCCGTCGCGAGGGACGGACGATCTTCTTCAGCTCGCATGTCCTGTCCGAGGTGGAGCGGCTGTGCGATCGCGTCGCCATCATCCGGCAGGGACGGCTGATGGCCCTCCACGATGTCGGTGAGCTGCTCGCCCGTCGCCGGCGACGCGTGACGCTGCGCTGGCGCGGCGCGGCACCCGACCCGGCCAACCTTCCGGGCCTCGAGCCGGTCGAGGTGGACGGCAGCCGAATCATCGGCACGCTGGCCGGTGATGTCTCCGACTTCGTGCGCGCAGTGGCGTCGCCGAACCTCGAGGACCTCACCATCGAGCCCGCCAGCCTGGAAGAGGCGTTCCTGGAGTACTACGCCGATCGCGAGGAGCCGAACCGATGAAGGGGCGCCTGTTCTGGCAGACGCTGCGCTGGCAGCGGGCACGGCTCCTGGTCGTCAGCCTCGCCGCATTCGGCTGGGGCGTCCTCATCCCGGTGATGTACGCGGCCTTCAGCGACGCGGTGCGCCAGCTGGGCCGTTCGGGAGCCATCCCGGAGGAGCTGCTCAGCTTCGGCTCCGGCTCGTTCTTCAGCGTGCCCGGAGCGATGACCCTCGGCTTTCAGCATCCCTTCGCGCTCGCCATGCTCGGGATCTTCGCGGCCGGCTCGAGCGCCACGGTCGTGGCCGGCGAGCGAGCACGGGGGACCCTGGAGGTGCTCCTGGCCAGGCCGATCTCGCGCACGAGCTTCTACGTCACGGTCCTGATGGCCTTGTTCGTCGTCGTGACGATCGTGCTCATCGCGCTGCTGGCCGGCATGGTGGCCGGGGCGGCGATGCAGGATCTGTCCGCCGAGATCCAGGTGGATCAGCTGCCGCTGGTGGTCCTCAACGGCTTCGGGATGTGGGCCGCCTTCACGACGTTCGGCCTGGCGGCGTCGGTCACCTTCGATCGGCCCGGTCCGGCCATCGGTCTGTCATTGGCCTACCTGCTGGTGCACTACCTGATGGAGGTCATCGGGTCGCTGTGGAGCGCCGCGGAGTTCCTCCAGCCGTACTCGCTGCTCCATCACTTCAACCCTGGAGCCATCCTGTCCGGCGAGGGCGATCCCCTTGACCTGGCGATCGTGTTCGTCGCAGCGGCGCTGCCGGTGCTCTACGCGCTGCTCGTCTTCCCCAGGCGAGATCTGGCCGCGCCGGCCTAGGCCTCCGTGACCTCGGCATCCGATGCGGCTCCCCCGAGGGCGTAGGCGATCGCGTCATCGGTCGTCATACGCTCGCCTTCTGCCCACGCTGCGTTCACCTCCGGATCGCCGTGGAGGACCGACACGTCGAAGCCCAGGACGGTGCGATTCGGTGGGTTGAGTCCCGTTCCCGTCCGCTGCTCCAGCACCGCCACCGCGCCCGACAGCCGAGCGGCGCGCTGGCGGTCTCCACGGAGCAGGGCCAGGTAGGCGAAGCCGTCGAGCACCAGCACGTAGCCGGTGACGTCGCCCGCGTCGTGGAAGATGCGGAGGGCCTCCGCCAGCAGCTCTTCCGAGCGGTCGTGCAGCCCGCGCCGCAGGGTCGTCAGAGCCACCGTGTAGGTCGCCCAACCGACCATGAAGCTGTCGCCGATGCGGTCGAACATCTCCCTCGCCTCGACCGCGCGGCGCTCCACCTCGGCGAACTCCGGCGAATCGACGGGTGGTGCCAGCGACCAGAGCACGTTGGCTTCTCCCCAGAGGGCCAGGGCGGTCCCGACCGCGTCGCCGATGTCTCGATACAGGCGTACGGCCTCGCGGATCCGCTCGCGCGCCCGTTCCAGCTTCGCCGGGTCGAACTTGCCGTCGACGACGCTGCCCCAGTACATGTCCGTGAACGAGAGCGAGTACAGCGCCCATGCCTCCCCGGAGCGGTTGCCGAGCGCGCGCTGAAGTTCCAGCTCCCGTTCGTAGAACGATGCGGCCATCTCGCCGTCGCCCATCCAGTAGGCAAGGCCACCGGCCGCGTCGAGCGCTCGAGCCTGGCACTCGGGGTACTGCTCGGCTCCGGGGAGGGCCAGCGCGGCCCGCGCCCTGTCCAGCCCCTCCGCCAGATGGCCGCGCATCTGCCAGAAGCGCCACAGCGCGCTCACCAGCCGCATGGCGGTCTCCACGTCGGCGCGACCCATGGCCCAATCGAGGGCCGCGCGCAGGTTGCCGTGCTCCTCGTCGAGACGATCCAGCCAGGCCCGCTTGTCGGGACCCATGATCACCTCGGCCGCCCGCTCGGCCAGGTCGACGTACCAGGCCGCATGCAGCGCCCGAACCTCATCGGAACGTCCGCTCTCGTCGAGCCGCTCGGCCGCGTACTCGCGGATCGTCTCGAGCATGGTGAAGCGCGGCTCGCCGCTCGCGCCGTCGAGACGCCGAACCAGGCTCTTGTCGACCAGCGAGGCAAGGCACTCGAAGACGTCGTAGTCGTCGTCACGGCAGACCGACTCGATCGCGTCGAAGGCGGCCCCGCCGACGAAGGTGGCGAACGCGGCGAAGAGCCGCCGATCACCCTCGTCGAGGAGGTCGAAGCTCCACTCGATGGCCCCGCGCAGCGTCTGCTGCCGGGTCGGCAGGTCCCGCGCGCCCCCCGCGAGCAGCGAGAGCCGATGCCCCAGCCGCTCGAGCATGGACTGGGGGGAGAGCAGCTTGATCCGGGCCGCCGCCAGCTCGATGGCCAGGGGCAGGCCGTCGAGGCGGACGCAGATCTCGGCGACCGCGGCGGCGTTGTCGTCCGTGAGCCGGAAGGTCGGGAGGGCCGCTCGCGCCCGCTCCACGAAGAGAGCGACCGACTCGTAGCGGCCGACCGCCTCGGCTGACGGCAGGGCGCGCGGATCGGGCACGTCGAGCGGCGGGACCGGGTACTCCTGCTCGCCGTACACGTGAAGCGGCGCGCGGCTCGTCACCAGCACGCCGAGCCGCGGGGCGACGCTCATCAGCTCGGCCACGTCCCGGGCCGCGCCGAGGACCTGTTCGAAGTTGTCCAGGACGATCAGCACCTGCCGGTCGGCCAGGTGCGTCGCGAGCCGCTCCAGCGGCCGCGCGCCGCCGCGGTCGGGCAGTCCCAGCTCATGCGCGATGGTGGGCAGGACGAGCTCGAGCTGGGTGATGTCCCCCAGCGGGACGAAGTACACCCCGTCCGGGAAGCGGTCGACGGCCGCCGCGGCCGCCCGCAGGCTGAGCCGCGTCTTTCCGGTGCCGCCCGGGCCGGTCAACGTCAGCAAGCGGGTCGACGCCAGCCGGGCCACGATCTCGGCGATCTCCCGGTGGCGGCCCAGGAAGCTGGTCGCCTGGCTGGGCAGATTGTTCGGGGTGTGGTCCAGCGTCCGCAGCGGCGGGAAGTCGGCCTGCAGCCCCTCGATGACCAGCTGGGCCAGGTCCTCGGGCAGGTCAAGGTCGCGGAGCCGATGCCGGCCGAGCGCCAGCAACGAGACCCCATCCGGCAGCGTGTCGCCGAGGAGGGCCCGCGTGGCCGCCGAGACGAGCACCTGGCCGCCGTGGCCGGCGTGCGTGATGCGGGCGGCCCGGTGGACGGCGACCCCCACGTACGTCGCGTCCTGGACCATGGCCTCGCCGGTGTGGATGCCGATGCGCACCCGGATCCGCGCCTCCTCCGGCCACGCCTCCCGCGCCAGCGCGCGCTGCACGTCGGCCGCGGCCGCCACCGCCGACGAGGCCGAGTCGAAGGCGACGAAGAAGGAGTCGCCCTGCGTGTCGACCTCGGTGCCGTGGTTCCGGGCAATGGCCGCCCGCACGATCTCCTGGTGCCGCGCCAGCAGCTGTGGCCACGCGACCGCGCGCTCCTGGGCGAGCCGGGTCGACCCCTCGATGTCGCTGAACAGGAACGTGACCGTTCCGCTCGGAAGCTCGGGCATCGCGGGGAGAGTGTGCGGTGTGCCGGCGGCGGCACGCAAGGCATTTCCGCCCGATGACGGCCAACCGGTCCAGCCGGTACGCTGCGCCGATGCGCTCGCTGCCCCACGCCCTTGCCGCGCGACCCGTGCTGGCTGGCGTGCTCGGCGCGCTGATCATCGCCCTCTCGGCCATCTTCGTGCGGCTGGCCGACGTCACTCCCGCCACGGCAGCCATCTTCCGCTGCCTCTACGCGCTGCCGGCCCTGGGCCTGCTCGCCTGGCGCGAGCAGCGTCGCTACGGCCCCCGCGCCTCCGGGCAGGCGCGCCTGGCCTGGCTCGCGGGCGTCTTCTTCGCCGCCGACCTGATCCTCTGGCACCACGCCATCGGCCAGGTGGGCGCCGGGCTGGCCACGGTCCTGGGCAATACCCAGGTGGTCATCGTGCCACTGGCCGCCTGGCTCCTCCTCGGGGAACGGCCGGGCGCGCGGGTGGCCGCATCGGTGCCACTGGTCATGATCGGCGTGGTGCTCATCTCGGGGGTGGTGGGCGGCGGCGCCTTCGGGCGCGACCCGGTGCTGGGCGTCCTGTTCGGGATCGCGACCGGCTTCGCCTACGCGGGCTTCCTGCTCGTCCAGCGCCGCGCGAACGCGGACCATCGCCGTCCGGCCGGGCCGCTGTTCGACGCAACGCTGTCGGCCGCGGTGGTATCGGTCCTCATCGGCCTTCCCCTGGGCGAGGTGGACCTGGTACCGAGCTGGCCCGCCCATGGCTGGCTCATCCTGCTCGGCCTGCTGGTGCAGGTCGGTGGGTGGCTGCTCATCAGCATCAGCCTGCCGCGGCTGCCGGCGGCGATCACCTCGGTGGTCCTGACCATCCAGCCGGTCGGCTCGGTGCTGCTGGGCATGTGGATCCTGGCCGAGGCGCCGTCCGGCCTCCAGCTGCTGGGCGTGGCCTTCATCCTGGCCGGGCTGCTGATGACTACCCTGCGCGTGCGGATCCGCGGCTGGCGCCGCGCGCAGCCGGAGGTCGGCTAGGAGCGCTCCGGCAGGTGCTCCGGCAGGGTGACCTCGAAGCACGTGCGGCCCGGCTCGGACTCCACCTCGATGGAGCCTCCATGGCTGGCGACCACGTTGTGCGAGATGTGGAGGCCCAGGCCCGTGCCCTTGCCCGGTGGCTTGGTGGTGTAGAACGGCTCGAACAGCCGCTGGCGGATCTCGGGCGGAATCCCGGACCCGCTGTCGCAGATGGTGACCTGCACCCCGCTCCCGTTCGGGTCGCGAGTGGCTCGCACGTCCAGCCGGCCGCGGCCGCCCATGGCGTCCACCGCGTTGTCGACCAGGTTCGTCCAGACCTGGTTGAGCTCCGAGCCGTACGCCTCGATCTGCGGCAGGTCGTCGGCGTACTCGGTGTGCACCTCGACGTCGCGCAGTCGGTGTCGAAGGATCACCAGCGTCTGGTCGAGCCCGACCCGCACGTCCACCCGCTGGACCGGCGCCTGGTCCAGGTACGCGTAACCCTTGACGGCCGCAACGATCTCGCTGATCCGTCCGACGGCCATGCTCAGCTCGCCGAGGAGCTGGTGGACCGATGCGTCCGCCGCCACCCACGGACGGACGTCCAACGGCAGGACCGATAGCGCCTCGGACGTCCAGCCGACGTCAACCAGGGCGCCGGCCGTCTCCGGGTCGCCGGTCAACTCGGCCAGCCCGTCGATCCGGTCGGCCCGCTCCAGGGCCGTCCGTGGCGGCGACGTGCCCTCCGGCGGGCGGGGCGGCGGCACCGGTCGCGGCAGCGACTCCGCCGTGCGGACGGCCTCGGACAGCGCGTCAACCGACCGGATGGCGGCCGCGGCCGGGTTGTTGAGCTCGTGGGCCAGCCCGGCGGCCAGGGTCCCCAGGCCGGCCAGCTTCTCGCGCTCCCGCAGCGCCGCCTCCATGCTGCGCAGCCGATCGACCGCAGTGCGGATCACCGCCAGGGCGACCTCGGGCCCGGCGCTGAGCAGCTCCCGGATGGCACCGACCGGAATGCACAGCACTTCGGCCGGCGTGGCCGCCACCACCGATGCCAGCCGGCGGCCGCCCTCGAGCGCCGCGATCTCTCCCTGCAGCGAGCCGGGCCCGACGCGCGCGAGATGGACATCGCTCCGACCCGAGCGCTTCGTCACGTTCAGCTCGCCGTCGAGCACGACGTACAGCGCGTCGGCCTCGTCGCCCTCCCGGATGAGGGTGTCGCCGGCCGCCAGATCCTGGATCTCGCCCATCGACACCAGCCGCGCGACCTGCGCGTCGTCCAGGCCGCCGAACAGCGGCGTGTCGCGCAACCGCGCTGCGATCGCCTCTGGCGGGACGTGGGTGTGCCGGCGAGCGTCGCTCACAGCGTGGCGAGGTACTGGTGGACGAGCTGGACGGCCATGGAGCCCTCCCCGACCGCGCTGGCGATGCGCTTGACGGACCGATGGCGAACGTCGCCGGCGGCGAAGAGGCCGGGCAGGCTCGACTCGAGCAGGTACGGCTCGCGGTCGAGGTTCCAGCCGTGGCCGGTCGTCACATCGGGTCCGGTGAGCACGAATCCCTTCTCGTCGCGCGCCACGATCCCCTCCAGCCAACCGGTGCGCGGCTGCTGGCCGATGAACACGAACGCCGCGGCAATGGGCAGCTCCACGTCACCGTCAAGCGTGCCGAAGGTGGCCGCCTCCAGGTGGGTGCTGCCGCGGAAGGCACGCGGCTCGGTGCGCAGGTGGAGCTCGACGTTGCCGAGCTGTCCCAGCTGCTCGACGAGGTACGCGCTCATCGTGTCGTGCAGGTCGGCTCCGCGCGCCACGAGGTGGACGCGCGACGCATAGCGGGACAGGTGGGCGGCGGCCTGCCCCGCGGAGTTGCCGCCACCGATGACGGCCACTGCCTCGTCGCGGTAGAGGATTGCCTCCGTGGTGGCCGCCCCGTAATAGACCCCCGCACCGGCCAGCTCGGCCGCACCGGGAACCTCGAGCTGTCGATAGCTCACCCCGGTGGCCACCACGATGGCGTGACACGACAGGTCGGTGCCGTCGTCGAGACTCACCGTCCGGTAGGGATCGTTGCGCCGGATGCTGGCCACCTCCTGCGACGACAGGATCTCGGCGCCCAGCCGCCTGGCCTGCGTCAGCGCGCGGCGCGCCAGGTCGGCCCCGGACAGGCCGGCCGGGAAGCCGAGGTAGTTCTCGATCCGGCTGGTGGTCCCCGCCTGGCCGCCGGGCGCCTCGCGCTCGACGAGGAGCGTGGCGAGGCCCTCGCTGGCCCCGTACACCGCCGCGGCCAGGCCCGCCGGGCCTCCGCCCGCGATGACGAGGTCGTAGTACGGCAGGGCCGCCCGGGTCGACAGGCCGACCGCGTCGGCCAGCTCCCGCCGGGTCGGGTCGCGCAGCTCGCGGCCGTCCGGCAGCAGCACGACGGGAACCGCCGGGTCGACCGGGCCGCCGAGGGAGCCGGCGATCCGCACGCCCTCCTGGTCCTCGGTGGGGTCCAGCCACTGGTACGGCAGCTGGTTGCGCGCCAGGAAGTCGCGCAGCGCGTGGCCACGCGGCGCCCATCGTCCCGACAGCAGCCGCAGCCCCTCGAAGGCCGGGCGGTACCCGGCCGTCCAGTCAAGGAGCAGGTCGTCCAGGACCGGATACAGGCGCTCCTCCGGGGGATCCCACGGCTTGAGGATGTAGTGGTCCAGGCCGATCTCGTTGATGGCCCGGATGGCGACGTCCGTATCGGCGTAGGCGGTGAGCAGGACGCGCTTGGCGTCCGGCTGCAGGGGCAGGGCCTCGCGCAGGAGCTCGATGCCGGTCATGACCGGCATGCGCTGGTCGACCACGAACAGGGCGACGGCCGCGCCGTTCCGCGTCAGCTCGCGGACCGCCTCGAGCGCCTCCGGCCCGCTGCCGGAGGTCAGGACCCGATAGTCGGACCCGTAACGAGCGCGCAGATCACGCTCCACCGCCCGCAGGACGGGGAGGTCGTCGTCCACGGCGACGATCGCCGGCTTGGCGGCCATGCCGCGGAGTGTATGCCCCGTGCGCTAGGCTCCGCAGCATGCTGTGGACCATCGTCGTCATCCTGCTCGCCCTGTGGCTGCTCGGGCTCATCGTTCGTGCCTTCGGCGGCCTCATCCACCTGCTGCTCATCGCGGCGCTGGTGATCGTCATCTACCGCCTGCTCACCGGCCGCAAGGTCTTCTAGGCCGGTGCTGCTGCACGGCAGCGGACGGCTGGCCCCCCGGGGCACGGCGACCCCGGGCCCGGCGCCCTGGGCCATCCTGGTTCGCGACGAACGCATCGCCTGGATCGGTTCGCTCGGGGATGCCCCGCCGGACGAAGACCGCATCGACGTCGGCGACGCGCTCGTCACGCCCGGGCTCGTCGACAGCCACACGCACCCGGTCTTCGCCGGCGACCGCAGCCACGAGGCCGCGGCCCGCCTGGAGGGCGCTTCCTACACCGGTGGCGGGATCCTGCGGACGGTGGCCGCCACCCGCGCGGCCGGCGACGCCACGCTCGAGGCCCGCGTCGAGATGCGACTGCGAGCCGCGCTGGCGGCCGGCACCACGACGGTCGAGTGCAAGTCCGGCTACGGGCTCTCGCTCGAGGAGGAGCTGCGCCATCTGCGGATCATTCGTCGCGTGGCGGACCGCGTGCCGCTGCGAATCGTGCCAACCTTCCTCGGGGCGCACGCGGTGCCACCATCGGCGGCCTCGATGGACGCCTACGCCGACGAGGTCGCGGAGCGGATGATCCCGGCCGTGGCCGCCGAGGGCCTGGCCGAGTTCGTCGACGTCTTCACCGATGCCGGGTTCTTCGACCTGGCCGCCACGGAGCGGATCGGCCGTGGCGCCCGAGCCGTGGGACTGGGGGTCCGGCTCCATGCCGACCAGCTGGTCCGCACCGGAGCGGCGGAGCTGGGAGTCCGCCTGGGTGCCGCATCGGTCGACCATCTCGAGCAGCTCGACGAGGCCGGCGTCAGCGCCCTCGCGGCCTCCGACACGGTCGCCACCCTTCTTCCCGCCCCGGCGCTCGTCCTGCGCGACCGCATGGCACCGGCCCGTGCGCTGCTCGATGCCGGCGCTCGCGTGGCGCTGGCAAGCGATGCCAATGCCGGCACGTACGGCGGGTTCGGAACCATGCCCCTCGTCGTCGGCCTGGGGGCGGCCATCCTGGGGATGACCGTGACGGAGGCGATCACGGCCGCCACGGCCGGGGGCGGCGTGGCGCTCGGACGGCCGGGGCTGGGGACCATGGGGGTGGGCGCCCCGGCCGACGTGGTGGCGTGGGACGCCGAGCATGAGGGCGCATTCGCCCTCCGGCTCGGCGCGGTGCGACCGCTTCGGGTCTGGATCGGCGGCCGCGAGGTGGATGCGAAGCCCGGCTAGCGCCCGAGTCGCTGCTGGAGCGCGCCCATCAGCCGCTCGGCGTGGGCCGCGTCGTCGCGCGCCATCTCCGTGAAGAGCTGGCGGACCTCGTCATCGGCGTCCTGCTCGTACTTCGCGTACGCCTCGATCGCCTCGAGCTTGCTGGTGAGCACCTGGAGCAGGTCGTAGGTCTGGTCATCGGCCGGGGACTGGATGCCGCCCGATGATCGGTAGTGATGGCTGGTCTGAACCGCCATGACGAAACCTCCTCGAATTGCTGGCGTTCTCGGGCTCCGGGGAGGCAGGTTGCGTGCCACCTCGCCGACGCCGATCACAGGAATGCGACACTGCCGCGGCAGCCTTCAGAGGAGGAGTGAGTCGATGGCAATCGAGTTCGCCCTGGCCGCGACGGCTCGGGAGCGGCCCGGCTGATGGAGCGCCACGACGTCGTCATCATCGGCGCGGGGGCCAGCGGCGAGGCGGCCGCGTACGAGGCCCGGCGGAGGGGCGCATCCGTCGCGATCATCGACCGCGCCCTGTTCGGCGGCTCCTGCCCGTTCTGGGCGTGCATGCCGTCGAAAGCGCTCCTCCACGCGGCGGCAGTGCACCACCGCGGCGGGAACTATCCGTGGCCGAAGGCATCGGACTTCCGGGACTACATGATCAACCGCGAGGGCACCGATGCGCCCGACGACGCCGGACACGTCCGGGCGCTGGAGGATGCCGGCGCGACCGTGATTCGCGGCTCGGCCACCCTCGCCGGCCCGGGCCGGGTCCGGGTCCGTGACCGCGAGATCGAGGCCGAGGCCATCATCCTCGCCGTCGGGTCGGTGTCGCGCGTGCCGGACGACGTTGCCGGCCTGGCCGACGCCTCACCGTGGACCAACGTCCAGGGCACCTCGACCCGCGAGCTCCCGCGCTCCCTGGCCATCCTGGGTGCCGGGCCGACGGGCGTCGAGCTCGCCCAGGTCTACGCCCGCTACGGGGTTCCAGTGACGCTCGTCCATCCCCGCGACCGCGTCCACGACCGGGAGCACCGCCGGTCGTCAGAGCTCCTCGGCTCGGCGCTGGAGCGCGAGGGCGTCAGCCTGCGACTCAACGTCCGCGCCGTG
>DATAKU010000152.1:0-3841 GCA_036261425.1 Candidatus Limnocylindria bacterium | reverse complement strand
GGCGTCGTGACCGGCTTCGGGCGGATCGATGGGCGGCTGGTGTTCGTGTACAGCCAGGACTTCACCGTTTTCGGCGGCTCGCTGTCGGAGGCGCACGCCGAGAAGATCTGCAAGGTGATGGACCTGGCGGTCGAGAACGGTGCGCCGATCATCGGTCTGTCGGACTCCGGTGGCGCGCGGATCCAGGAGGGAGTCGTCAGCCTTGGCGGCTACGCCGACATCTTCCTGCGCAATACGCTGGCCTCGGGAGTCGTTCCGCAGATCAGCCTGGTCATGGGGCCGTGCGCCGGCGGCGCGGTGTACTCGCCGGCGATCACCGACTTCGTGGTCATGGTCGAGGGCACCAGCTACATGTTCGTGACCGGACCGAACGTCGTGAAGACGGTGACGCACGAGGAGATCGACTTCGAGGGCCTCGGTGGCGCCAGGGTCCACAACGAGACGAGCGGCGTGGCGCATTTCCTCGGCGCCGGCGAGCCGCAGGCGCTGCAGCTGGCGCGAACCCTGATCGGGTATCTGCCGCAGAACAACGTCGACCCGGCGCCGCGTCACACCGACTGGACCGAGCCGGAGGTCGCGGGCGACGGACTGGATGCGCTCATCCCGGATTCGCCGAAGCAGTCCTACGACATGCACCAGGTCATTCGGGGGATCGTGGATGCCGGCTCGTTCACCGAGGTGCACGCCCACTTCGCCCGGAACATCGTCTGCGGCCTGGCGCGGATCGAGGGGCGCACCGTCGGGATCGTGGCGCAGCAGCCCGAAGTCCTGGCGGGGGTGCTGGACATCGACGCGTCGGACAAGGCAGCACGATTCGTCCGAACCTGCGACTGCTTCAACATTCCGCTGGTCACACTGGTCGACGTTCCCGGCTTCCTGCCCGGCGTCGATCAGGAGCATCGCGGCATCATCCGGCACGGGGCGAAGCTGCTGTACGCGTACTCGGAGGCGACCGTGCCGAAGATCACGGTCATCACGCGCAAGGCCTACGGCGGCGCCTACGACGTCATGAGCAGCAAGCACGTCCGCGGTGACATGAACTTCGCGTGGCCGACCGCCGAGATCGCGGTGATGGGCGTCGAGGGAGCGGTCAACATCATCTTCCGCGACCGAATTGTCGAGGCCGATGACCCGGACGCGGAGCGGGCGCGGTTGGTCGCCGACTACGAGCAGCTATTCGCCAACCCGTACGTCGCAGCCGCTCGTGGCTACGTCGACGAGGTGATCCTTCCGTCCGAGACGCGTGCCCGAATCGCCGGCGCGCTGGCCGTCCTGGAGAACAAGCGCCAGTCCGTGCCGCCGAAGAAGCACGGCAACATCCCGCTGTAGGCCGCCGGTGTCTTTCCGCACAGACAGTCCCGTGCCGTCGGCGCAGCCCTTCCGCCGGCTCCTCGTCGCCAACCGCGGAGAGATCGCCATCCGCGTCATTCGCGCCTGCCGTGAGCTGGGCATCTCGCCGATCGCCGTCCACTCCGACGCCGACGTCGACGCCCTCCACGTCCGCGCGGCCGACCGTTCGGAGTGCATCGGGCCGGCCCCTGCCACCGAGTCGTACCTCTCGATCCCATCGGTGATCGAGGCCGCGCAGCGCAGCGGTGCCGAGGCCGTGCATCCGGGCTACGGCTTCCTGTCGGAGAACCCTGAGTTCGCCCGCGCGGTGGAGGCGGCCGGGCTGGTCTTCGTCGGTCCGCCGGCCGCCGCGCTGGAGGCCCTCGGGAACAAGGTCGCCGCCCGCCGGACGGCGGAGGAGGTGGGCGTCCCGGTTGCCCCCGGGGCGACGCTGGGCGAGGACGACGACGTGGCGGCGGTCGAGCGCCTCGGCTTCCCGGTGATGCTGAAGGCCGCCGCCGGCGGCGGGGGACGGGGGATGCGACGCGTCGACGAGGCGGGGCAGCTCGGGGAGGCGATCGCCACCGCGCGACGCGAGGCGCAGGCCGCCTTCGGCAACGGCACCATCTACGCGGAGCGGTTGATCAGCCCGGCGCGCCACGTGGAGGTCCAGCTGCTCGGGGACCGGGACGGGAACCTGGCGGTGCTCGGCGAGCGCGACTGCTCCATCCAGCGTCGCCACCAGAAGCTGGTGGAGGAGTCGCCCTCCCCGGCGGTCGATGACGCGACCCGCGCCGCCCTGTTCGAGAGCGCCCGGAGGGTGGCCGTCACCGTCGACTTCCACAACGCGGCGACCGTCGAGTTCCTGCTCGACGCCGACGGCCACCACTACTTCCTCGAGATGAACACGCGGCTCCAGGTCGAGCACGGCGTGACCGAGCTGGTGACCGGCCTCGACCTGGTGGCGTGGCAGATCCGCGTCGCCGCCGGCGAGGCGCTGCCCGCGCAGGTCCTCAACCCGCCACGCCACGGCCACGCGATCGAGGTCCGCCTCTACGCCGAGGATCCGTACGACGGGTTCCGGCCCACGGCGGGACGGGTGGGCGCCTGGCGAATGCCGGAGGGTCCGGGGGTCCGGGTCGACGCCGGCACGGAGGCCGATACGGACCTTCGCCCGGAGTACGACCCGCTGCTCGCCAAGCTGATGGTGCACGCGGCCGACCGGCCCGCCGCCATCGCGCGGCTGCGCCGGGCGCTTGACGAGACCCTGATCGGCGGACTCCAGACCGATGCGGGCTTCCTGCGTTGGCTGGTGGACGAGCCGGGCTTCGCCGCAGGGGACTACGACACGTCGCTGGTGACGGAGCGCTGGGGGAACGGTCCGGCGCTCACTGCCGAGGAGCAGGCGCTCGTCGCGCTGACCGCCCGGGAGGCGCGGGTCGCAGGGCCGGCAGCCCGCGCGCCGCAGGCGCGGCCCGAGGAACCGGCGTCGGCCTGGGGTCGGCTCGCCCGGCGCGAGGCCCTGCGCCGATGAGCGAGCTGGAGGTGCGGGTCGGCGACGAGGTCGTCGAGCCGGTCGACGGGTGGACCGTGGAGATGGTGGACGCGGGACACGGCCTCGCGCGCCTGACCGACGGCCGTCGCTCGGTGCCGGTGCTGGTGGAGGGGAGTGGCAGCGACTGGGTCGTCACGCTGCGCGGTCGACGCATCCCGGTCACCGTGCGGACCTGGCGCGAGCGGCTCATGGCCGAGGCAGCCACCGCCGCCGCCGCCCATGCCGGGCCGGTGACGATCAAGGCGACGCTTCCCGGCCTGGTGGTGGCGCTCCAGGTGGCCGAGGGCGACGAGGTGGAGGAGGGAGCGCCGCTGCTCATCATCGAGGCGATGAAGATGCAGAACGAGGTGCGAGCGCCGCGGGCGGGGAAGGTGATCGAGATCGCCGTGGCGTCAGGCCAGGCCGTCGCCACCGGCGCGCCGCTGCTGCGCCTGGAGTAGCCCGAGCGCCGCCCGCTGGACGAGCGCGACGACGCCCGCCGTGGCGACGGCGACCGCAATGTCGAACGGCAGGGCGACGTCCCAGCCGAAGAGCTCGACGTCGGGACCGATGCTCAGGACCCACCGGTGGCCGACCAGGTACAGCGATCCGAAGGCCCCGGCGGCCGGCAGGAAGGCCGTCCACCATCGCCATGGACCGATGAGTCGTGCGGCGCCGATCCCGGCCAGGACGGAGACGGTGAAGAAGACGGCGATGAGGGCATAGGCGCTGGCAGGCATCGGGTCAGAGTCTGCCACACCGCTAGAATCGACGGCCGATGAGCAAGCCCGACGCGCCGGAGCCCCGTCCACTGCGTTCGCCCTCCGGCATCGAGATCGAGCCGGTCTACGGGCCGGACGACGTGGCGGGCATCGATCCGGAGGCGGCGATCGGGGAGCCGGGGAGCTTCCCGTTCACCCGGGGCATCCATCCCACCGGCTACCGGGGACGGCCGTGGACCATGCGCCAGTACGCCGG
>DATAKU010000113.1:0-6383 GCA_036261425.1 Candidatus Limnocylindria bacterium | reverse complement strand
ACGGCAGCGCCGATGACGGCCGCTTCGTTCCGGGCGGGCACGACGAGCGACACGAACGGCAGGTCGCGCGCGAGACCGGTCGGCTCGCCGGCGCCCGAATGGCCCTCGCGGATGGCACGCCGGATGATGCGCGCGCCCTGCCACGCCAGCCAGGCCACGTACAGCATCGACGCCGCGATCGCCACCTGCAGGATCCGGGCAGCGACCGGGATGGTGATGGTGACCCAGGCCACGACGGCGGAGGCGAGAAGGATGCCGAGGGCGATGAGCCTACTGATCATCGCTGGCCGGCCGGCGCCGGCGACGGCGTCGATGCGGCGTGTCGTTCACGCCCAGCACCGGATCGGCGACCTCCGGCGTCCCGGGGGCGGGTGCCTCGTCCACCGCGTCGGCCGGGGGCGCGGTGCCCGCGTCGTGCTGGTGCAGACCGGAGCGTGCGTTCCGGCGCCACGAGGCGATCCCTGCCCACAGCGCGATCAGGCCAAGCAACCCCATCACGACCGGGATGCCGGCGCCGGGGAAGAAGATGTTCAGGATGTCGGCCGCCGCCGGGGCCGCCAGCACCGGCACGAACGAGGCGAGGGAGAGGAGGGTGTTGAGGATGCCGAAGATCCGACCCCGGACGTCGCTCGGCAGCTCCTCCTGCAGCGCGGTCTGCGACGGAATGGCCACGAACGAGTACTCGACGCCGGCGAAGACCGCCACCACGACGACCACCGCGATGAGGCTGATCAGCGGCTCCAGGCTGGTCGGCAGGACGTCCTCGATCGGGGCGACGGCCGGCGCCAGGATCAGCGTCGCCGGCTTGACGATGGCCAGTGCCACCAGCGTCAGGCCCATGGCCACCAGCCCGAGATCGATGATCAGCCGCTTCGGGATGCGCTTGCCGTAGCTGTTGAGGAACAGGATGCCAACCACCGCGCCGATGCCCGCCGGACCCATGATGAAGAAGAAGTCGGTCTCGGACAGGCGCAGGATGTCGACCGCGAAGCCGGGACCGATGGCGCCGAGGACCCCGATCAGCGACGCGGCGATGCCGAGGTAGGTCAGCGACCAGGCGATGGTGCGGTGCTGGCCGATGAAGGCGATCCCCTCCCGCAGCTGCTCGAACAGGTCGGCCATGGCCCGTCCCGCCGAGGTCGGCGCAGCCTCTCGGTCCGCCTCGATCGGCGGCAGGAGCAGCACCGCTCCCGCGGCGAGGGCGAACATCACCGCCACCATGACGTAGACCGCGATCGGCCCGATGGTGGTCAGGACCAGCGGCCCGAGGAACCCGAAGCCGATGGCGAACGTGGCGTTGATGGTCAGGACGAAGACCGAGTTGGCCGCCATGAGGTGCCGGCGCTCGACGAGGCGCGGGATGGAGGTCAGTTCGGCCGGGGCGAACACGGCCGTGGCGGAGGCGATCACGAAGTTCAGCGCGAGCACCAGGGGGATGACGGCGTCCTGCGTGGTCGGCGCGATGAAGATGAAGCCGATGACGCCAACGGCGCGCACGACGTTCGTGGCCAGCATGATGAGCTTCGCGTTGCTGCGCTCCACCAGCACCCCGCCGGTGGTGCTGAACAGCACGGCCGGCACCAGGAACGAGAGGATCAGGACCGCCACCATGGTGTTGGAGCCGGTCGTGCCGAGCATGGTGGCCATCAGCGCCACCAGGACGGTGTTGCTGGCCAGCTGGCTCAGCGCCTGGGCCGACCACAGGTAGACGAACGGGCGGTTCTGGAAGACGTTGCCGACGCCGGTCAGGTCGGTGGGCGAGTGGTCGCCGGTCGGCATCTCGACGTGCGCCATCGGTCAGGCTTCCTCCGGCCCGCGGGCGAGATACTCGGTGAACCGCCGCTCCACGTCCAGGCGGTCCATCAGGATCCGATGGCCGCAGCCGTCGCACACCAGGCCGATGTCGGCCCCCAGCCGCACGACGGTCCAGTCGCGGCTCCCGCACGGATGCTCCTTGCGAAGCCGCACGCGATCACCGAGGCGCAGGTCCAGCGGGGCGGCCACCGTCACGCGGTGGCCTCAGCGGCCGTGACCCCGGTGAAGTTGAACGAGCCCAGGTGCAGCATCGGGGCGCGGTAGGCACCGAAGAACTCGCCGGGCAGCAGCTTCGTCTCGCGGCTGGCGGCGCGGATGTCGCTGAAGGCCTCGGGGACCGACTGGGTGAAGCGGAAGTTCATGAGCGGGCGCGACAGGCGGCCGTCCTCGATGAGGAAGGTGCCGTCCTTCGTCATCCCGGTCAGGATCGCCTTCTTCGGATGGACCGGGTTGATGTAGTGGAAGCGGGTCACCCACACGCCGCGCTTCACGTCGCGGATCATCTCGTCGCGCGCCGCTTGACCGGGCGCCATGAACAGGTGCGAGGCCATCGGTCCGAAGGTGTTCGGAGCGGGCAGGCCATGGCCGGTCGACCCTGTGCCGGCCCGGGCACCGGTGGCGGCGTCGTGGACGACGGCCGTGGCCACGCCGGCAGTGACGAGCTCGACGCGGCGGCGCACCACCCCCTCGAAGTCGATCGGCAGCGGAAGCCCGTCGGGGTCCGACCCGTCGTCGACCAGGGTCACCTCCTCGCCCATGACGCGCTTGCCGAGCTCCATGAACGAGCGGCCCTCCTCATGGGCCAGCCCGGAGAAGCCGATGAAGGACAGGTACTCGAGGAGGCCCGCCACCGCGTACTCCTCCAGGATCACCTCGTACTCGCCCGCCTCCAGTTCCCCGGCGCCGCGCATCCGGTCCGCCTTGTCGGCCGCCTCGCGGCCGAGTGCCTCGGCGTCGATGCCCGCAAGATCCGCGGATCCAGCATGGGCATAGCCCGATGCGGCGCCCGACCCGAAGCCGTCCATCATCACCGTCAGCAGCGCGGCCTTCGTCCCGCGGTGCCGGACGCGGATGCCTCTCGAGTTCGCCACCGCCACCGTCAGCACCGAGGTCGCGAACGAGCCCGATACCTGGAGGTCCTTCGCCTCCCCGGCGGCGATCACGGCGCGCGCCGCTTCTCCTCGCCGATCGGCGGACGCCGCGGCCGTGGTGGCGACGTAGCCGGCATCCGGGTCGTACTCGCGCCCGTCCGGTTCCGGCAGCACGGCGTTCCGCGGATTCGGCGCCGACCGCCGGGCGATCTCGAGCGCGCGGTCGACCACACCATCGATGCCGGCCTCGTCGAGCCGGTTCGTGCCCGCCACCCCGATCCGCTCCCCGTCGACGACCCGTACCTGGAGCGTGGCATCGTGCTCGCGCACGTTCTGGTGGATCTGGTTCGTGGCGAAGCGGGTGAGCGAGGCGTCCTGGGCCATGAGCAGGGCCTCGGTCTGTCCGGCGCTGGAGCGAGCCAGCGCCCGGTCGAGGATGGCGTCGAGGTCGTCGCGCTCGCGCCCTACCATCGGCCCACCCCCACCTTCACGCCGCGGAAGCGGGCCGGCGCCGCGCCGTGACCGACGTGCCCGGTCTGGACGGGCTCCCCCTTACCGCAGTTCGGCAGCCCCCACAGGGTCCACTCGTCCGGCCCGCAGATCGCGTCGCAGCTGCCCCAGAACTGGGGCGTGATGCCGGTGTAGGTGGGGTTCTTCACCAGCTGCGCGCGCTTCCCGTTCTTGATGAGCCAGCCGGCCTGGTCGCCGAACTGGAAGTTCAGCCGCCGATCGTCGATGGACCAGCTCTTGTTGATGCTCATGAAGATCCCGTCGCGGGTATCGGCGATGAGGTCCTCGAGCGAGCCCGCCTCGCCGGGCCGCAGGTTGATGTTCGTCATCCGGATGAGCGGGATGTTGCTCCACATCCAGGCGCGGGCGCTCCCCATGCTCCGCCGTCCGATGCGCGGCGCGGTCTCGCGGCTGGTCAGGTAGCCGACCAGCATCCCGCGCTCGATGAGCGGCACGTTCTGGGCCGGCACCCCCTCGTCGTCGTAGCCGAAGGTCCCCAGCCCGCCGGGAGCGGTGGCATCGGCGTCGATGCTGACCAGGTCGCTGCCGTACCGCAGGGTCCCTAGCTTGTCGGTGGTCAGGAAGCTCGTCCCGGCGAAGCTGGCCTCGGTGCCGAAGACGCGGTCGAGCTCGGTCGGGTGGCCGCACGACTCGTGGATCTGGAGCGCGACCTGCGTCGAGTCGAGGATCAGGTCCATCTCGCCGGACGGGCACTGCGGCGCGTCGAGCAGCGCGACCGCCAGCTCGGCGGTCTCCTGGCCGTGATCGGGCAGGTCGAGCGCGCGGACCGCCTCGAAGCCACCCGTCACCATCTGGCCGCCGAAGGAATTCGGATAGCTGCGCTGCTGCATCTCCGTCTCGTTGACGGCGGTGGCCTCGATCCCGCCGCCGGCCTCGACGATCTCCTGCTCGACCCAGGCTCCGGAGCTCGAGGCGAAGGTCTTGCGCTCGCGCCCGGAGGACATCGATCCCTCCCGGATGGCGACGCCCGGCACACGTGCCATGGCGGCATCGGCCTCCATCAGGATCCGGACCTTCTCGTCCAGGCTGACGGAGAACGGGTCCTCCTCGTACGGCGTGCGGTAGGTATCGGTGGCCGGAGGGGTGTCGTCCAGCTCGACCGGCGCGCGGCGTGCCAAAACGGAGGCCCGAGCGATCTCGACCGCCTCCCGGCCGATGCGCTCCGCCTCCTCGGGCTCGAGGCGAGCGCTCGAGCTGAACCCCCACGCGCCGTCGACGATGACCCGGATCCCGAAGCCGGCGCTCACGTTCGAGGACACCGCCTCGAGGGCGCCGTTCTTCACGGTCAGGGATTCGGTCTCGCGCTCCTGGACGCGGACGTCGGCATAGCTGGCGCCGCCACGCTCGGCGGCGTCGAGGGCGCGTTCGATCAAGTCCTTCACGGCATCGTCCGCTGCATCAGATGGGTCGGCGCTACAGGCTACTCGACCGGCTGGGCCGATGTCGGGGTCAGATCGCGCTGGGTGGCGGGCAGGCGCAGGTTGCTGCGCTCGGTCACGCGCAACGTCACCGAGGCCGACTGAGCCAGGAGCGACTTGATGCCGCCGGGGCGCTCGATGGCCGAGCTGAGTCCCTCGGGCGATCCCATCGCCTCGATCTCGATCCGTCCTCCGAGCGGAACGCCGTCGATCTGGATCTCGGCGTTCTGCAGGGTGGCCACCGACGACGCCGTGATCCGGACGTCGTTGATCGCGATCGCCTCGGCCCCGGCGTTCCGCAGCTCGTGGACGATGTCGTTCACCGCGGTCTCGTCGAAGGCACCCTCCATCTCGATGAGGATCCCCTGCCCCACCACCGGCACCAGGCCGGCGAAGGCGGCCAGCGCGCTGAGGTTCTCCTCGGTCAACTGCAGGGCGGACTGGCCCTGGGCCTCGGCGCGCTCGTAGTCGCGGATCTGCTCGCGCAGGGCAGCCAGCGCATCGCTGAGGTCGACGTTCGTCCCCGACAGGGTCTCGACCAGCGCCGACAGCTCCTGGGCCGACAGGCTCGACAGCTCGATCGGTCGCGCCTGCGAGCGGAGCTGACCGACCAGCAGGATGCCGATGAGGGCGGCGACGGCGAAGAGGCTGAGCTGGGCGAAGCGTCCGGCCATCAGTCCTCCGCCTCGTCCGGCGCGCCCCAGCGGAACTGGGTGATGCCGACGAACTCGGGCAGCACCACCTCGTCGCGCGGCTCGCTGGCGAACTGCAGCCCGTACGCCTCGATGCGGCGGCCGACGCGGCCCAGGAACGACGGGTTGGCCAGGAACCGATCGTGGAGTCCCTCCGGACCGATCGCCTCGATCCGGAACGGCGGCGCCAGCCGGACGTCGTTCACCAGGATCGCCGAGCCGGCCCCGTAGATCGAGGTGGTGGCCACGATCCGCTCCGGGGCCGGCGCCGGGTCGCCGACGGTGCCGATCGAGATCGCCTCGGCGCCCGAGGCCCACAGCGCCGTCACGATGTCGCGCAGGTCATCGGTCAGGACCAGGTAGCTGTTGCGGTTCTCGCCCTCCGCCGGGACCCGCGTCGAGTCGGCGATCTCGATGACCAGCCCGGGGCCGCGGACGGCCACGGTGCCGGCGATGAGCCGGATGGCGGCGAGCTCGGTGTTCAACCGCTCCTGCGCGGTCCGGGAGCCGGCGTCGCGCTCCTGGAACTCCCGGACGCGAGCCTCGGCATCGGCGATCTCCTCTCGCAGCTGCTCCTGCTCCCGCTGGAGGGAATCGGCCTGGGCGGTCAGGACGCGCTGGGCTGAGGTCACGAACTCCTGCCGGCTGAACGAGCTGTTCCACTGGGCGGCACCCACGAAGCCGATGACGGCCAGGGCCAGACCGATGCTGATCGCCCACTGCGGGCGAACGAAGCGGGCACCGCGCGGCGGCAGCCGGCGGCTCACGGCCGTTGCGCGCCGCTGGCGCGTCGCGAGAGGAAGACCGCGCCCGCCAGCGCCGCAATCCCGACCACC
>DATAKU010000129.1:0-11236 GCA_036261425.1 Candidatus Limnocylindria bacterium | reverse complement strand
TGATGGTGACGAGCAGCCCCGCCTCGCGCATGCGACGGAACGGATGATCGGCGAGGGTCGGGTACCGGTTGGCGATCACGATGTTCGACGACGGGCACACGTTGAGCGGGATCCGCTCCTCGGCGAAGCGCTCGACCAGCGACGGGTCCTCGACGATGGCGATGCCATGGTCCACCCGCTCCAGGCCCAGCGCGTCGAGCGCGGCGGCGATGTTGTCGGGCCCGGTGTCCTCGCCGGCGTGCCCGGTCGCCCGGAGCCCGGCCCGTCGCGCGACCTGATAGGCGGGCGCAAAGTCGCGGGGATCCACGCCGCGCTCGGTGGAGTCCATGCCCATGCCGATCACCCGATCCGCACGGCCGCTCCGGCGCAGCCCGGCCAGCTCGGTCGCCAGCTCGAGGGCCGCCGCCCCGCCATATGAACGGTCGATGTCGCACACGAGGAAGCAGGGCACGCCGGTCTCGCGCTCGGCCAGGACGACCCCCTCGGTGAGCCCCGTGACGATCTCCGCCAGCGACTGCCCGGCCTCGAGGTGACGTGCCGGAGTGAAGAACATCTCCCGGTAGCGCAGGCCGTGCGGCGCGGCGTCGACGATCGACTCGTACGCCACCCGCGCCCAGTCATCGCGGTCCCCGATGAGCGACTGCACCAGCCAGAAGACGTCGAGGAACGAGTCGAGCGAGTGGTAGCGGTACAGCGCCTCGAGGTCGTCGGTCGGCAGCGAGCGGCCGTGCTTCTCCGCCAGCTCCCGCACGGTGGACGGCCGGACGGTGCCCTCCACGTGGCAGTGGAGCTCGACCTTCGGAATCGCGTCGAACCGATCGTCGGCGGGCATGAGCGGAGTCTAGCGAGCGCGCATCACAATGCACCGATGCGCACCGCCGCCGTCATCCTCGCCGCCGGGCGGGGCCGTCGCTTCGGCTCGCCCAAGGCGCTGATCCGGATCGCCGGCCGGACCATGCTCGAGCACGTCGCCGCGATGGCCCGCTCGACCGGCCTGGATCCGGTCATCGCTGTCGTGCCCGCCGGCACGGCCGTCCCGCCGTTCGTGATCCCCGAGATCAACCCCGATCCGGAGGCCGGCCTGAGCCGGTCCCTGCAGCTCGGGCTGGCGGCCGTCCCGGTGGAGGAGGCGGACGCCGCGGTCATCCTCCTGGCCGACCAGCCGACGGTGACCGCGGACGCGATCCTGGCGGTGGCCACCGAGACCGGCGACCGGCCGATCGTCGCGGCCCGGGCCGGCGGCCGCATCGGTCCACCGGTGCTCGTCCGGCGCACCGCGTTCGCGCTGGCGCAGCGCCTGTCGGGCGACATCGGCCTGCGGGAGGTCATCGGCGCCAACCCGGACCAGGTGGCGACCGTCGAGGTGGGGGAGCATGCGCCCGACATCGACACGCCGGAGGCGCTCGACGCGCTGGCTCCCGCCTGTCCGGGTTGCGGGGAGCGCTTCGTGCCGGCGCCCGTCGACGAGATGCATCCGTACATCGGCGCCTCGACCGGCTGCTGGGCTGCGTTCGGCGAGGTGCTCGCCCGCGAGTTCCAGGACATCGCCTACGGCCGCGTGCACCGTCACACCGTGGACGCCTACGCTGCGCAGCATCCCGGCCAGGACGATCGGCGGCAGCGGCAGTCGGTGGCGCTCCACCTCATCGGGATCTGCCACTGGCTCGAGCACGGGGTCGAGCTGGAGCGCCTGAATGCCATCACCCAGCGGCTGGCCAGCGAGAAGTCCGACTGGCCGTGGCTCGACCCGCCGTCGAGCCATGCCATGACGGTGGCCGACGTGCTGAAGGCGCGCAGCGGCGAGGAGCACGTCCGCCTCGTCCGCGCCTGGGCCGAGTCGCTGTGGGCGGCGTGGGCTCGCCACCACGACACCGTGCGCCGGTGGGCGGCCGAGGCGCTCGGGTAGAATCGCTCACATGTTCGATTCGGCGCCGCGCCGGCTGCCCCGGGACCGATGACGATCGAGCGCATCACCAGCGCGGAGGTCGCCGAGGAGGAGCGCGCCCTCGAGTCGACCGTCCGTCCCCGCCGGCTCGACGAGTTCGCCGGGCAGGACCGGGTCAAGCAGAACCTGGCGATTCTCATCGACGCAGCACAGCATCGGTCCGAGCCGGTCGACCACGTGCTCCTGTACGGGCCGCCGGGACTCGGCAAGACAACGCTCGCCAACATCGTGGCGGCCGAGATGGGCGCGCAGATCCGCACGACCTCCGGGCCCGCGATCGAGCGGGCCGGCGACCTTGCCGCCGTGCTCACCAGCCTGGGCAGGGGCGACGTCCTGTTCATCGACGAGATCCATCGGCTCAGCCACACGGTCGAGGAGATCCTCTACCCGGCCATGGAGGACTTCGCGCTGGACGTGGTGCTCGGCAAGGGGCCGGGCGCGCGGACGGTGCGGCTGCAGATCGAGCACGTCACCGTCATCGGTGCCACGACGCGGGTCGGGGCCATCACCGGTCCGCTGCGGGATCGGTTCGGCGTCACCTACCGGCTGGAGTACTACAGCGAGCCGGAGCTGGAGCGCATCCTGCGCCGCTCGGCGGAGATCCTGGAGGTCGAGCTGGCGGACGGCGCGGCACGGTTGGTCGCCGGGCGCTCGCGCGGGACGCCGCGGATCGCGAACCGGCTGCTGAAGCGGGTCAGGGACTACGCGCAGGTGCGCGGAACGGGCGACGGCGTCGTCACCGAGGACCTGGCGGCGGACGCGCTGGCGCTGCTCGACATCGACGAGCGCGGCCTCGACGCCATGGACCGGCAGCTCCTGCGCGCCATGGCCGAGCACCACGGCGGCGGGCCGGTCGGCCTGGCCACCATGGCGGCCACCGTGTCGGAGCCGATCGAGACGATCGAGGACGTGGTCGAGCCGTACCTCATGCAGATCGGCCTGCTGGCGCGCACGCCGCGCGGGCGTCAGCTGACGCCGACCGGATGGCAGCACCTCGGCCTGAGTCCCCGAGGCTCGGCGGCCGGATCGGCCCAGCAACCCGGCCTCTTCGACTCCTGACCGGACGCGCCATCGTGTCTCCTGAGCTCGGACGCATCCTGCTGGTGGTCGGCATCGTGCTGGTGGTGGTCGGCGGCCTGGCCGTGGCCGGGGTGCGGCTACCGTTCGGGCGCCTGCCCGGCGACATCGCCATCGAGGGCGAGCGCGGCGGCCTCTACATCCCCATCGCCACCATGATCGTGCTCAGCATCGTCCTCACCGTCCTGCTCAACCTCTTCACCCGCCGATAGCGCCGCGAGCCGCCGCGCGAAATCGGCCGTCGTGGTCACCCCGCGCGGGAGTAGGCTGCGCGGCGGCACCAGTGCCCAACGCGGTGTCGGGCACGCGCGTGGCCAGAGCGGAGGGTTGACCCGGGTGGAGGCAACGGAGGTACCCAGGCGCGAGGCAGCGCCGGAGCCGCAGCGAGGCGGGCTGGACGGCTTCTTCAAGCTGACGGAGCGGGGGACGACCGTCGGCACCGAGATCAGGGCCGGCATCACCACCTTCCTGGTGATGGCGTACATCATCTTTCTGAACCCGGCAATTCTCTCGAACATGTTCGAGGCGGACTCGGCCGAGCAACTGGCCTTCATCCCGGCCGCGAGCGCCGCGACGGCATTGCTGGCGGGCGTCCTCACGATCGCGATGGGGTTGGTATCCAACTACCCGATCGCCCTCGCCGCCGGCCTCGGGATCAACGCCATCGTGGCGTTCACCCTGGTCCTCGGCCTCGGGCTGTCACCGGCCGGCGCGATGGGCGTGATCGTCCTCGAGGGACTCATCGTCCTGGTGCTGGTCATCGTCGGCCTGCGCGAGGCGATCATGAACGCGGTCCCCCTGGCGCTGAAGCGGGCGATCGGCGTGGGGATCGGCCTGTTCATCCTGTTCATCGGCTTCGTGGACGGCGGCCTCATCGGTCCGGGCAACCCGGTCGTGCAGTTCAACTTCCCGGTCGAGCCTGCCGGCTGGGTCTTCGTCCTCGGCCTGCTGCTGACCGTCGTGCTCTTCACGCTCAAGGTGCGGGCCGCGCTCCTCATCAGCATCATCGTGATGTCGGTCTTCGCGTACATCGTCGGCTTGACCTCGCTTCCCGAGAACATGAGCTTCGTGCCCGACTTCTCGACGCTGGGCCAGTTCGACGTCGGCGAGGTCTGGAATCTCGGCATCCTTGCCGCCGCCCTCACGATCTTCGCGATCATGCTCACCGACTTCTTCGACACGATGGGCACCGCGACCGCCATCACCGAGCAGGCCGGCCTGACGACGGCGGACGGCAAGGTGCCGGGCATCAACCGGGTCCTCCTCGTCGACTCGCTCGGCGCCGCTGCCGGCGGTGCCGCCGGGATCAGCTCGAACACCAGCTACATCGAGAGTGCCGCCGGCGTGGCGGAGGGTGGGCGCACCGGCCTGACCGCCGTGGTGACCGGCGTGCTCTTCCTGGTGGCCGTGCTCGTCGCGCCACTGGCGCCGATGGTCCCGTTCGTGGCCACCGGACCGGTGCTGGTCGTGGTCGGCTACCTGATGGCCACCCTCATCAAGGACATCGACTTCAACAACGTCGACGAGGGCTTCCCGGCGCTCCTCGGCATCACGCTCATGCCGCTGACCTACAGCATCACCGTCGGCATCGGTGCGGCGTTCGTGATGTACGTGCTGATCAAGGCCGTGCGTGGCAGGTTCGCCGAGGTCCATCCGCTGCTGTGGCTGGTGGCGATCGCCTTCGCGATCTACTTCGCGCAGTCCTGGATCAACACGCTCCTCTAGGACCTTCCGCCCGCACACCGATGGCGCCCGGCCGGCAACTCCGGCCGGGCGCTAGGCTGTTCGGCGCATGAGTGCGTCACGACTTCGCGTCGACGACTTCGACTACGACCTGCCGTCCGAAGCGATCGCCCAGACGCCGGCGGAGCCGCGGGACGCGTCACGCCTCCTCGTGCTGGACCGATCGCGGCCCGGCGAGGTCCGGCACGCCCGCTTCGGCGACATCGGTTCGTGGCTGCGGCCCGGTGACCTCCTGGTCGTGAACGACTCCCGCGTCATCCCGGCGCGCCTGCCTGCCACGCGGAGCACCGGCGGCGCGGCCGAGGTGCTGGTGCTCCGGCCACTGGACGACGACCGGTGGGAGGCGCTGGTCCGGCCCTCGCGGCGCCTTCCCCCCGGATCGCGGCTCACCCTGCGCGGCGGCCACGTCGTCGAGGTGGGGGAGCGGCTCGGTGACGGGACGCGGGCCGTGCGCTTCGATGGCGACCCCCACGCCGTCATGGAGGCAGCGGGCGAGATGCCGCTACCGCCGTACATCCGGGACCGCTCGACGCCGGCGGAGCGCTACCAGACGGTCTACGCCCGCCCACTCGGGTCGGCGGCGGCCCCGACGGCCGGCCTGCACTTCACGCCCGAGCTCCTGGCGTCCCTGGAGGCTGCCGGCGTGCGACGTGCGACGGTGACGCTCCACGTCGGACTCGACACCTTTCGGCCGCTCGAGGGCGAGTACGTCGACGAGCATCGCATCCACACCGAGTGGTACGAGGTGCCGCCGGAGACTCGCACCGCGCTGGCCGGCGCCGAACGGGTCGTCGCCGTCGGCACGACGGCCGTCCGCGTGCTCGAGACGGCCGCCCGCACCGATGCCGACGCCGGCTGGACCGACCTCTACATCACGCCGTCGCATCGATTCGCATCGGTCGATGCGCTCATCACGAACTTCCACCTGCCGCGCAGCTCGCTGCTACTCCTCGTCACCGCCTTCGTGCAGGCCGGCATGGAGGCCGGGACCGATGCCTACGCCGCGCGCGACGTGCTGCTGAACGCCTACACCCAGGCGCTTGCCGATGGCTACCGCTTCTTCAGCTTCGGCGACGCGATGCTGATCGTCTAGCCCTGGTCGTCGGAGCGGGTGGGGACGGCGGCCTTCTCGTCGTCGGAGAGCTCGATGACCTCCTCGCCCTCGGCGACGGGCACGGCCGTGGTCCTGGTCGCGTCGCCGCCGGCCGCCGGGCCCGTGGCGGATGGTGCCGCCGCGGCCGTGGAGGTCCCGGAGTCGGCAGGACCCTCACCGGCTGGAGCCTCGCCCGTGGGCGGCAGGGGCCGCGGACCTCCGGGATGGGCGCCGGGCACCTCGGACGAGGCGCGGCCGGCCGGAACGCCGAACGGCTCGGCCATCACGGCGCAGACACGGGCGAGGTCGCACAGCGCCTGGCCCAGGTCAGGCGATTCGGTGGCCGCCTCGAAGTGCGGGTGGTGGAGGCGGAACGACCAGCGGGTGCGATGCTCGCGCGCCCACAGGCGGAACGTATCGGCGCGCAGCTCGACGCCGCGCAGGACCTGCCACGGGTACATGAGCATGGCCAGCCGGTAGCGGGCGGACGACCCGAAGGGGGCGTAGCGGTGGTCGAGCAGGCCCACCTCGGTGGCCACGATGATGCGGCGCTCGTCCCCCTCGGCCCCGGCCTCGAGGGCGTAGACGGCCAGGTCCTCGACGCCCAGGCTCTGGAGCTCCAGCGCGATCCACTCCTTCACTTCGTCGTTCAGGAACGGCATGCGCGGCCATTCGGTCAGTCGCACCCGACGGTCACCTCTCCGTAGTGCACGTAGCCTATCCTCTCCGGCGGTGTCAACGCCCGTCCCGATAGCGTATTCCTTCACGCCGACCGATGTCGGCCGCGCCCGACTGGGCCGCATCCGCACGCCGCACGGCGAGCTCGACACGCCGCAGTTCATGCCGGTGGGCACGCAGGCCACGGTCAAGGCGCTCACCCCCGGTGACCTGCGTGGGGCCGGGGCCACCATGATCCTGGCCAACACCTACCACCTCAACCTGCGCCCCACCGCCGAACGTGTGGCGCGCCTCGGCGGGTTGCATCGGTTCATGAGCTGGGAAGGACCGATCCTGACCGATTCGGGCGGCTTCCAGGTCTTCAGCCTGGCGGATCGGCGACGCGTGGACGACGATGGCGTGACGTTCGTGTCGCACCTCGACGGCTCGTCGCACCGGCTCACCCCGGAGCGGGCGATGGAGATCCAGGCGCTGCTTGGATCGGACGTGGCGATGGTGCTCGACCAGCTGGTCGAGCCGACCCTCCCGCAGGCCGAGGTTGCAGCGGCGATGGAGCGCACCCATCGCTGGGCGGAGCGGTCGCTGGCCGCGCGCGGCCGGCCGGACCAGGCGGTGTTCGGCATCGTCCAGGGCGGCGTCGATCCGGAGCTGCGCCGGACCTCGGCCGCGTTCGTCGCATCTCTGCCGTTCGACGGGATCGCCATCGGGGGCCTGTCGGTGGGGGAGTCGAAGGCCGAGATGGCGGCGACCCTGGAGGTGGTCGGCGGGGTGCTGTCCGGCGATCCGCGACCGCGCTACCTGATGGGCGTCGGCTCGCCGGTCGACTTCTTCGCCGCCGTGGAGCTCGGCGTCGACCTGTTCGACTGCGTGCTGCCCACCCGAGTGGCGCGCACGGGCCAGGTCTGGACCGATGCCGGCCGGCTGAATCTGCGCAACAGCGCCCTCCAGGACGATCCCGGGCCGATCGATCCTGCCTGTGGGTGCGAGGCCTGCACGAGCCACTCGCGCGCGTACCTGGCGCACCTGTTCCGGGCGCGGGAGCTGCTGGCCTACCGGCTGGCGACGATTCACAACGTGACCTGGACGCTGGAGCTCATGCGGCGCCTGCGCGCCGCCCTGGCCGATAGGACCTTCGGGGAGCTCCGGGCTCGGGTGGAAGGTGCCTTCTCACGACCCGCCGCGCGCTCGCGGTGAGCATCGCCGCTCTGCGGCACCGGGATCCTTCAGGTCGTTGTTGCTTCACCCGGCAGTGCTGCCGGGTGCCGCTCGGTCACTCCGTGGACGATCGCTCCGCCCGAGCCGCACCCGCTGGCGCAGCCCCTGCGTGCCGGCGTTCACTCCAGTGACGAAACGCAACCCGGGCCCCCGCTCCGGTGAAGGGGGACCCACACGTGTCGGCCCGGCAGCTTCACGGTCCTGGCGGCGAAGCCGATGTATGACGGCGTATGACACGGGTGTAGAATGACGCAACGTGACCGACGAGGTGTCGCGCACGGGAGCGTAGAATCCACCGCATCGGCGTCCGATAAGCGCCGAGTAAGTGCCGGGTAAGGGTCGGCGACGCATCATCGCGGCACGCTCGACCGGCTCACGCAATCGGAGGATCGAGCGATGGCAAAGGGCCGAGATCGACCACGCAAGGAGCAGAAGCACAAGCCGAAGGCGAAGTCGTCGAAGCAGCATCCGCCGGGGACACCGGGCTGGGAGCCGCCGCGCTACGAGGCTCCGACGCGACCGGTCGAGGTCATCAAGCCGAAGCGGAAGGAACGGGAGCCCCAGGACGAGGAGTGAGCGCAGCGCCACCGGGGCCGACCAGAGGAACGAGGAGCAGAACCTGAGATGGAAGCACCGGTGGTGAGCCGAACCCAGGCGGACGGGGCTGCGGCGTCGAAGAACGGCAACGGCGAGCGAAGCCGTGCCGTGGACGCCGCCATCCTCCAGATCGAGAAGCAGTTCGGGCGCGGCTCGATCATGCGTCTCGGCGACCGGGAGGCGCAGAACGTTCCCGCGGTCTCGACCGGATCGATCGCGCTCGACCTGGCCCTCGGCGTGGGCGGCGTGCCCCGTGGCCGGATCACCGAGATCTACGGGCCCGAGTCGAGCGGCAAGACGACCCTGTGCTACCACGTTGCTGCCAGCGCGCAGCGGGCCGGTGGCATCGTGGCGTTCATCGATGCCGAGCACGCGCTCGATCCCGGCTACGCGAAGAACGTCGGCGTCGACGTCGATGAGCTCCTGGTCAGCCAGCCGGACACCGGCGAGCAGGCCCTCGAGATCGCCGAGACGCTCATCCGCTCCGGCGGCGTCGACGTCGTCATCGTGGACTCGGTCGCCGCGCTCGTGCCACGCGCCGAGATCGAGGGCGACATGGGCGACAGCTTCGTCGGCCTTCAGGCCCGGCTCATGAGCCAGGCCCTGCGCAAGCTCACCGGCGCCATCAACCGCAGCAACACGGCGCTCATCTTCACCAACCAGCTGCGGGAGAAGATCGGCGTCATGTTCGGCAACCCCGAGACGACGCCGGGCGGACGCGCGCTCAAGTTCTACGCGAGCGTGCGGATGGACATCCGGCGCATCGAGACCCTGAAGACCGGGACCGATGCGGTCGGGAGCCGAACCCGGGTCAAGGTGGTGAAGAACAAGGTGGCCTCGCCGTTCCGGGTCGCCGAGTTCGACATCATGTACAACGAGGGCATCAGCGTCGAAGGCGGTCTGCTCGACGTGGGGATCGCTGCCGGCATCCTGAGCAAGACCGGCGCCTGGTTCAACTACGGCGATGTTCGGCTGGGCCAGGGCCGGGAGAACGCGCGCGAGTTCCTCAAGCAGAACCCGGAGATCGCTCAGCGCATCGACGACGAGATCCGCGGCAAGGTCGCGAGCATCGAGGTCGGCGTCGAGGGCATCGCGGAGGCGGAGTAGGGGAGCGATGGCTGGCCGCGGCTCCCGGCGTCGAGAGCCGCCCGACCCTCCGGACGCGCCCGCGGCCCTCGAGGTGGCGATCCGCTTCCTGGGCTCGCGACCCCGCACCCGCTGGGAGCTGGAGCGCCGGCTGCGCGCCGCCGGCGTGGCCGATGACGTTCTCGAGGCCGCGGTCGCGCGCCTGGTCGAGCTCGGGTACGTCGACGACGCCGCGTTCGCCCGCTGGTGGGGGGAGCAGCGGGATCGACACCGACCACGCGGTCGGCGGATGATCGAGGCGGAGCTGCGCCAGCACGGCGTTCCGCGCGAGATCATCGAGGCCTACCGCTCGCAACACGCCGACCCCGAGCGCCGGCCGGAGGACCTTGGCCTGCCCGGCACCGAGGCCGAGCGCGCGCGGCAGGCCCTGGCCAGGCACCTGCGCGGGCGGCCAGTGCCGGACGATCCGAAGGCGCTCCAGCGCCTCGGGATGTACCTCATGCGCCGCGGCTTCGATCCGGAAACGGTGCGCGCCACCATCCGTGAAGCCGGCGCCGACGCCGTCGACGAACCCGAGTGAGGAGTCGATCTATGACGACGAGCAGCGCGCGCACGCCGGACGAGTACATCGCCGCCCTCCCGGAGGACCGCCGTGAGGCGATGCAGCGAGTCCGCGACGTGATCCGCGACAACCTTCCCCCCGGCTACGAGGAGGGCATCCAGTTCGGCATGATCGGCTGGTACGTGCCGCTCGAGCGCTTCGGGGACACCTACAACGGCCAGCCGCTGGGCCTGGTGGCCCTCGCCAGCCAGAAGCAGTACCTGAGCCTCTACCTCAACAGCGTCTACGGCGACCCCGAGACCGAGGCATGGTTCCGGGCGAGGTGGGCGCAGACGGGCAAGAAGCTGGACATGGGGAAGAGCTGCCTGCGCTTCCGACGTGTCGACGACCTGCCGCTCGACGTCATCGGCGAGACGATCGCCCGGGCGGACCTCGATGCCTTCGTCGCGCGCTACCGGGCCGTCAAGGGGTCGTCCCGTCGGTCGCGCCGAACGGGCTGAGGGACGCGGCCGGGGCCGCATCGGTCTAGGCTGTGGGCATGCGATACGCCCTCATGACCGAGCCCCAGCAGGGGCTGAGCTACGACGAGATCCTTGCGGTCGCTCGCACCGCCGAGGAGGCAGGGATCGAGGCCTACTTCCGATCCGACCACTACGCCAGCTTCCCCGGCGACGCGGGACTTCCCACCACCGACGCCTGGGCCACCCTGGCCGGCCTCGCCCGCGAGACGAGCACCATCCGGCTCGGCGCGCTCGTGTCTCCAGTCACGTTCCGGATCCCGGGTAACCTGGCCAAGGTCATCCAGACCGTGGACGAGATGAGCGGCGGTCGGGTGGAGGCCGGGTTCGGTGCCGGCTGGAACGAGGACGAGCACGCGCAGCTCGGCATCCCGTTCCCGCCCCTGTCCGAGCGCTACGACATGCTCGAGGAGCAGATGGCCCTCATCCACGGACTGTGGACGCAGGGCGACGGATGGTCGTTCGAGGGCGAGCACTGGCAGGTGCGCGGGGCGAGGCGCCATGGCGAGATCGCGCGCGGCGGCCGGCGTCATCCCCACGTGATCTTCGGGGGCAAGGGCGGTCCGCGCCTGGCGGCGCTGGTGGCGAAGTACGGCGACGAGTTCAACCTCAACTCGGCCTCGCCGGATGAGGCGCCCGAGGCGTACCGGCGCGTCCGACAGGCCTGCCGTGACGAGGGCCGGGACCCCGACGAGATCGTGTATTCGGCCATGACCGGGGTG
>DATAKU010000128.1:0-6045 GCA_036261425.1 Candidatus Limnocylindria bacterium | reverse complement strand
CGGTCCGGCGGCCGACACCAGGTACAGCGTCTTCAGCTGGGCCAGGGTGAGGGTGAGCTCGATGACGTGCGGGGCGTGGAGCCGGCTGATCCAGCCGTGGAAGCGGCCATAGGCGGCCACCACCCGCTCGATCGCGGCATCATTCGGTCCAGGCAAAAGGTTCGGTACTACCTGATACTTCGGTGGAACCGAATTAGTATATCAGGCCGCGTGGCCGACCGCGAGCATGTAGACGGCGGCTTCCTCCACGCCGTCGACGCCGAGCATGGCGTTCATGTCGTCGTCCATGAACGCCCCCACCCCGCAGGCGCCCAGTCCCAGCGAGACCGCGGCGAGGTACCCGTTCTCGCCGATGTGTCCGGCCTCGAGCAACCCGTAGCGGTAGCTGCGGTCCTGGTATTTCGGCCGCATGCGCTGCAGGATCTGGGTGAGGAACAGGACGGCGCCGCATTCGCCCAGGAACTCCTGCCCGAGCCCCTGATCCACCACCCGCGCCCGGTGGTCACCGGCCCGCAATAGCTCCAGCTCGTGCTCGCGGACCGCGTAGTGGTAGACGCCGCGCTCGAGCCCGGCCACGTTGTGGACGACGGCGTAGGTCTCGATCGGGTAGAGCGCGCCGGACGACGGCGCGGTCCTTCGCGCGTTGCCCCAGCGATCGGCGCTGATGCCGGTCGTGAGGAACAGGAGGTCGCCGAGCTCCTGCAGGGTCGTCGGCGTCGGCGCGTAGGTGCGGGTCGAGCGACGCGCCGCGATGGTCGAGGCCGTCGGCGGACCGTCTTCGAGGCGTGGGTCCGGGAGCGCCACGCGCGGCGCATCGGGGTAGCGCTTGTAGAGCTCGGGGAACTGGCCCCAGCTGGCGACCGTGCCCAGCGCATCGATCACGCCGGGCTTGCTCCACTCGTGGTAGACGACCCCCACGTCGGCGCCGGCCGCGATCTGCGGTCGAGGGCGCAGGCCGCGCCCGACCAGCCAGCCACCGATGCCGCCGATCGCCATGCCCAGCAGCCCGCGGCGCGAGAGGGCCATGCGCGACACCAACGCGCCCGGCGCGACCGGCTCGGGTGTCTGGTCGCGGACCGATGGGGCGCGAGACGCGAACTGCCGGTTCGGTCGCAGGCGGAAGCGGGCATAGGACGTCAGCCGTCCCCAGTTGAGCGCCACGTGGGCCATCGCGAAGCCACCCATCACGTAGCCGGCGACGGTGTGGTACCAGAAGTCGTTCAGGTCCCACACGTCGGCCACGATCCCGGTCACGGCGGTGGCCGTCGCGCTGACCAGGAGGCCAGCGCTCACCAGCCAGTCGACGTCCTGGCGCAGCCGGCGCATGCGGCTCCAGGGCTGCACGCAGCCTGCCGGATCGCAAGGGAGGACCGCTGGACCGACCTAGGAAACGACCTCGTAGGGAAGCATCATCTCGTTGTCCTCGTGATCCAGGATGTGGCAGTGCCACACGTAGCGCCCGGTGTACGGCACCGGGACGCGGGTACCGAACGGCACGCCGGGGGCGGCGTTCGGACCGAACGGGACCAGGATGCGGGTGACCATCCCCGGATGCGCCTGGATCGTGTCCTTCCAGCCGTCCTCCCACGCATCGCCGCTGGACGGCGCGCCCGCCAGGTAGCCGTCGATCGCGGGGAACGTCCCGTGGACGGACCCGATGTGCTCCGGATGCAGCTCCGGAACGCCGAAGACGTCGACGAGGTAGCGCTCCGCGTCGATCGCCTGTCGGTTCCGCAGCTGGAACTGCACCAGGTGCAGGTGGATCGGATGCGTGTCGGCCGTGAGGTTGACGATGTCCCACTGCTCGAGCGTGTCCACCACCGGCCGCTCGATCTCGTCGGTCGTCCAGGGACGCGCGTTGAGCAGCGCCATGACCGGCTCCTCGGTCTCCGGATCCATGATCTCGGTGAGCAGCACCGTCCGATGGTTCGTGGCCGCCGCGGGGTCCAGCCGCGTGAACGGCCGCGACGTGCGGTTCGCGAACGCCCCGCGCAGCCCACCGGCGGCGGTGACGGTGAACTGCATGAGCTCGTCGATCGCCACGTCGGCCGGGCTGACCACGTGCGGAGGGAGCGGAAGGTTGACGAGGCGGACCCGCGTCCCCGGGGCATAGCGCCGGAAGTCGACCAGGAGGTCCGCCCGCTCCCCCGGCGCAAGGATCAGCCGATCCAGCCCCACGGGACGCTCCACCAGGCCCGTATCCGTGCCGATCAGCAGGAACGGCCGGGAGGGCTCCAGTCCCACGTGATAGATCCGGGAGCTCGACCCGTTCACGAGCCGCAGCCGATACCAGCCGCGCGCCACGTCCAGGTTCGGCCACGCCGCGCCGTTCACCACCGCCACGTCGCCGAAGAACTCCGGGGCCCAGGGCGACGGGTAGTAGAGCGGGTTCGTGCCGTTCGCGGCATCGACCAGGAACCGCTTGTCCTGGAGCACGATGAACCGCTCGAACTCCCCCGCCGGCAGGCCGGCCTCCGCCTCCGCATCACGCACGGGCTGGATGCCCGCCAGCCCGGCGTACACGTTGAGCCGGGTGAGGCCCAGGGCGTGGTCGTGGTACCAGACGGTGCCGGCCTGCTGGTCCTCGGAATAGTGGTAGAGGTGGTCCTCGTCCGGCCTGAACGTGTCCTCCGGATAGCCGTCCGATCCCTCCTCGGTGTAGCCGCCGTGGAGGTGGAGCGATACTCGCGGACGGAGGACGTCCTCCGCATCCGGACCGTGGAGTGACAGGTCGATGCCGAGCGGGTGCGCGCCGAGGCGGTTGCGCGCCACGAAGCTCACCGGCACCCCGCTCTGGGCCTCGATGATCGGCCCGAGGTGCGTCGCCCCACCGTAGCCCCACGACGGTGTCCAGCCCATCTGGCTGCTGAACCGATGCATCGCCGGCGCCATGGTCAGCCCGTTCGCGGCCAGCTCGGCGGTGCTCCAGGTCGGCGGGATCGGGAGCGGGTCGACGAAGCGGGTCAGGCCGGCAGGGTCGAGGAACGGGAGCTCGTTCGCGCGGGCCGCCGACCAGCCGATGAGGCGCCATGGAACCAGCAGGCCGGCACCGGCCGCGGCTCCGGTGCGCAGGAACTGGCGTCGGGTGAACCGTCGGGGTGCCATGGTCGCTCCTCCTCAGTAGTCGAAACGGGCCCCCGGGGCAGCGACCTTGCCCGACCTGGAGCCAGCATATTCCCCGGCCGCAAGGCCCCTCGCCGGATGCGTCAAGTGTCGTGCGCGCCGGTGCGACACCCTGCGCATGCACCCACCAGCGCCACTCGCCAGGATCCTCTCGACGGGGGAACTCGCCATCCACCACCCGACGGAGGACCCGCGTGCCTGCCTCATCGCCTCGACGGCTGCTGCCGATCGTGCTGGCCTATCTCCCGGTGCCGCTGATCGGCGCCGTCCTGTCGGCCGCCTGGGACGTCGGCGCCTCACCGGAGGGCGGCGCCGGCGACATGTTCCTGCGCGGCACGGCGCTCACGCCCCCGCTCTTCCTCCCGGCGGTCCTGCTCGCGGCTTCGACCGCGGCGCGACGCGCGGGAACCACGGGCCGGATCGGAGCCGGGCTGTCGTCGCTGGTGGCGGCCGCGTTCCTGGGCGGCAGCACGGCCAACCTGCCGAACGACTTCAGGGCCGCCGAGGCCGCGGGCACGCCGCTGGCCCTGACCGCCGTCCTGGCCGCGGTGCACATCGTCCTGTCCCTGTCAGTGCTCTACAACGCCGTTCCCACCCTGCTCGGCCGCCGGGCGCCCGAGGCCGCGGCGTCCGCCTGAGCCTCAGCCCGAGCGAGCCGCGCGGCACGGGTAGCGGCCGCCGGGTCCGGACGGCCCGCCGGATCGGGCCGCATGGCCGGTCACGCGGCCGGACCGGGCCGGCACACTCAACCCCGTGACCGACTCGCATCGCCTCGCGGCCGCGGTCCGGCGCGCGCCGTGGCCCTGGCGTGCGTCGGTCCTGTCCCCCACCGCGCGCGGGGCGACCTGGGTCCTGGCGGCGGCCCTCGCCTTCGCCACGCTCGGCAGCCTGGCGGGGATCGCCTACCGGGCGGAGATGGGGTCGGCCACGTTCGTGACGGTGCGCGCGCTGGTCGGGGCCATGGCGCTGCTCGCCGTGATCTGCCTGCGGTCGGGCTGCTGGGTGCCGCTCCGCAGCCTCTCCGCCCGGGAGCGCTGGATGCTCGGCACGGCCATGGGCGCCAACGCGGTCCTCAACCTGGCCCTGTTCGCCGCCTACGGGCAGATGGCGGTCGCCCTGGTGCTGGCCGTGTACTTCACCTACCCGATGCTCGTCTCGGTCGCATCGGTCCTCATCGGTCGAGAGCGATTCACGCCGGTTCGCAGTGCCGGCCTCCTCGTGGCCGCGGGTGGCCTCGCCCTGGTCATGTGGGAGCAGATCGGCGGGGCCGCCTTCAGCCTCATCGGCGTCGCGTGGGCGCTGGCGGCGGCCGGGTGCCAGGCCGGCTACCTGGTCGTGTCACGCGCGGGCTACACGAGGGTCCCGGTCGAGCAGGCCACGGCCATGATGCTGGCCGGCGGCGCCGTGCTGGCGGGGGCGGTGGCGCTGGCAGTCGACCTGCCAGCCGGCCGTCTGCTGGCCTGGATCGGCGAACCATCCGCCTGGGCCGCCGTCCTGACCGCCGGAATCGTCGGAGCAGCGTTCGCGAAGGCGTGGCTGCTTCGCGGCGTGCGGCTGCTCGGCGGCACGCGAACCGCGGTGCTCATGCTGTTCGAGCCGGTCGCCGGGGTGCTCCTGGCCGCAGCCGTGCTGGGTCAGGCGATCACGCCACTGCAGGCGGCCGGCGGCCTGGTCATCCTCGCGGCGGCGGTCCTCGTGCAGCGCCCGGCACCGGGTCCGACCGCTCCGGGGCGCCCGGTCGGCCGGTCGCCTACGCCCCGAACCGCATGAGGATCATGCAGGTGAAGACCACGAAGAAGCCCACCAACTCCAGGATGGTCATCAGCTTCACCCGCTCGACGGCGCGCGTCAGCTCCGGTGTCGGACCACCGTCGGCGCTCAACGGCGCGGTGTTCACGGCCAGCAGCGCGCCCTCGATCATGAGCTTGCCCCACAGGAAGGTGGCGGTCGCCGCGACGAGGGCGACGAGCCAGGTGATGCCGTAGGCGGTGCCGAACAGGTCGTCCAGGTCCTTGATCGGCCCGAGGAAGGTGCCGCGGATGATGCCCAGGACGATGACGGCCGGAGCCACGATGGTGAACAGACGGGACGCGATGTGCCCCACGCTCTGGCTGAACTCGCGCTGCGTCGTGATCGGCAGTCGGTTGAGGGCAGGGATGGTGATGACTGCGAGAACCAGGGCATTCCCGAACCACAGGATGCCCAGCAGGACGTGGAGCCACTGCGCTCCGAATTGAAGCCAATCCACCGGTGAAACCCTCCGTGTGACACCCCCGGGATCGACGGGCAGCGCGCGGATGGTACCGCCCGCCCCCAAGCCCTCGGCGTACGCTTCTGCCTGAACCGATTTCGAAGGCGGAGGTGGACCGATGGAGACGCGACTCGGGATCCTGCTCTGGAGCCAGGCGACGGACTGGCCCGGCTTCGAGCGGGCGGCGATCAAGGTCGACGAGCTCGGTTACGACCACCTCTGGACCTGGGACCACCTGTACGCCATCTTCGGCGATCCCTACCAGCCGATCTTCGAGGGCTACGCCACGCTCGGTGCCTGGGCGAAGGTCACCCGCCGCGCCCGCCTGGGGCTGCTGGTCGGCGCGAACACGTTCCGGAACCCGGCGCTCGTCGCGAAGCTCGTCACGACCCTCGACCACATCAGCGAGGGGCGGGCCATCCTCGGTATCGGCGGCGCCTGGTTCGAGACCGAGCACACCGAGTACGGCATCGAGTTCGGCGCCTCCCCCGGCGAGCGACTGACCTGGATGGACGAGGCCGTGGCCGCCATGCGCGACCTGCTGGACGGGAAGCTCGTCACGTCGCCGCCGGAGGGGCGCTATCGGCTCCGAGACGCGCGCCTCCTGCCGGGACCGTTGCAGGAGCACCTGCCGATCATGATCGGTGGCTCCGGCGAGCGGAAGACGCTGC
>DATAKU010000127.1:0-23832 GCA_036261425.1 Candidatus Limnocylindria bacterium | reverse complement strand
TCGCCGACGCCGACCAACAGCCCGACACCGGAGCCGACCCCACAGCCCACGCCGCCTCCCACGCCGGCGCCCACCCCGGTGCCGACAGTCGCTGCCACGCCGGCGCCACCTCCGGCGCAGACGACATACGTCGTCCAGCAGGGGGACACGCTGGCGGCCATCGCCCAGCGGTTCGGCACGACTGTGGCAGCCATCCAGGCGGCGAACGGCATCGCCGACCCGAACGAGATCATCGTCGGCCAGGTGCTCGTCATCCCCTGACCGGCGCCAGCCATCGCGCGTGGCGGGCACACCACCGATCAGAGCGGCGGCTGGCAGGTTCGACAGAACGTCGTGGCTTCTCGTCCGCCGATCTGGCGCAGCTCGCGACCGCAGCGCGGGCACGGCTCGCCGCCGCGCAGGTGGACCTTGAGAAACTCGCGGTGCTGGGTCTGGATCTCGGGCGGGACCAGGCTCCGCAGGCGCTCGGTGGCATCGGCCAGGACGCTGCGGATCGCGCGGTACAGGGCCTCGACCTGGTCATCCGACAGGGTGCTTCGCTTCCGAAACGGCGCCAATCGCGCCTGCCACAGGATCTCGTCGGAGTAGGCGTTGCCGATGCCGGCGATGAATCGCGGATTCCGCAGCAGCGGCTTCAGCTCGCCAGGGTGACGACGGATGCGCTGTCGGAAGGCGTCGAGCGTCAGATCGGGGTCATCGGCGTCCGGACCCATCTCCGACCAGCCGGGTACCGCATCCATGCCGTCCGGTGGCACGAGGTACAGCTTGCCCAGCATCTCCCGGTCGACATAGCGCAGGTCCTCGTCGCCCTCGAGATGGAGCCGAAGTCCGGTGCGGGCACGAACCCGTTCCCGGTGGGGCACGAGCCAGAATCGCCCGGCCAGCATGGGATTGGCCGCCAGGACGCGCTGGGGCGAGGCAGCGGCCTCGAAGTCGAGCAGGAGGAACTTGCCGCGGCGACGAGCGGCACCGAGCCGCGTGCCCGCGAGGGCGGTCATGTCCTCGGCCGTGGCACGCACCAGGATCGGCGCGGGGGTCGTGGCCTCGATGACGGTTCGTCCGGCGACTCGGCGCGTCAGCTCTTCGGCGACGACGGTCAGATCGGGGAGCTCAGGCACGCGAGACGGTTCGCATTTGACCCTATGGTATGCTACTCGGGCCGTGTGGCAGACAACCCCATAAGCGTGCGTGAGCGCGTCGATCCGATCGTCAGGCAGGAAGGAGCACCGACTCGTCCGATTCGAGACCGTGGGCAGCACCTGAGAGCGAAGACCGGTGATGACGTCCTCCGCGCGAGGGCGTTGTTTGCTGTTCGGACACTGAGGACAGGAGCGTATTGACACGTTGAGCGACCAGACGAACCAGGCGACGCCGAGCGCCACCGACGACCCCAACCAGGAGGCCGCGGTGAGCGTTGCCGACGAGCAGCCGAGCGAGGCCACCGAGCCTCAGTCGGGGGAGGCTGCCACCGCCGAGGGTGACGGCACCCCGACCGAAGCGCAGGCCATCGAGGCCCCATCGGCCGAGGAGGCACAGCCGACTGCCGAGCCATCCGACGCCGCGCCGGCCGAGAGCCAGGCCGATGCCCAGCCCGGCACCGTGAGCGACGCCTCGGCAACCGAGGTCGCACCGTTGACGGAGGCCACCGCGACGACGCCCGACACGGAAGCCGCCGCGGCCGCGCCCGACGCGCAGGCCGCCGATGCGATCTCCGCCGTCGAGGCGAGCCCTGAGCCATCCGCAACCGATGGCGCCGAGGCTGAGGAGGCCGCCGCCGCGCCCTCCGAGCTCGAGCAGGCTGCCGTCGCGTCGGAGCCGATGACGATGGCGGAGCTCCTGGACCAGCCCGATCACGAGGTGAAGAGCCTCAAGCACGGGGACGTGGTCGAGGGCACGGTCGTTCGCATCGATCCGGACGAGATCCTGGTCGACTTCGGCGGCAAGAGCGAGGGCGTGGTCAGCAACCGCGAGCTCATGAGCCGCCGCGCTCCACGCGAGGGCGAGGATAGCCGGCCCGAGATCAAGGTCGGCGACGAGGTGCTCGTCTACGTCCTCCAGCCCGAGTCGCCCGAGGGACACGCCGTCCTGTCGCTCCGCCGTGCCGGCCTGGAGCGCAAGTGGCGCGCGATGCAGGAGCGGTTCGACGCCGGCGAGATCGTGGAGGCGCGCGTCATCGACCACAACAAGGGCGGTCTCATCGTCGACCTCGGCGTGCGCGGCTTCGTGCCGATCAGCCAGATCGTCGACTTCCCGCGCCGGCCGCGTGACGAGCAGCCTCGCGATGCGGCGCAGGAGATCGCCGAGAAGCTCCAGCCCTTCGTCGGGCGCACGCTTCGGCTCAAGATCCTCGAGGTGAACCGCAAGGCGAACCGCCTGATCCTCTCCGAGAAGGTCGCCCTCTACGAGGAGCGCCGCGAGAAGCGTGACGAGCTGTTCAGCAGCCTCGAGACCGGCCAGCGCGTGACCGGCGTGGTGCGAAGCATCGCACCGTTCGGCGTCTTCGTCGATCTGGGCGGCATCGACGGCCTGGTCCACAAGAGCGAGCTCTCCTGGAACAAGGTCAACAACCCGGAGACGGCCTACCAGATCGGCGACGAGGTCGAGGCCGAGGTCATCGACATCAACCACGAGCGCGGCCGGATCAGCCTGTCGATCCGACGGCTGCAGCCCGACCCGTGGCAGGAGTCTGTCGCCAAGTACAAGATCGGCGACGTCATCGACGGGACCGTGACGAAGCTCGTGAACTTCGGCGCGTTCGTGCGCGTCGAGGAGGGGCTCGAGGGCCTGATCCACATCAGCGAGCTGTCCCACCAGCGCGTCGCCCACCCTGGCGACGTCGTCCAGGAGGGCCAGCAGACCAAGCTGCGGATCATCAGCCTCGACTCCGAGCGTCATCGCCTGGGCCTCAGCCTGAAGCAGGCTGAGGATCGTCCGGCGCCGGCGCCGCGCGAGGAGCGTCCGCGGCGGGATCGCGGCCCGCGGCGCGAGCGCTTCGATTACCGCCCGGAGGACGCCACCGCCGAGCCGGAGGGCGGCATCGATAACACGATGGCGGCCGCGTTCGCCGAGTCGGGGCTGCTCGAGCAGTTCCGCGCCTCGCAGTCGCAGGCCGAGGAGGCCACCGCCGAGCCGGCAGCCGAGCCGGCGGAGGCAGCCACCGCCGCCGAGGAGCCGATGACGGCTTCCACCGAGGAGCCGGCGACCGCCGAGGTCGAGACCGCCGAGGCGCCTGCCGCCGAGGAGCCGGCGACCGCCGAGGCTGTGACCACCGAGGCGGCTGCCACGGAGGAGCCGACGGAGGCTCCTGTGGCTGAATCCGAGGCCGAGCCCGCGGCTGCCGCCGAGGAGGCCGACGAGAAGGCCTGACCGGCAGCGGCGTCAGCTGACGCCACATCGAGCCAGCGCGATCGGTGCGGACCCGGCCAGGGTCCGCTTCGTCGCTGTCTGGGCCAGGCGGGATGCAACGGTGAGCCGATCGGAAGCGTCGAGCGTATCTCTACCGCACGGGACGACGAGGCGGCGACGCACTCTTCCGCATCGGTGCCGTACACTCTGAGCTCAGCACACGAAAGCGGCGACCAATGGACCGATTCGACAAGTTCACCGATCGAGCCAGGAAGGTCCTCACCCTCGCGCAGGACGAGGCCCAGCGGTTCAACCACAATTACATCGGGACCGAGCACCTCCTCCTCGGCCTCGTCCGCGAGGGCGAGGGCGTGGCGGCGCGCGTGCTCGAGAACATGAACGTCGAGCTGTCCAAGGTCCGCACGGCGGTCGAGGTCATCATCGGTCGCGGCGACCGCCCGGTCGTCGGCGAGGTCGGCCTGACCCCGCGCGCCAAGCGGGTCATCGAGCTCGCCATCGACGAGGCGCGGCGGCTGGGCCACAACTACATCGGCACCGAGCACCTGCTCCTCGGCCTCGTGCGCGAGGGCGAGGGGATCGCCGCCGGCGTGCTGGAGAGTCTGGGCGTCAACCTGGACAAGGTGCGGCACCAGGTCATCCACGTCCTGAGCCAGTCGAGCACCGCGGCACCGGCGCAGGAGACGAAGCGCCCATCGAAGACCCCGACCCTCGACCAGCTCGGCATCAACCTGACCGATGCGGCGCGTTCCGGCGCGCTCGACCCGGTCATCGGCCGGGAGAAGGAGATCGAGCGAGTCATCCAGATCCTCGGGCGCAAGACGAAGAACAACCCAGCCCTGATCGGGGAACCCGGGGTGGGCAAGACGGCGATCGCCGAAGCCCTGGCGCACCGCATCGTGGCCGGCGACGTGCCGGAGACGCTCACCGACAAGCGCGTCCTGACCCTCGACATCGGTTCGCTGGTGGCGGGCACGAAGTATCGCGGCGAGTTCGAGGAGCGGCTCAAGAAGATCATCGAGGAGCTGCGCTCGAGCAACGACAACATCCTGTTCATCGACGAGCTCCACACGCTGGTCGGTGCCGGCGCGGCCGAGGGCGCGATCGACGCGGCCAATATCCTGAAGCCGCCCCTGAGTCGCGGGGAGCTCCAGTGCATCGGCGCCACGACGCTGGACGAGTACCGCAAGTACATCGAGAAGGACGCTGCCCTCGAGCGGCGCTTCCAGCCGGTCATGGTCGACGAGCCGACCGTGGACCAGGCGATCGAGATCCTGTTCGGGATCCGGGAACGCTACGAGGAGCACCACCGCGTCAAGATCAGCGACGAGGCAATTCACGCTGCGGTTGACCTGAGCGTGCGCTACGTGGCCGACCGCGCCCTGCCGGACAAGGCCATCGACCTCGTCGACGAGGCAGGGTCGCGCGTGCGGCTGCGCTCCGCATCGGCGCCGCCGGAGATCAAGGCGGCGCAGCAGGAGCTCGAGGACGTCACCCGCCGCAAGGACGAGGCGATCGCCGGCCAGGACTACGAGGCCGCGGCCAGCCTGCGCGACGAGGAGGCGAAGGGCAAGGAGCGCATCGAGGAGATGCGCAAGGCCTGGCACGACGAGCAGGCCAAGGACACGCCGGTCGTCACCGACGAGGACATCGCCCAGGTCGTGAGCATGTGGACCGGCATCCCGGTCATCCGCATCAGCGCCGAGGAGTCCGAGCGCCTGCTGAAGATGGAGGAGGCCCTGCATGGCCGCGTCATCGGTCAGCAGGAGGCGATCGAGACGATCAGTAAGGCGGTGCGTCGCGCCCGCGCCGGCCTGAAGGATCCGAAGCGGCCCATCGGCTCGTTCATCTTCATGGGCCCCACCGGCGTCGGGAAGACCGAGCTGGCCAAGGCGCTGGCCGAATTCATGTTCGGCAGCGAGGACGCGCTCGTGAAGATCGACATGAGCGAGTTCATGGAGCGTCACAACGTGTCGCGCCTGGTCGGCGCCCCGCCCGGCTATGTCGGCTACGACGAGGGCGGCCAGCTGACCGAGGCCGTGCGGCGCAAGAGCTACAGCGTCGTCCTGCTCGACGAGATCGAGAAGGCGCACCCGGAGGTGTTCAACATCCTCCTCCAGATCCTGGAGGACGGGCACCTGACGGATGCCAAGGGCCGGCGCGTCGACTTCCGCAACACCGTCATCATCATGACCAGCAACGTCGGCGCGCAGCAGCTGCAGCGTGACACCTCCATCGGGTTCCGCGCCGGAGGATCGGAAGAGGCCCAGGCGACGGCAGACTACGAGCGCATGAAGGACAAGGTCCTCGGCGAGCTGAAGAACACGTTCCGGCCCGAGTTCCTCAACCGGATCGACGCCACCGTCGTGTTCCGGCAGCTCACGCGCGAGGAGATCCGCCAGATCGTGGACCTGCTGCTGGCCCGCGTGAAGGAGCAGCTCGCCGGCCAGGAGATGAACCTGGTGGTGACCGATGCCGCGAAGGACGCGATCATCGCCAAGGGCTACGACCAGGCCTACGGCGCGCGCCCGTTGCGGCGCGAGATCCAGAACCAGATCGAGGACGCGCTGGCGGAGCGCATGCTGCAGGCGACCTTCAAGGCCGGCGACACCGTCGTGGTGGACGTCGGGCCCGACGGCAGCCTCACCATCGATCGCGAGACGGCCTCCAAGCGCCAGCCGGCCCGCGCAGGCCGGTAAGCGGCCGGTAAGGCCCCGATGAGCGCGGGCGTGGGACGATTCGTCCCGCGCTCCTGAGGCGTCGCTGCGGAGGATCGGTGCCACCCGTCAAGACGACCTACCTGTGCCAGCAGTGCGGCGGCGCCTCGCCCAAGTGGGCGGGGCAGTGTCCGGCCTGCGGCGCGTGGAACACGCTGGTGGAGACCGTGGCCGCCCCGCGCGCGGCAACCAGGGCGCCCTCGGCCGCGCGGGCCATGGCCGGCGCCTCAGCGGTGACGCCGATCGGCGCCGTCAGCAGCGCCGAGGCGTCGCGCCTGACCTCGGGCATCGGGGAGGTGGACCGTGTGCTGGGCGGCGGCTTCGTGCCCGGCTCGATCACCCTGTTCGGTGGCGACCCCGGCATCGGCAAGTCGACGCTCCTGCTCCAGCTGGCCGGGCGGCTGGCGAGGGGCGGGTCCCGCGTCCTGTATGTCACCGGCGAGGAGTCGGCCGCCCAGGTCCGTGGGCGGGCTGAGCGCGTCGGCGCCGTGGTGGACGGGCTCGCCCTGGCCGCCACGACCGACCTGGAGACCGCCCTGGCTGCCATCGATCATGAGCAGCCGGCCCTCGCCATCGTCGACAGCGTCCAGACCCTGAGCAGCGCCGAGCTGTCCGGTCCGGCAGGGAGCGTCGGCCAGGTCCGCGAGGTGGCTGCCCGGCTGGCGGAGGCGGCAAAGGCGGGGCAGACATCGGTCGCGCTGGTGGGGCACGTCACGAAGGAGGGGACGGTCGCGGGACCCCGGACGCTGGAGCACCTGGTGGACGCGGTCATCTACCTGGAGGGGGAGCGTCTCGGGGCCACCCGACTGCTGCGCGCGGCGAAGAATCGGTTCGGCTCCACCGACGAGGTCGGCGTGCTCGAGATGCGCGGCGACGGCCTGGCCGAGATCGCCGATGCCAGCCGCTTCTTCCTCGAGTCGGATGAGGCACCCACGGCCGGCGCGGCGGTCACCATCGCCCTGGAGGGGACGCGCCCGCTGGCGGTCGAGATCCAGGCGCTGGCGGCGCCATCGAGTTACGGGTCGCCGCGCCGCGCTACGACGGGCATCGACGTGAACCGGGTCCTCATGCTCATCGCGGTGCTGGCACGTCACGCCGGCCTGAACCTGACGAGCCACGACGTGTACGTCAACGTGGCCGGCGGCCTGCGCATCGACGAGCCGGCGGCGGACCTGGCCGTGGCCATTTCCCTCGCCTCCAGCCTGCGGGAACGGCCCGTCGCGCCGGCGACCGTCCTGGCGGGGGAGGTCGCCCTCTCGGGGCACCTCCGCGCCGCGGCCCGGACCGAGCGCCGCGTGGTGGAGGCCAGCCGTCTCGGCTTCGAGCGCCTCATCACCGGCACTGCCCGGGGCGCGGCGGCGCCGGCCGCAGCCGGTCTCGTCGTGGCCCGGGACATCCGCGAGGCGGTCCGACTGGCCCTGGAGCCGTAGCGTCCGGCCGGCACGAGGCCGGATCGGTTGCGTGGACGCACCGCAGGGGGCGTGCTAAGGTGGCCGCCCTGCGCGCGTCGCCGATTCATCCGCGTTCATCTCGTCCAGGGGGCGGCGGCGCAGGCTCATCGGCGCACTCATCTGATCATGACCCGGATCGTCCAGCTGCTGGGCGCCCTGCTGGGCACCCTCTTCGGCTTCGCGCTCGGCCTCGCCCTGCTGCAGCGAGCCGGAGACCTCATTGCCCCGGCGAACCGCCCGGCGTTCCTCACCGCCTTCGTGGTGGCCACGCTGCTGTTCGGATACCTGGCCATCCCCTACATCACCATCTATCCGGCGCGGCGGGCGGTGGAGAAGCTGTCCGAGGCCGGTGCCGGCGAGTTCGCCCTGGGGACGGGGGCGATCATCGTGGGGCTCCTGATGGGCGTGCTGATCGGGGTGCCGCTGGCCCAGCTCGGCGGCGTGCTCGGTTCCCTGCTCCCGCCGGTGGTGGCCGTCTTCCTGGCCGCCATGATGCTGGCCGCCACCATGTACAAGCGCGACGTGCTGCTGCACGCCTTCGGGAGCCTGCTGCCCGGCGCGCGGCGATCCAGGGCAGCCAACCGGGTCGTGATCGACACCAGCGCGGTCATCGACGGGCGGATCGCGGACATCGCGCGGACCGGGTTCATCCTCGGCACGCTCGTCGTGCCGCGCTTCATCCTGGACGAGCTCCAGCGCATCGCCGACTCGCCGGACGCCATGCGCCGGAACCGTGGCCGTCGCGGCCTGGAGATGCTGTCCGCGCTGCAGCGGGACTCGATCACGCCGGTGGAGATGAGCGAGGCGACGTATCCCGAGGTGGGCGAGGTGGACGCAAAGCTGATGGCCTATGCCCGCGATCACCAGGCCGCCATCCTCACCAACGACTACAACCTCAACCGCGTCGCGGACCTGCAGGGCATCCGGGTGCTCAATGTCAACGAGCTGGCGAACGCGGTGAAGTCGGTGGTGCATCCCGGGGAGGAACTGAGCGTGCGGATCATCCAGGAGGGCAAGGAGCAGGGCCAGGGCGTGGGCTACCTCGACGACGGCACGATGATCGTGGTGGAGGGCGGGGTGCGGTTCATGAACCAGGACCTGCCGATCAGCGTCACGCGCGTGCTGCAGACGGTGGCAGGTCGCATGATCTTCGCCCAGCCTCGCGAAGACGGCGGCTGAGGACCGATGCCGGCTGAGTTCACGGCCATCGTGGTCGCCGCGGGCCGGAGCACCCGCATGGGGGTCGACAAGCTGTGGACCGATCTGTGGGGCCGGCCGACCTGGCGCTGGAGCGTGGACGCGCTGCTGGCGTCGCCCGGCCTGACGCGGGTCGCCCTCACCGTGCCGGCCGAGGCGGTTGACCACTACGCCACCGGGCTGCCGCCCGACGCCGTGAATCGATGCCTCGTCGTCCCGGGCGGCGAGGCGCGCGCCGACTCGGTCATCGCCGGCATCTGGGCGCTGAGCCGCGACGGCTTCGATGACGACACGCTGGTCCTGGTGCACGATGCCGCCCGCCCCGCGGTGAGCGTCGAGCTCATCGGCGCGGTGGCGGAGGCTGCCGCGGCGCGCGAGGGCGCGGTCATCCCCGTCGTGCCGGTGGTCGACTCGCTGAAGCGGGTCCGCAGCGAGCGCGTGGCCGCGCCGATCGATCGGGAGGAGGTGGTGGCTGCCCAGACGCCCCAGGCCGCTCGCCTGGGCCAGCTGCGAGCCAGCATCGAGGAAGCGCACGCCTGGGGCCGGCCGATCACCGATGACGCGGGCGCCCTGGCGGCGGCGGGCGTGCCGGTGCACGTCATCCCCGGGGACCCGGCCAACCGCAAGCTCACCGAGCCGATGGACCTGGTGACCATGCGGGCGCTGCTGGCCTCGCGGGCCACGCCGATCGCCGAGGCGCGGCCCGCCGGAACCCGATCGGGGATCGGCTTCGACGCGCATCGACTGGCCGAGGGCCGCCCGATGCGTCTCGGCGGCGTCGCCTTCCCCGACGAGCCGCGTGGGCCGGAGGGCCACTCCGACGGCGACGCGGTCCTCCACGCGCTGATCGACGCGCTGCTGGGTGCGGCGCGGCTGGGCGACGTCGGGACGCTCTTCCCGCCGGGCGAGGCTGCGTGGTCCGGCGCCGACTCCGGCGACCTCGTCCGGCGCGCGGTGGCCCGGCTGGGAGAGGCCGGCTGGCGGCCTGCGTCCGTGGACCTGGCGGTGGCGGCCGCTGGGCCGGCGATCGCTCCTCGCCGTGAGGAGATGGAGCGGCGGATCGCCGAGCTGCTCGGGGTCGATGCCTCGGCGGTGTCGGTCAAGGGCACGACCTCGGACGGCCTCGGCTTCACCGGCGCCGAGGGGATCGCCGCCTGGGCCGTGGCTGGGGTCGAGCCGGCCGGATGAGCGAGTGGATCGGCGGCCGTCGCCCCGTGGCCGAGGCACTGGCCGCGGGGCGGGAGGCGCGCCGGCTGCTGGTGTCCGCCACCGCCAGGGCGTCGCCCGAGCTGCGCGTGATCACCGACCACGCGCGCCGGCTCCACGTCCCGGTCGACCGCGTTCCCACCGACCGACTGACGCGGATCGTGGGCATGGACGGGCACCAGGGCGTCGCGCTCGAGGTGGGTGAGCGCCACTTCGCCGACGTCGCCGACATGCTGGACGCGGCGTCCGGCAGCGGCGAGACGCCGCTGGTCCTGGTGCTCGAGCACCTGCAGGATCCGACGAACTTCGGCACCCTGCTGCGCGCCGCCGACGCGGCCGGCGTTCACGGCGTCGTCTTTCCCGAGCGCGGGGCGGCACCGCTCTCGGCCGCGGCGGTGAAGGCGAGCGCCGGCGCCAGCGAGCACCTGCTCCTCGCCCGCACCCCCACGATCGGTGAGGCGATCCACGAGCTCAAGCTGGCGGGCCTCCGCCTGGTGGCCGCGGACCAGGAGGCGCCCGACACGGCCTGGGACAGCGACCTGCGCGGGCCACTGGCGGTGGTGGTGGGCAGCGAGGGGAGCGGCCTGTCGGGTGCGACCAAGCGGCGCTGCGACCTGCTGGTCCGGTTTCCGATGCGGGGCCAGGTGGCGAGCCTGAACGCGGCCACGGCCGGCGCGCTCCTGTTGTTCGAGGTCGTGCGCCAGCGGCAGGCATGACCGCGGCACGGTCCATGCATTGGGGGGCGCCATGGCCGCTCCCACCCCGAACCGCCGCCCATCCGCGCCACCGGCCCGCACACCCCTCGCGCAGCGCATCATCCAGGCGCTCTTCCCGACGCCCGCTCGCCCGGCGCCCGTGCGCACCCCGCTGCCGCCGGCCGCTCCACGCCGCTGAATTGCTACACTCGACTGGCCGGCCGAGGTAGCTCAATGGCAGAGCATCGGTTTTGTAAACCGACGGTTGTGGGTTCGACTCCCACCCTCGGCTCCAGCGCCTCGCACGGTTGAGCAAGCGGGGCGCTTTCGATATACTCGGCCCCGGCCGGCGACGCACCACGCGCCGGTCGAATTCGTGGGTAGGTTGAGCAGGTGGTGAGCTCCGCTGACTGTAGATCAGCCGTCTTTCGACTGTGGGGGTTCGATTCCCTCCCTGCCCACCATCCTTCCCATCCGAAGAGCCACGTCGGTCCGGCGAACCTCGGTCGGGAACCGAGATTTTCCAAGATTGACCGATGGTTGTCGGGGATCGGTGGATCCTGCGACACTGCACGCGCCCGGTGACGCGTCGAGGCGGGCCCACGTAGCTCAGTAGGCAGAGCACTTCCTTGGTAAGGAAGAGGTCTCCGGTTCGAGCCCGGACGTGGGCTCCAGTCCATCGGCCCACCGGTTCGTCGGTTCACGGCTCTCGGAGGCTCGCGCGCGCTTGGATCCCAACGTCGTTCTCCCGCTCCTGAGCTCGGTGCTCTCGTTTGTGTTCGCGGTCATGGTCTTCGACCAGTGGCTCCGCCGGAGACGCGCCTACCAGCTGGTCTGGACGATCGGGCTGCTGTGGTACGGCATCAGCGCCGGCACCGAGTTCGTCGGGGGGGCGTTCGGCTGGAACGAGCCGCTCTACCGCGCCTGGTACCTCATCGGCGCCTTCGGCGTCGCGTCGTACCTCGGGCTCGGCACGGTGTACCTGCTCGAGCGCACGCGCTTCGGCTACTTCGTGGCCTTCAGCGTCTTCGCCGGCGGGCTGTTCAGCATCCTGTCCGCGCTGGCCCGCGCGCGCGAGGGCGATCCGGTGTCGGCCGGCGTCGTCCCGGCGGTCGTCGGGCTCTCGGCGTTGGCTGCGGTGGTGCTGGTCGGGATCACGCGCTACCGGCGTTCGCTCGTCGCGCCGGCATCGGCCGTCATCCTGGTCGCCGCCTCGGTGGTTGTGACGATCCTCACCGCCACCGCCGCGGTCGCCGCTCCCGGCTATCACCTGGACGTCACCGGCGTGCCGACCGGCGAGGCCTTCCCCGCCGACCTGCGCGTGCTCACACCGCCGTTCAACATCGCGGGCGCCTTCGCCCTCGTGTTCGGCGCGGTGTACTCGGCCTACATCTTCATGCCGAAGCACCGCGTCCTCCGGGTCGCCGGCGGCCCGCCGGTCATCGGCGCCATCGGTCGCGGCATCGCGGTGGTCGTGAACTTCTTCGCCTCGCTTCCCGGAGCGTGGCGCGCCCTGTGGAACGGGACGCTGAACTCCCGCGTGCCGGCGACGATCCTGATCGCCATCGGTGGCTTCATCCCCGGCTGGACCAGCGGGCTGAACCGGTTCGGCATCACCTGGGCCTTCTTCCTGGGCGAGCTGCTGGGCGTGCTCTTCATCTTCCTGGGCTTCCTGGTGAGCATCGAGGTCTTCAGTGACCTGCGGCTGCCGTTCACGCGGATCGTGCTCCGGCGGCGAGGGCGCGGGGAGGGGGCCATGGCGGCGACCGCATCGGCCAGTGAGTCGATGGGTCGCGGGTCCGGCCCCTGATCCGGGTTCGGTCGCTTCGTCCGACGAATCATGTGGGTGTTCGTCGCCGGAGCCTGCTCCGGGGCGACGAGTGTTCGACTCATGCGTGAGCTGAGCGCCTGGCACCGGTGCTTTCACGCGCCGGGGCGCTGCCGGCACTGATGAATCGAATGGATCGCGCCGCGCAGGCCCGTCAGGCGTCAGACGCCCGCATGAATCGCGGGGGCCTAGACGCGGCGCACCGGCCCGCGCCGTCCCAGCCTCGTTGACACTCGGGGCCGTCCAGCCGTAGAATCATCGGGCTTTCCCCCGGCACCAAGGCCCTAGTTCAGCGTGGCTCCGGCCGGTGGATGACGAGGAACGAGAGACCACGTGGCAAAGGCCGAGAACCGACCCGTGATCGCCCTGGCGTGCACCGTCTGCAAGGAGCGCACGTACAGCACGCGGAAGAACAAGAAGAACGACCCGGGGCGCCTGGAGCTGAACAAGTTCTGCCCGCGCTGCCGGCAGCATCAGCCGCACCGCGAGACCAAGTAGGGGAGCGCGTCGCGATAGGGGTGTAGCTCAATTGGTAGAGCACTGGTCTCCAAAACCAGCGGTTGCAGGTTCGAGTCCTGTCGCCCCTGCCACCTCTCGCGAACGCCTTCACGACCTCCACCGCCTCCCCCGAACCGACTGATGCGACCGATGCGACCCGAACCCGTAGCAGGAAGTACGAAGCGAACGTGTTGACCGGCATTCGCCGATACCTGGTCGAGAGCTGGGCCGAGCTCAAGAAGGTGGCCTGGCCGACGCGCGAGACCGTGATCCGCCTGACGCTGCTCGTCATGGCGGTCTCGATCGCCGTGGGCATCTACATCTACGTACTCGACTTCGTCTTCAACACGCTCGTGGACCAGGTGCTCTGATGGCTGACCAGACGACCCCCGACACCGAGGAGATGAACGAGGCCCGCGAGGCCGCGCGCCTCTCCCGCGAGGCCCCGCGCCCCGGCGACCTGCCGGAGGAGGCGCGCGCCAAGAAGCAGTGGTACGTGATCCACACGTACTCCGGCTACGAGAACAAGGTCAAGGCGAATCTCGAGCACCGCATCGAGTCGATGGGCGTGGAGGATCAGATCTTCCAGGTCCTGGTCCCGATGGAGGAGGAGATCGAGATTCGCAACGGCCAGCGCCAGACGGTGAACCGGAAGGTGTTCCCGGGCTACGTGCTGGTCGAGATGGCCATGAGCGACGAGTCCTGGTACGTCGTGCGCAACACGCCGGGCGTCACCTCGTTCGTCGGCTCGGGCAACCGCCCGCTGCCGCTCGACGAGAACGAGGTCAAGAAGATCCTCAAGCAGATGGGGGTCGAGACGCCGAAGTTCAAGGTCCAGTACCAGAAGGGCCAGAGCGTGCGCGTCAAGGACGGCCCGTTCGCCGAGTTCATCGGCACCGTGGACGAGGTCAACCCGGAGCGCAACAAGGTCAAGGTGCTCGTCAGCATCTTCGGCCGCGAGACGCCCGTCGAGCTCGACTTCCTGCAGATCGAGAAGCTGTAGGACCGATTCCCCGGCGCATGCGCGCCGCCTTACCGCAGAGGGAGGGACCGACCCGATCGGTCCCGCCTGAACCTCCGAAGGAGAACCGATGGCAAAGAAGATCCGCGCGATGTTGAAGGTGCAGGCGCCCGCCGGTGCCGCCACCGCCGCGCCGCCGGTCGGCCCCGCGCTCGGCCAGCACGGCATCAACATCATGGAGTTCATCAAGGCCTTCAACGAGCGCACCGCGGAGATGCGTGGCTACGTGGTCCCGGCCGAGATCACCGTCTTCGAGGACCGATCGTTCACGTTCGTGACCAAGGCGCCACTGGCGGCCGCGCTGCTCAAGCGGGCGGCCGGGGTGGAGAGCGGCTCATCGGTCCCCAACCGGGAGAAGGTCGGGTCGGTGACCCGCGATCAGCTGCGCGAGATCGCCGAGATGAAGATGAACGACCTCAACGCGAACACCGTCGAGCAGGCGATGAAGATCATCGAGGGCACGGCGCGCTCCATGGGCATCGAGGTGGCCGGCTGATGGCGAAGCACGGAAAGAAGTACCTGGAGGCGGCGAAGCTCGTCGAGCCCGAGCGCCGCTACGAGATCGCCGAGGCGGCCGAGCTGCTGCCCAAGCTGTCGACGAGCACGTTCGACGGCACGGTCGAGGCCCACCTGCGGCTCGGGATCGATCCGCGCCACGCCGACCAGCTGGTGCGCGGCACGGTCGTGCTGCCGCACGGCACCGGCAAGACGACGCGCGTCATCGTCTTCGCCCAGGGCGAGAAGGCCCAGGAGGCGCTGCGCGCCGGCGCGGACGAGGTTGGCGGCGACGACCTGGTCAAGAAGATCGACGACGGCTGGTTCGACTTCGACGTGGCCATCGCCACGCCGGACATGATGGGCACCGTGGGGCGGCTCGGGAAGAAGCTCGGTCCGCGCGGCCTGATGCCGAACCCCAAGTCGGGCACGGTGACCTTCGACGTGGAGCGCGCCGTCTCCGAGGTGAAGTCCGGCCGGGTCGAGTTCAAGGTCGACCGCGCCGGGATCGTCCACGTGCCGGTCGGACGTGCCAGCTTCACGCCCGAGCAGCTGGCCGCCAACGTGGCGACCCTGATCGACGCGGTGCAGCGCGCCAAGCCGTCGGGCGCGAAGGGGACCTACATGCGAACCCTGACCCTGGCCCCGACCATGGGGCCCGGCGTGCGGGTCGACATCGGCTCCGCGCTTGCGGCCGCGGCGGCCAGCTAGGGGCGCGCCGCCGCCCTCGATTCACCGGAGGGCTGGCGCCCCACGGCGCACCCGCGGCGCTGCCTCTTCGATTCATCGGTGCGTGGGGCGCCTGAGCTGGCCCGCAGAGCCTCGCCAGGCGCCCAGTTCGCGGATGAATCGAAGGGGCGTAGCCCAGAACCGGCCGTCAGGCGCCGACGCCGCCATGAATCGAAGACCGAGGCTGCGGAGGACAGGATCGGCCCCATCGGCTACGATGCACGCCGCACAACCAAACACCGCCGAAGACCGCGATGCGTCCCGGGTGAGATTCCCGGACCAATCGCCGGCGCCGATCCCATGCCGGGGCGGACGCTGGGGCACGCGCAGGCACGATCATGACTCGCTTCACGGCGGTCTCGTGTCACGCGCGCACGGGACCGCCGTTCGACGTTTCCAGGAGGAAGAACCACCAGACCGATGCCCACCGAAGAGAAGCGCCAGGCCGTTGCCGAGCTGGCGGAGATGCTCCGCTCCAGCTCCGCGCTGGCCGTGGCCGACTACCGGGGCCTGAAGGTCTCGGACATGCAGACGGTGCGCCGCACGCTCCGCGACAGCGGCGTCCGGCTGACCGTGGCGAAGAACCGCCTGCTGAAGATCGCGGCGGCCGAGGCAGATCGCACCGAGTTGACGCCGATGCTCGAGGGGCCGACCGCGCTCGCCTCGATCGATGGCGACGAGGCGACCATGGCCAAGGCCCTGGCCGACGCGTTCCGGCCGTATTCGCGCGTCGTCACCATCCGTGGCGGCATGCTCGGCAATCGCCCGATCGACGCCGCCCAGCTGACCCAGCTTGCCAGCCTGCCGTCCCGCGACGTCCTGCTCGGCAAGGCAGCCGGTGGGATGGCGGCCCCGCTCACGGCCATGGCCGGCGTCCTCGCCGCGAACCTGCGCAACCTCGTGGGCGTGCTCAACGCGGTGGCGGACAAGAAGCAGCAGCAGACCCCCGACGCGGCCTGACGGTCGCCGACGAACCGATACTCAACGACAGGAGACGAGAGACACCGATGGCGACCAAGACCCTGGACAAGGACCAGATCCTCGAGGCGATCGACAACATGACCGTCCTCGAGCTCAGCGAGCTCGTGAAGGCCTTCGAGGAGCGCTACGGCGTGACCGCCGCCGCCCCGGTGGCCGTCGCGGCCGGTGCCCCGGCGGCCGGTGGTGACGGCGCTGGCGCCGCGGCCGCGCCCGAGGAGCAGACCGAGTTCGACGCCGTGCTCACCGAGGTGGGCGCCAACAAGATCCTGGTGATCAAGGCCGTCCGCGAGCTCACCGGGCTCGGCCTGAAGGAGGCGAAGGACCTCGTCGACGCCGCGCCGAAGGCCGTCAAGGAGGGCGTCGCCAAGGAGGAGGCGGAGCAGGTGAAGGAGAAGCTGGCCGAGGCCGGCGCGACCGTCGAGGTCAAGTAGCCCCACCTGCGCTTCGACTCCCCCTCACGACCCACGGACGCCGGTTCCCGACACGGGACCGGCGTCCTCGCATGTCTGCGAATCCGGCCGGTTCGCCCGGCCCTGCTCTGCTAGCATGAGCATCTGCGCAGGAGTGAGCAACTGCTCACCGCAGTGCCGGGGACGCAGACCTTGCCGGACGAGCTGAGCTGGGACGACCACGAGCTGCTGGCGCGCATCGCGCACCGGTGGTACCTCGATGGACGGACGCAGGGCGCCATCGCCGAGGAGTTCGGCCTGTCGCGCCCGAAGGTCCAGCGCCTCCTCGAGCGCGCCCGGAGCACCGGCGTGGTGGAGATCCACGTGGAGCCGCCGCTCGGGATCGACCTCGACCTCGAGGGCCTGCTGCTCGAGGCCTTCCCGCTCACCGACGCGATCGTCAGCTCGCGCCGGCCCGACGTCGACACGCAGCGCTCGGGCGTCGCCCGCAGCGCCGCCCGCTACCTGGAGCGGCATCTGCGCGACGGCATGGTCGTGGCGGTCAGCCACGGACGCGACACCGGCGAGGTGCCGCGCTTCTTCCGCCCGCCCAACCCGATCGACTGTGTCTTCGCCAGTGCCATGGGCGGGTCGCCGAGCGTCGACGTCCCGACCAACCCGAACGAGATCTGCCGCGCGCTGGCGGAGCGCTGCGGCGGCCGCGCCGAGAGCCTCTACGCCCCGGCTTACGTCGAGGGCGCCGAGGTCCGCGACCAGATCCTCGCGCAGGAGACCGTGGCGCAGGCCCTCGGGGTGGCCGCGGCCGCCGACATGGCCCTGGTAGGCATCGGCGGCACGAACGACGACTGCACCATGGTCCGCAGCGGCAGTCTCTCGCTGACCGAGATGGCCGAGCTGCGGACGCAGGGAGCGGTGGGGGACGTGCTCGGCAACTTCGTCGACATCGAGGGGACCGTGATCCCAGCGCCGCATGACAGCCGTCTCATCGGTCTGTCGATCGATGACCTGCGCCGGATCGACAGCGTCGTTGCGGTCGCGTCCGGCGAGGAGAAGCCCCGCGCGGTGCTCGGCGTGCTGCGCGCCGGCGTGGTGGACGTGCTCATCACCGATGAAGCGATCGCGCGCCAGGTCGTGGATCTCGCGCGCGCAGGAGGTGGATAGTGCCAGTCGTTCCGACCAGGGAGATCATCGACCGCGCCTTCGCCGAGCGGTACGGGGTGGCGGCCATCAACGTCGTCAACGACCTGACCATGGAGGCCTGCCTGGCCGCCGCCGAAGAGCTGCGAGCCCCGCTGATCGTGCAGACGTCAGTGAAGACCGTGAAGTCGGTCGGCGCCGACGTCCTCATGGCCATGTGGCGGGCCATGACCGAGACCATCACCGTGCCGGTCGCGCTGCACCTGGACCACTGCCCGGACCGCGAGGTCATCAGCCTGTGCCTTGCCAAGGGCTGGAACTCGGTTCTGTTCGACGGCTCGAAGCTCAGCGTCGAGGAGAACCAGCGCCAGTGCGCCGAGGTGGTCGAGGAGGCGAAGCCCTACGGAGCGCTGGTGGAGGGCGAGATCGAGGGCTTCAAGCGGGTCGAGGAAATGGCCGACGACGAGGCGGTCGAGGCCCAGACCCTGGAGATCGCGGTGGAGTTCATCAAGGCCACCGGCGTCGACGTGTTCGCGCCGGCCATCGGCAACGCCCACGGGATGTACCGCGCCGCGCCGAAGCTCGACAGCCAGCGCGTGACCGACATCGTCGAGGCCACCGGCATCCCGGTGGCGCTCCATGGGGGCACCGGAATGACCCCCGAGCAGTTCACCGATCTCATCGCGCGCGGCTGCGCGAAGGTCAACATCTCGACGGCGCTGAAGATCCGCTTCATGCAGTCGGGATACGACTTCATGACCGAGAACGCCGGCAAGTACGACCCGCCCTCCCTGTTCGAGGTGCAGCGGGCCGCCGTCAAGGAGATGGCCGTCGAGCACATCCGCATGTTCGGCAGCGAGGGGCGCGCGACATGACGGCCCTCATCTTCGACTGCGACGGTGTCCTGGCCGATACCGAGCGCCACGGGCACCGGGTCGCGTTCAACCAGACGTTCCGCGAGTTCGGCGTGCCCATCGAGTGGGACGAGGAGGAGTACCACCGCAAGCTTCAGATCGCCGGCGGCAAGGAGCGGATGGCCAGCGAGCTGACCCCCGTGTTCTGCCGCGCCAACGGCCTGCCCGCCGATCCGGAGGGCCAGGCCGCGCTCCTCGCGGAGTGGCACAAGCGCAAGACGGCCATCTACACCGAGATGGTCGCCGCCGGCAAGCTGCCGACCCGACCGGGCGTGCGCCGCATCATCACCGACGCGCAGGACGCCGGCTGGCGGCTGGTCGTGGCCTCGACCTCGGCGGAGCCATCGGTCCGGGCCATCCTGGAGCGGGCCGTCGGACCCGAGCGGGCCGCCCGATTCGACGCGGTGCTGGCGGGCGACGTGGTTCCGAAGAAGAAGCCGGCGCCCGACATCTACCTGCTGGCGCTCGAGCGGCTCGGGGAGCCAGCGTCGGAGACCCTGGTGGTGGAGGACTCGCGCAACGGGCTCCTCGCGGCGGTCGCGGCGGGCCTGCGCTGCGTCATGACGGTGAATGCCTACACGGAGGAGGAAGCCAACGACGAAGCCATCCTGGTCGTCTCATCGCTCGGGGATCCGGGCGGAGAGCAGACCCGCGTCATCGCCAACCGGAGCGCCGCCACGCCCGGCGACTTCGTGACCCTGACCGACCTGGAGCGTTGCCTCGCGTCCTGATCTGGAGGAGAAAGGTATGGCACAACCCGCGATCGACGACGTCGACCTCGTCATCAAGACGATGGCCACCACGATCGTCGACAACGCCGACTACTTCGCGCAGCTCGACTCGATCGTCGGCGACGGCGACTTCGGGTACTCGCTGCGCAACGGGTTCGAGGTCGTCGCCGCGGACTACGACACCTGGGATCGCTCCAGCATCGGCGGGATCCTCAAGAAGATCGGGATCACGATCTCCGGCAAGGTGGGCGGCGTGTCCGGACCGATCTGGGGCACCGCCTTCCTGCGCGCCGGCGCGGCGGCCGGCGACAAGACCGAGCTGTCCACCGATGAGCTCATCGCCATGCTTCGCGCGGCGGTCGAGGGCATCAAGCAGCGCGGCCAGTCGGACGTGGGGGAGAAGACCCTGCTCGACGCGCTGGTGCCCGCCATCGACAGCCTCGAGGAGAGCTTCCGGCAGCCGATCGACGACCACGGCGTGGCCGCCCTTCAGCGGGCTGCCGACGTGGCGGTCAAGGCCGCCGAGGACACCAAGGGAATGCTCGCCATGCGCGGCCGCGCCGCGTACACGGGCGACCGGAGCCGGGACTCGGTCGATGCCGGAGCGACGGCGATCGGCGTGATTCTCCAGGCCATCAGCGCCGCCTGGCGCGACAAGCACAGCAGCTGACAAGGAGGCCCCGAGCGTGAAGAAGTTCGTCAACGACCCGAAGCAGTTCGTGCCCGAGTTCCTCGAGGGCATCATGCTCGCGAGCGACGGCGCCCTGAAGTACGAGCCGAAGTACAACCTCATCTATCGGGCCGATATGCCGAAGCCCGACCGCGTCTCGATCATCCAGGGCTCCGGCTCCGGACACGAGCCGGCCCACACCATGATCGTCGGCCCCGGCATGCTCGACGCCGCCTGCCCCGGTGACGTCTTCGCCGGACCGCCGGTCGAGTTCGTGACCGAGACCAGCAAGCTCATGGACACGCCCGCGGGCGTGCTCTACATCGTCAACAACTACACCGGCGATCGCACGGCCTGGGAGATGGCCAAGGAGATCCAGGAGGCCGAGGGCCAGAAGATCGGCTACCTGCTCGTCAACGACGACGTCGCGGTCAAGGACTCGACCTGGACCGTTGGCCGTCGTGGCGTGGCGGGCAACTTCTGGGTGATCAAGGCCGCCGCCGCCATGGCCGACAAGGGCGGCTCCCTCGAGGAGTGCGTCCGCGTCGGTGAGAAGGTCATCGCCAACGTGCGCACCATGGGCATCGCCCTCAGCTCGTGCACCCCGCCGGTGCGCGGCACGCCGCTGTTCGAGATCGGCGACGACGAGATGGAGATCGGCATCGGCATCCACGGCGAGCCGGGTCGGGAGCGCGCGAAGCTGCGCCCGGCCAGCGAGATCGTGGACATCCTGCTCGACGCCATCGTGCCGGACCTCCCGTTCGAGTCCGGCGACGAAGTCGCCTTGATGGTCAACGGCCTGGGTGGGACGCCGATCAGCGAGCTCTACCTGCTCTACGGCGACGCCCACAAGAAGCTGGAAGCGAAGGGGATCAAGGTCTTCCGCAGCTATGTCGGCGAGTACTGCACCTCGCTCGAGATGGCGGGCGCGCACATCAGCCTGCTCAAGGTCGACGACGAGCTCAAGGAGCTCCTCCTCGCCCCGGCGGAGGTCGCCTATCGCGTCTTCTAGTCCGTTCGCTCAATCCCGACCCGAGGCGGGCGGCGCTTGGCCGCCCGCCTCGTCGCGTGTGGCGCAGCGGGGTGATCTGCGGGCTCGCCATCGAGACGCTCCACGGCCCGATCGACCAGATGGCGGACCCAGGCGACCTCTTCCATGGTGCTGTCCATCGATATCGGACAACCGGCGCCTGGGCGCCCAGCCGCGCCGATGCCGGCGAGCGCTGATCAGCCGGCGACCGCGGCCGGATCGTCGCGACGCAGGAGGATGCCGAGGTACGCCTTCCACGGTCCGACGTCCCGGTCGTGCGATCCGGCCATGCCGGCGAAGATCTGCGCCACGTGATCGAGGTCGTGGACGGCCCAGGTGGCGAGGAGCTCCCGCAGCGTCACCTCGCCGAGCGAGGGGTGCAGGCCGCGGCGGTCCAGGTCGCCCTCGCCGACGAGCTCATCGAGGCGTGCGAGGTTCTCGGCTCGCAGGGCGGCGAAGTGATCGACCAGCTCGTCCAGGGTCGCTTCGGCGTCGCGCTGCTGGTGGCCGAAGCGGTCGAATCGGTCGAAGGGGACCGCCGTGCCGTGCTCCAGGATGCGCTGGGTCCGCTCGATCCAGTCGGTCAGCTCGCCGGTGATGAGATGGCCGACGACGTCCCGCGGGCGCCAGCCTTCGTTCGGTACGTCGGGCGTATCGGTCCAGGCGTCGGGCAGCCCGGCAAGGAGGGCGTGGAGGACTCGCGGCGTGCGGCGCAGCAGATCGGTGGTGTCACCGATGAAGTCGCTCATCGCTCCCGATCGTACACCGGTGCCGGAAGGGGTCGTGGTCGCCACGGACGTCGAGTGCTCGGCGCCGCGGACACCGCCGCTCCTTCGGTAACGTTGCATGGTTGACGTCCGTGGCTCGACTCAGCAGCGGGCGCGGCCGGGTCGGTCCGACCCCTCATCCAGACCACGGAGGCAGAAGAGCCGATGAGCACCACGTCACCCACGCGCGACCGACCGGGGCTCCCGCCCGGCTACATCACCCGCGCGCCGAAGGGCATGCTCAGCTGGGCGTCGGTCCAGCGGGTGCTCCGCACCGCACGCTATGTCTGGCTCTCCACGACCAGCGCCGATGGCTCGCCGCACCTCGTCGAGCAGTGGGGCGCCTGGGTGGACGACGTCCTCTATTTCGAGGGCAGCGACCGGACGCTGTGGGCGCGGAACCTGGCGCGCGATCCGCGGCTCGCGTTCGGCGTGCAGGTGGAGGATCGTGCCGCATACGGCCAGGCAGTGGTCGACGTGGTGCGCGGGCTGGAACGTGACGTCGCGTCGAAGATCGCGCGGCAGTACGCGGCGAAGTACGGGGCGGACTTCGACTATCGGCCTGCGGTCGAGCAGTACCTCGACGGCCCGGTGTTCCGGGCGCGGCCGACGAAGATCATCGCGTTCGACGTGCGGCGGTTCAACACCTCCGCGACACGGTTCACGTTCCCGCCGCCCGACGGCGAGTGAGGCCGCCGGTCAGGGGAGGAGGGGGTCGGGCCTCGGGCGTCCCATCCGCTCGACGAACTGGAGGGACGCACGCATGGTGCGGCATCCGCCGCGTGCCGGCACCGGCAAGCCTCGGGCGGTGCGCGTTAGTCCGCGGGTGGGACTACCGGCCAACATGTGGCCGAATTGCATCGGCCCTGGGACGATTGGCCAGGCAGGCGGGTTCATCCTGGCCGTGCGTCTCCGCTGCGAACCACGAACAGCCACTTCCTGGCCGATACTCCCGGCGGCGGACCAACGACCGGTCAGGCGCGGGGCGGAGTCCAGGCGATGCGCTGGGCCGGCAGCGGGCCGGAGAGTGGCTGCACAACAGCACCGCGGCCCTGAGGCGCTTCACTTGACGAAGTGCCAAGCGGTGATATACTCCTCTTTCGCGTGTCCGCGCCCCACCATGCCCTCTTCGAGGAGTTCCTGAATGGCTTTGGCCGAGTCGACCGGCCGCTTCGAGCTGGCCCCGACCCGAGAGAACTTTTCTCACATCCCCGAGGTTCTTCCCCTCCCGAACCTCATCCAGACCCAGACCGATTCCTTCCAGTGGTTCGTGACGACGGGCCTTCGCGAGCTCCTGGACGAGATCACTCCGATCACCGACTTTACCGGCAAGAACCTGGAGCTGCACTTCCGCGAGTTCTACTTCGAGGATCCGAAGTTCAACGAGGAGGAGTGCCGCACCCGTGACCTCACCTACGCGCGTCCGCTGAAGGTGGAGGTCGACCTCGTCATCAAGGAGACCGACGAGGTCAAGCACCAGACCGTCTTCATGGGTGACTTCCCGTGGATGACGGAGCAGGGCACCTTCATCATTAACGGCGCCGAGCGCGTGGTGGTGAGCCAGCTGGTGCGCTCGCCCGGCGTCTACTACACCTCCGCCGAGGATCCGGCCACCGGCCGTCCCCTGTTCGCCGCCAAGGTGATCCCGAACCGCGGCGCGTGGCTCGAGTTCGAGACGAGCAACAAGGACCTGCTCAGCGTCAAGGTCGACCGGAAGCGCAAGATCCCGGTCACCACGCTGCTGCGCGCCGTCGGCTTCACCGACAACGCGGAGATCGAGGCCCTCTTCAAGAGCGTCGACGACAACCCGGAGCACCCGTTCACCGCGCTGACGCTGGAGAAGGACCCGGCGCAGACGCAGGACGAGGCGCTCATCGAGGTCTACAAGAAGCTGCGCCCGGGCGACCCGCCGACGGTGGAGAACGCCCGCGCGCTCGTCACGAGCCTCTTCTTCAACTTCCGCCGCTACGACCTCGGTCGCGTCGGCCGCTA
>DATAKU010000126.1:0-15856 GCA_036261425.1 Candidatus Limnocylindria bacterium | reverse complement strand
CGGGAAGTAGAGCTTGACGATCTCGCCCGACGGCATCGGATGGCTCGGGCTGCACTCGGCGACCGCGGGAGACGGTGAACCGGGCGCCGGGGCACTGGGCATGCCAGATGTCGGCACGGTTCCACCGGGCGAGCCGCAGGCGGGCAGCACCAGCGCCAGGCCGATGCTTGCGACCGCGAGGCTGGTTCTCATGATCCCCTCCGTCTCCCTCGATCCAAGGACGCTGCCGATCACCAGATCGTTGCGGTCCTCCCATCGTTGTAGGACTCGACGGCCCGTCGTCAAGCCGCCGAAGGTCACCACTTCGCGCGCGATCTGGCTCGGGCTGTGTCGCATCCATCTCAACGAGATGCGACAGCGAACATCTGTTCTATTCGGGGAAGGGCTCCGTGACCTTTGCTATACTCGCGCGGCCCGTGGGGATGTAGCTCAGCTGGGAGAGCACCGCGTTCGCATCGCGGGGGTCAGGGGTTCGAGTCCCCTCATCTCCACCACCTTCCCCTTCACCCGCCGGTTGGTTCGCCGGTGGGTGTATCGGCCACTTCCTGGCCGAATTGGTCCGCACCCGTAACGATCGGCCAGACAGGCGCCGCCTGGTTCGCGGTTCGTGGTTCGCGGGTGGGAGCAACGGCCACTTCCTGGCCGATACTCCCAGGGGAGGACTAACTCGGCCCCCAGACCACGTCAGTCCCGGGCCTGGATGATCCGGATCATGTTCCCGGCCGGGTCGCGGAAGGCGCAGTCGCGCCCGTAGCCCTGGTCCATCGGCTCCTGGATCACCTCGGCGCCGGTGGCCTGCACCCGCTCGAAGGTCGCGTCGACGTCCGGGCTCGAGAAGTTCAGCCCGCGCAGCAGGCCCTTGGCGAGCAGGTCGGCGATCGTCTCGCGGTCCGACGCCGAGATACCGGGGTCCGCGGCGGGCGGCTCGAGCACGATGTTGATGTCCGGCTGCGAGGGCGGACCGACGGTCACCCAGCGCATGCCATAGGCCTTGACGTCGTTGCGCACCTCGAAGCCGAGCGCGTCACGGTAGAACGCGACCGCACGGTCATGATCGTCGACGGCCAGAAAACAGTCCTGCAGCTTCACGTCCATGACACCGAGCCTAGCCGCTGCCGGCCGCGGTGGCTTCTCGATTCCTGACCGGTCGCGTCGCAGCACGCACCAGGCAGGCGGGAAGGTCGTCCATCCAGGAGTGGTCCCGAGCCCGATACGCAGTGGGGCTCTCGCCCACCAGCTCGGTGAAGCGGGTGCTGAGCCGTTCCCAGCGACGAGCATCCGACCTCGAAGCAGACCTCGGTCACCGACAGGTCCCCACGGCGCAGCAGGGCCATGGCCCGTTCGATGCGACGGGTCATGAGATAGCTGTACGGCGTCTCCCCAAAGGCGGCGCGGAAGCTGCGCGAGAAATGGGCCGACGACATGTGGGCCGTGCGGGCCAGCGCCTCCACGTTCAGCGGCCCTGCGTACTCGCGGTCCATCTGGTCCCTCGCGCGGCGGAGACGTACGAGATCGGCTCGATCCACGGCGCACAGGATAGCGTCCACCGACTCGCGCGCCCCACGACCGGGCCGGACGCGCTGAACGCCCAGTTGCGCGCGCCCCGTAGGATGGATCGGTCCAAGGGACCGGCGACCGATCGGTCGCCCACGTGGAGGGTTTGACGCGCATGTCCAGACGCGTCCTGTCCATCATCGGCCTGCTGGTGCTCGCCATGGTCGTCACCGCCTGCGGCGACCAGGCACCCGCATCGGAACAGCCGGCCGGCTCACCCGGCGAGAGCGCCGCCGAATCGGTCGCGCCGGAGGAGACGGCCGCCGCCACCCCGGCGCCGGCGCCCGCAGAGGGGCGCCTCGCGCTGGTTCGGGAGCGCGACGAGCTGATCTGCGGCGTCAACGGCAGCCTGCCCGGTTTCAGCTTCCTTGACGAGAACGGCGACATGACCGGCTTCGATGCCGACTTCTGCCGTGCCCTGGCGGCGGCCGTGCTCGGCGATGCCGAGAAGGTCGAGTTCCGAGCCCTCTCCACCGACCAGCGCGGGCCCGCGCTCCAGACGGGAGAGGTCGACGTCCTGATCCGCAACACCACCTGGACCGTCAGCCGAGACACGTCGTGGGGGCTCTTCGCACCGACCACCTTCTACGACGGCCAGGCGATCATGGTGAACGCCTCGGTCGGCGCCGAGACGCTCGCGGATCTCGAGGGCGCCACGGTCTGCGTCCAGTCCGGCACGACGACCGAGCTCAACCTCGCCGATGCCTTCCGGGAGATCGGAGTCGACATCGAGACGCAGGTCTTCGCCGACCTGGACCCGACGTACCAGGCCTACGAGGAGGGTCGCTGCGACGCCGTGACGAGCGACCGATCGCAGCTCGTCGCGCGCCGCACCGTCTTCGCAAACCCGGACGATCACGTCATCCTCGAGGAGGTCCTTTCGAAGGAGCCCCTCGGCCCGGTCGCCCCGCTCGGTGACGATGCGTGGTTCAACGTGGTGAAGTGGACCGTCTTCGCCACCATCGAGGCAGAGGAGCTCGGCATCACCTCCGAGAACGTGGCCGACCAGGCGACGAGCGAGAACCCGGTCGTCCAGCGCTTCGTCGGCGTCACGCCTGATGGCGCGGACCCGTTCGACTCCGGTCTGGGCCTGGAGCCCGACTGGGTGGTCGACGTGATCAGCCAGGTCGGCAACTACGCCGAGATCTACGAGCGGAACCTCGGTCCGGGCACGCCGTTCGACCTCGAGCGCGGCCTGAACGCGCTGTGGACCGATGGCGGCCTGCTCTACGCACCGCCGTACCGCTGATCTGATCTGACGCTTCGGGGTGGGCGCGCAGCGCTCACCCCGAGCGCAGCCACCTGCCACCGATGACGTCGGGCCCTCCCTCGTCCACGCCCGCGCGCGCGTCCGTCCCGCTGTGGCGGGACCTGCGCGTGCTCAGGATCGCGGGGCAGGTGGCCGTCCTCCTCGTGGTGGCGATCATCGTGGCCGTCGCCGCACGCAACCTCCTGACGGCGATGGACCAGCGCGGCCTGGGCTTCGGCTTCAACTTCCTGAACCGGACCGCGGGCTTCGAGATCGCCGAGAGCCCCATCCCCTACTCGCCCACGAGCACGTACGCTGGCGCCTTCCTCACCGGTCTCCTGAACACGCTCTTCGTGAGCGTCGTGGGCATCGTCCTGGCGACGCTCCTGGGCCTGGTCGTCGGCGTCGCCCGTCTGAGCTCGAACTGGCTGGTGAACAAGATCGCGGCCGGATACGTGGAGCTGATGCGGAACACCCCGCTCCTCGTCCAGCTGTTCATCATCTACTTCGCGGTCTTCCTTCAGCTCCCCGGCATCGCGGAGACGCTGCGCGTCGGAGACGCGGTCTTCCTCAATCAGCGCGGCGCCTTCGTGCCGGCGCCCCAGGCGCAGCCGGGCTTCGGCACCTGGCTGGCGATCCTCGCCGTCGGCGTCCTCGTGGCCATCGGCGGTCGCGCCCTGGCGCGGCGGCGCGACGCGCGCGGCCAGAGCACGCTGCACCTCGGCACGGTCGGGCTCGTCGCCTTCCTGGCGCTGGCCGCCATCGGCTGGGTCGCCACCGGCGGACCGATCGAGTTCGAGCTGCCCGTCCAGGAGCGATTCAACTTCGTCGGCGGCCTGCGGCTCTCGCCCGAGTTCACCGCCCTGCTCACCGGGCTTGTCATCTACACCGCCGCGTTCATCGGTGAGGTCGTTCGCGGAGGGATCCAGGCCGTTCGGCGCGGCCAGCTCGAGGCGGCGCGGGCGCTCGGGCTGAGCGAGGGCCAGGTACTGCGTCTCATCGTGTTCCCACAGGCGCTCCGGATCATCGTGCCGCCGATGACCAGCCAGTACCTCAACCTGGCGAAGAACTCATCGCTCGCCATCGCCATCGGGTACCCGGACCTGTTCAAGGTCGGGCAGACGATGGCAAACCAGACGGGCCAGCCGGTCCCGGTGATGATCCTCGTCATGGGCACCTACCTGGCGATCAGCCTGGTGACTTCGCTGCTCATGAACCTCTACAACCGCCGCGTGCAGGTGCTCGAGCGATGACGGCCAATACGCTCCCGCCGCCCTCGTCGAGCATCGGTCCGATCGCCTGGCTGCGTGCGAACCTCTTCTCAAGCTGGTTCAACTCCCTGCTCACCGTCGTCATCGGCGCCCTGCTCGCGTGGCTGGCCGCCGGGATCGTCGGTTGGGCTGCAGGCGAGGCGCGCTGGAGCGTGGTGACGAACAACCTGCGCCTGTTCCTCATCGGCCAATACCCGCCGGAGCAGGCGTGGCGCATCTGGCTCGACCTCGCCCTGCTGTCGGTGCTCGCCGGGATCTCGGCTGGCGCCTGGGGCCGCACCACCCGTGCGCTGGCCGTCACGCTGTCGGCGATCCAGCTCCTCCTTGCGCTGCTGATCGTGGCGTCACCGCTCGGGATCTTGCCTGCGCTCGCCCTGGCGGCCAATGCCGGCCTGGTGTGGGTGGCGATCCTCGCCGGCCTGCGTCTGCCCGTGCCCAACCGCGCGCTGACGGTGGCCTGGCTCCTCAGCGTGCCGGTGACCTTCGTCCTGCTGAATGGCATCGGCGGGCCGTTTCCCTCGGTGAGCACGAACGCCTGGGGCGGGCTCCTCCTCACCGTGATGCTCGCCACCGTCGGGATCCTCCTGTCGTTCCCGCTCGGCGTGCTGCTGGCGCTCGGCCGTCGCAGCGACCTGCCAGCCGTGCGGTGGCTCTCGACCGGCTACATCGAGCTGATCCGGGGCGTGCCGCTGGTCACGATCCTGTTCATGGCCGACATCATCCTGCCGCTCTTCCTGCCGGGCGAGTGGCGCCTCGACCGCGTCCTTCGCGCCATGGGCGGCATCACCCTGTTCAGCGCGGCCTACGTCGCCGAGAACGTCCGCGGCGGGCTCCAGGCGATTCCGACCGGCCAGATCGAGGCGGCGCACGCGCTCGGGCTGAGCGGCCTGCAGACGAACCTCTCGATCGTCCTGCCGCAGGCGCTGCGGGCGGTCATCCCGGCCAACGTCGGCCTGTTCATCAGCCTGCTGAAGGACACGACCCTGGTGACGATCATCGGGCTCCTCGAGCTGCTCGGCATCGGCAGGGCGGTGCTGGCCCAGTCCGACTCGTTCGGCGCCCACCTGGAGGTGTACGTCTTCATCGCCGGCGTCTTCTTCGTCCTCTGCTACGCGATGTCGCAGGCGAGCTACCGCCTGGAACGGGCGATGGGGGTCGGCACGCGATGACGCAGCCGCTACCATCGAGGGCCATCCGAGGAGGATCCGTGAGCACAGAACCAACCCCGACCGCGGCAACGGACGAGATCATCATCTGCCGCGACGTGCATAAGTGGTTCGGCCAGCTTCACGTCCTGCGCGGGATCGATCTCACGGTGCGGAGCGGTGAGGTGGTCGTCATCTTCGGCGCGTCCGGATCGGGGAAGTCGACCTTCATCCGCACGATCAACCGGCTCGAAGAACACCAGCGCGGCACGATCATCGTCGACGGCATCGAGCTGACGAACGACGTGCGCAACATCGGCGCCATCCGCCGCGAGATCGGCATGGTGTTCCAGTCGTTCAACCTCTTCCCGCACCTCACGGCGCTCGAGAACATCACGCTGGCCCCGCGCAAGGTCCGCGGCTGGGACCGGGCCCAGGCCGAAGAGGTGGGGATGCAGCTCCTGAACCGGGTCGGCATCCCGGAGCAGGCGCACAAGTACCCCGCACAGCTTTCCGGTGGGCAGCAGCAGCGCGTCGCGATCGCCCGCGCATTGGCCATGCAGCCGAAGATCATGCTCTTCGACGAGCCGACCTCGGCGCTGGACCCCGAGATGATCAGCGAGGTGCTCGACGTGATGAAGGCGCTGGCCGAGGAGCACGGCATGACGATGATCGTCGTGACGCACGAGATGGGCTTCGCCCGCGCCGTGGCCGATCGCATGGTCTTCTTCGACCACGGCGTCATCGTCGAAGAGGGGCCGCCCTCGCAGATCTTCGGGGCGCCCGAGCACGAGCGCACCAAGAAGTTCCTGTCACAGATCCTCCATTGAGGGCGCGGCAATGATCATGCTTAACGAGCGTCCGGCCGGGCGCCGCCGATGGGCGCCGACACACCAGGAGCGGTAACGAAACGTGTTCGACTTCCTCGCGGACCCGGGAACCTGGGTCGTCGCCCTCGTCACGCTGACGGCGCTCGAGATCGTCCTCGGCATCGACAACATCATTTTCATCAGCATCCTGTCGTCGCGGCTGCCGGAAGAGCAGCAGGCCCGCGCCCGCATCGTCGGGCTCGGCGCCGCGATGATCATGCGGATCCTGCTGCTGTTCACGATCTCGTGGGTCATCGGTCTCACCGAGCCGATCTTCAACGTCATCGGCATGGACATCAGCGGGCGCGATCTCATCCTCATCGGCGGCGGGCTGTTCCTGCTCGGCAAGTCGACGCTCGAGATCCATCACCGCCTCGAGGGGGAGGAGGAGACCACCGGCCGGGAGGTGAAGGTGGCCTCGTTCGCCGGCGTGATCGTCCAGATCATGCTCCTGGACATCGTCTTCAGCCTGGACTCGGTGATCACCGCCGTCGGGATGGCCGATGAGCTGTGGGTCATGATCACCGCCGTCGTGATCGCGGTCGGCGTGATGATGATCAGCGCCGGACCGATCAGCGACTTCGTGAACCGCCATCCGACCGTCAAGATCCTGGCGCTCAGCTTCCTGCTGCTGATCGGCACCTCGCTCGTGGCCGAGGGCCTCGAGTTCCACATCCCCAAGGGCTACATCTACTTCGCCATGGCGTTCAGCGTCTTCGTGGAGCTCATCAACCTCCGCATCCGCGGCCAGGCCGAGCCGGTCCACCTCAAGGAGGCCCGCGTCCCGGGCCCCAGGCCGTCCGCGTCCCCCGCCGGCGCGGAGGAGTGAGCGGCCGATGAGGCGCGTGGAGGGCCAGGGCCGAGTCGAGGCGCCCCCGGACGAGGTCTTCGCCTACCTGGCGGACCTGGACAACCTGGCGGACTGGCAGAGCGGCATCGTGACCGCGGAGCGCGTCGACGCCGGCGAGATGCAGGTCGGCTCGTCGGCGCGCGTGGCGCGCCAGCTGATGGGCCAACGGCTCGAGGTCCCGCTGACGGTCTCCCACTACGAGCCTCCGTCCCGACTCGGGATCACGAGCGAGGCGAGCGGCGTGAAGGTAGCGGCCATGCTGGACCTCCGGCCGCTGGACGGAGGCGACGCGACGGACCTGCTCTTCATGATGGAGATCCGCGGTTCCCTCATGACCGCCTTCATGGAGCCGATGATCGCGTCGGCCGCGAAGGGAGACATCGACGCGAGCATTGGTCGCGTGCAGGCGCGGTTCGCGACCGGGGCCGATCCGGCGTAGCGTCAGGGCCCACGCGAAACCGCCGGCACCCCGAGGGATACCGGCGGCTCGGATCGGGGGCCGAGCAAGATCCCCGCTCGGCCATCGGTCACCAGCCCAGGGCTGTCTCCCGCAGGTACTCGCTGTTCAGCTCGCCGCGGATGCGAGCCTGGTCGCGGGTCATCGGCACGTAGAAGGTGTCACCGATGGAGATCAGGTACTCGCTGTTCAGGCTGTTCACCAGGCGCTGCTGGGCCGGCGTCATCGGCACCGGCGCCCACGCTCGCGAGATCTCCAGGAGGTACTCGCTGTTCAGGCTGCCAGCGTAGTCCGAGGTGTCGGCGACGACCGGCGGCTCTGGCGCGGTCGGTGCGGCCACCTCGCGCGGGCCGAACGACGTCGCCACGCCGATCGTCGCGACAAGGGCAGCGACCCCAACGAGCCCGGCGGCGAACGGAAATCGGAAGGTGGGTGCAGTCGGTCTTCCCAGGGTGGTGGTGGTCTCGGTCATGGCTCGGCTCCAATCGGTTCTCTGTGCGGTGCGTCGAGCGATCTCGACGTGACCGATGGTCCGCCCCCGCGCCCCGAGCCGAAATCCCGAGAATCCCTATCCGATCCCTATTCGTCCCCGGTCGACGCCGCTTCGTCGCGCGCGGCGAGCGCCCGCGCCATCTCCGTCCGACCCCGCACCCCGAGGCTGCGATAGATCCGCGTGAGATGCGCCTCCACCGTGTGCGGGCTCATGAACAGCGCGTCGGCGACCTCCCGGTTCGTGCGGCCGGCAACGACAAGCTCGGCCACCTGGCGCTCGGTGGCCGACAGCTCCGCTCCGGCCTCGCGGTGACCGGTGCGGGCGAGCTCTGCGGCGGCGCGGTCGCGCCAGCGCGGCGCACCGAGCCGCTCGAACTGGTCCAGGGCCGACGCGAGCACCGACCGCGCCCGCCCGCGCTGACGGGATCGACGGAGTGACTCGCCGTGGGCGAGAAGCGTCCGCGCGCGCTCGAACGGCTCCTCGGCGAGGTCATGGAGCGCGGCAGCGTCGGCGAAGCGGGCGATGGCCGAGCCCGTGTCGCCGGTCGCGGCCGCCGCCAGACCCCGCACGCGGAGACACGTGGCCAGGGCCGACGGAGCGCCGCGCTGCCGCACGCGGGCCTCGAACCGGTCGACGAGCTCAAGCGCCTCCTCGGTGCGGCCCAGGTACACCAGCGCCTCGGCCCAATCCGTCGTGTGGTAGGTCGTGAACGCCCAGCGGTAGCCAGCCGCCTCCGCCGGCTCGACGGCAGCGCGCAGCTCGGACTCGGCACGAGCGAAGTCGCCCTTCGCGAGCGCGATGAGGCCGGCGACCGCGCGCAACTCGCCGGCGACCCCCAGCACGCCGATGCGATCAGCGACCGCCAGCCCTTCGGCCGCGGCCTCGAGCGCCTCGGTCTCCCGGCCGAGCGTCCCCTCGATCATGCCGCGCACCGCGAGCGCAAAGCACAGGCCTGTTGCCTGGCCGTTCTGCCGCTCCCCTCGCTCAGCCTCGACGGCATGCGCGAGCGCATCGGTCCAGGCGCCCCGGCGCCAGTTCGCCCAGGCGAGGTTGAGCGCGATGAGCGGCAGCGAGTCCCAGTCGCCGAGCGCGGTTGCGCGCTCGCGCAGCGTCATCAGGCGGTCCAGCGCGACATCGATGCGGTCGCGATCCAGGTCCATGAGGGCGGCCGCGAACGACGGCCACAGGAACACGCGCAGGTGCTGCACCTGCGGCTCGAGGGCCAGCGCCTCGTCGATGAGCGCCGGGTCATACGCCGCTCCCAGGTTCGCCTCGGCAAACGCCCCCGCCTGCAGCGCCGAGCTGAGCACCGCCGGATCGTCCTGGCGGCGGGCGGCATCGACCGCATCGCGCGCATCGGCCAGGCTTCCGGCCGCATCCACGAGGAGGTGGTACTTCGCCTGGGAGCGTTGCTCGAGGATCGCGCTGCGGAGTCGATGATCGTCACCGGCCTCGGCCAGCGCGGCGTCGAGCAACCGCATCTTCGCTCGCCAGTCGTCGGCGGATCGCGTGTCGGCCAGCGCGAGCAGCGCCTCGGCCCGGTCAACGCCCGGTGGCATAGACTCGACCAGGTCCTCGAGCAGCCGGCGCGCTGCCGCCGGGTCGCCGGCCTGGACGTTCAGCCCCGCGGCTGCCACTGCACGGCGACGTCTGGCCGTGACGTCGGCAGCCGGGGTCCGCGAGGCGGCCTCGGCGGCGAGCTCGGCGCCGGCGTCGGTGGCGCCCCGGGCACGCGCGTGGAACGCCGCAGCCTCGAGTTGGGCCGCCACCGCCTCATCGGGCCCCTCGCTGGCCAGCGCGAGGTGCCGGGCGCATTGCTCGGGGTCGGGGGCGACCTCGGAAAGCCGTCGATGTAACCGCCGGCGTTCTTCGGCGTCCAGTCGTCGGTAGGCGGCGGCGGCCAGGAGCGGATGCGTGAACCGCAGCCGGCCGGCGCTCTCCTCGATCACGCCGCCGACGACGGCTGCGTCGATCGCGTCGCCGGCATCGGAACAGGCCGCCTCGAGCAGCGTGCGCGTGGGCTGGGCCAGGGCGGCGATCGCGGCCAACGGCTCACGGGTATGGAGCGGCAGGTCGTCCAGCCGCCCCCCGACCAGGCGACCCGTCTCGGTCGGCAGCTCCAGGACGCCGAGACCGGTGTCGACCCCGGCGCGCTGCATGGCACGGGCGATCTCGATCGCGAAGAAGGGATTGCCACCCGACTCAGCGTGGACGCGGGCAAGCGCCGGGCGTCTGAACGACGTGCTCAGCGCCCGGTCGAGGAGCGGTCCGAGGGCGTCGAGGCCAAGCGGACCGACGTGCATGCGCTCGATGGGCCCGGTGAAGCTCATGACCACCGGAGGCAGCGACGAGTCGGCACGATCGGTGCGCATCGACGCCAACAGGCCGATCGGCTCGTCCACCAGCCGACGGAGCGCGTACTCGAGCACCCGTGCCGACGATGGGTCCAGCCACGGCAGGTCGTCCACTCCCAGCAGGAGTGGTCCGCGGCCGGCCATGGCCCGCAGGATGCCGAGGCAGCCCAGGGAGACGGCGAGCGGCGCCGGCTGGCGGCCCTCCGCCGTGATCCGCTGAAGAGCCAGGTCAATCGCCTCGCGCTGTGCCATCGGCAGGGCGACGTACGCCTCGTCGTCGATCTCCCCGAGCAGGTCGGCCAATCCGCCGAAGCCCAGCTGCGCCTCGGCCTCGACGGCGCGCGTCTCGAGCACGCGGAAGCCGCGTCCGCGCGCCTCGGCCATCGCCGCGTGCCACAGCGTGGACTTCCCGATGCCGGCCGGTCCGGTGAGGAGGAGTCCCGCCGGGGCGATCGCCGCGCGCCGCAGCACGTCGCGAATCCGCTCCAGCTCGGGCTCGCGGCCGATCGGCGCGATCGAGAGCGCGGGCAGGCTCAGGGGATCCGTCGGACGCTGGGTCCGGCGAGGCTCGGGGTCACGTCGCGATTGTCCGGACCTATCGCACGCCCTGTCAACGCGGCCGGCGAGGAGTCGTCAGGCGGGCTCGACGTTGCCGGCGGACCCGTCCACGGTCACGCGCATGCCAGTGTGGAGCCGCGCGGTTGCATCGCCGCAGCCAACGACCGCCGGGATTCCATATTCGCGGGCAATGATCGAGGCATGCGACGCCGGGCTCCCAACGTCGGTCACCACCGCGGCCGCGCGATGGAAGAGGGGCGTCCATGCCGGCGCGGTGAGCGGCGCGACCAGGATCTCGCCGGCCTCGAGCTCGTCGAACTGCTCCGGGCCGCGGATCACGCGGACTGCTCCACTCGCGCGGCCAGGCGACGCCGGCGTGCCCGACACGATCGCGGAATCCGATGGAGCGGCACCCAGGACATGCGACATGCCATCCAACAGCTTCTTCAACAGTGGATTCAGCCGCCCGACGATCAGGGGTGGCACCAGACGCGTCTGCTGATCCCGCGTCCCACGGCGGGCGGTAACGACGTCGGTCAGCACAGCGGAGCCACCCTCGCCGAGCGCCGACAGCACCTCGTTACGGGTCAGGAAGAAGACGTCGTCAGCCTCGGCAATGACCCGACCAGCGGCAAGCGTCTCGCCGATCCGCCACACGGCTCTTCGCATGACCGGCCACGCGATGGTCAGCTCGGCGACCTGTTCCTCGCGCAGCGGCACGAGGTGCTGAGCATCGGCCAGCAGCCGCCGAAACGCGCGTAGACGCCGGCGGGAGGTGGCGAGTGCGGCGAAGGCTGCCTCCTCCGCGGCCCGCCTGACCTCGACGAGCGCGGCGTGCTGCTCAGCTGGCCGGACCGCCGAGCCAACCTGCGGCCCGGGTGCATACCACCAGTCCAGCGAGGCAACGGCGTGCCGAGCCGGATCGGCCGGAGCCTCGAAGCCGGTCAGGAGTGGCAGGTGGCTGCCACCCAGCGTGGGCGCCAGGTGGCGTCGGTAGAACTGTGCGAGGTTGACCTCCAGCTTGTACCCGGCGCCCGCTAGCGCCGTGACGCCGCCGAAGTACTCGCCGGCGAGATCGGCCAACTCGTCGATCATGGCGGGTAGCTCGCTCACGGTCATGGTCTCAACGCGACCCTCGGCGTCCTCCACCGCTGCCCGATATCGCGGCTGCAGGTCCGATCGCCACATTCGCTCCACGATCGGAATGCTGTGCCTGACCGTCGATGGGTTGATGCCGGCAAGCTTCCGTGGCGATCGAATGAAGTGCCACAGCATGTTCGGGAAGTTGCGAGCGAAGGCCGCGGGCGTGGCCCAGTTCAGCGTGTAGAAGTACCAGCCGTTGACGACCACGTGGTACGGCCGCGGGATGCGCTGACCGATCTCCTGCAGGTAGAACGCGTGCGTCCGATCCTCCATCGCGGTCAGCAGCCATGACTCGAAGAGCGGCGTCACCGGCTCGGAGATCCACTCACCGAACCGAAGCGCGCGAGTGTAGGCGCCCCGCACCGGCGCATCCCAGGAGACGTCGGGCGGCAGAGCGGTCATCGGCCTCGCCTGAACCATCCACAGGCTCCCGTCCGCGTCGATCGCCCACTCGATGTCCTGGGGCGCCCCGCGGGCGACCGCGACGCGACGCGCCTCGGTCGCGATCCGTTCCGCCTGGCGTCGGTCGATCGAGCGTTCCGGCTGGCGCCGAGGCGTGGCGCGACCGTCGCGCACGACCCACTCATCGCCCATGGCGGACCCGGAGACCAGCCGCTCGCCGAGGCCGCGCACCGCGGTCACGACGCAGGCCGACCGATCGCCGCTTACCGGGTCGGCAGTCAGCGCAACGCCCGCGGCCACCGGATCCACCATGCGCTGGACGATGACCGCCATCCGCGGGGGGCCGGCATCGGCGTAGTCAACTGCGCGCACGGCGGCTGCGCTGGTCAGCACGCGCTCGATGGCAGGTCCGAGGTCGTCGCGCTCGACATCGAGCACCGTGTCGAACATCCCGGCGAACGAGTGCTCGGTGCCATCCTCGCCGATGCCGCTCGAGCGGACGGCGAACCGGCCGGGGAGGTCCATGACCGCGTCGCGGACCAAGGCCTCGCGGCGGTCGGGTGACAGGGAGGCGCCGTCGGCGGTCAGCACCACGCCGTCGGGCACGCGCGTGCCGACCGCCAGCAACTCGCCGAGCCCGGCTGCCTTGCCGCCAACTGTTGCGACGTCGGCCATTCGGACATCCTCCAACCGCCGGATCCCGCTCGAGCCCATCACTGGTTCCTCGCGCTCGCATCGATCAGGGTGCGGATTGCCCACTCCACGTCATCGGCCGCTTCGTCGGGAGAGCAGCCGAGGTCGTCGCGCCACGTCCGGAACGCGGCACCGCCGGTGAGGATCACCAGGAGCCGGGTGAGGCGCTCCCGGTCGATGGTCGAGCCGGCGGGAACGATCGCGTCGGTGAGCCTGCGGGTCCTCTCGATGCGGCTCGGCATGTTGGACCGCCGCGCCTCCGCACCGGCGGGGCTCAGCATCGCCGCGCGCTCGACATCGCCGATCGCATCGAGATGGGCGAACTGCCTTCGCAACCCTGGCCCGAGCCCATCCAGCGAGTCCGGTAGCGGCAGCCGCTCCATGGCGCCGCGATAGACGACGTGCGGGTAGAGCGCGGCGAACAGCGCGCGCTTGGAGCCAAAGTGGCGGTAGACCGTGGGCACCGACACCCCAGCCCGGCGAGCCACGGCCGGGATCGAAACGCTGGCCACCCCGCCGGCCATGACCTCCACCAGGGCGTCGAGGATCCGACGCCTCGTCTCCTCCGCCTGGTCCGCTCGGAGCTTGCTCCTGTAGGTACGCCCCTGCTGTTTCGCGCTACGGTTCATCTTGTGAATATATGAACCATGTCAAGGCGCGACGGCCTCCTCGGCGTGCGGATGCGGCCTCGCGCGATTGAGAGGCGACGGGACCCTGTGCTATCCTCCGGCTGACGCGTTGACGCGGGAGCAGTACGCGCTGCCCCTCGTGGAGAGCGAGCCGGGATCGGTGCAAGCCGGCGCACGAGGAGCGTGGAACTCGCCCGTCGAGCAGCCCGGGCGCGAGTCCGGACCGGGTGGCGACCGATATCGCGCCGACGAGTGGACCGATCGTGGGGTTGTAGCTCAGCTGGGAGAGCACCTGCATGGCATGCAGGGGGTCGGGGGTTCGAGTCCCCCCAGCTCCACCACACCTCATCGGTCAAGCTCAGGTGGTACCGCGAAGCACCCCTTCGTCCAGAGCGACGGAGGGGTTCGTTGTTTCCTGCGGGAGTCTCGACCATGGTGCTGACCGGCAGCGGCGAAGCGAAGACGGCCAGGGACGGGCGACGCTGGACCCTGCGTCCGGCGCGACCGACCGATGGGCGCGCGCTGGCACGCCTGTTCGCCGACGTCCGGGCCGAGGGTCGCTGGCTCATCACCACACCCGGCGCGGTCAGCCAGCCGTCGGAGGCGTTCTGGATCGGTGAGCTGATCCGGGCCGCCGAGCACCTCGTGCTGGTCGCCGAGGCCGATGGCGAGGTCGTCGGCAACGTGCTCGTCAGCGTCGAGCGCGGCGTGGCGACCGATCACGTCGGCGTGCTGTCGATCGTGGTGGCCGACGGCTGGCGCGACGTCGGCATCGGGTCGGACCTGGTGGCGGCCGCCCAGCGCTGGACCGCGGCGCGCGGGCTGCGGAAGCTGTCGTTGGGCGTGTTCCCCGACAACGAGCGCGCCATCGCCGTCTACGAGCGCTGCGGCTTCGTGCGGGAGGGCCTGCGCCGCATGCAATACCGCGCCGGAGACCTCTTCCGCGACGAGGTGCTGATGGCGTGGTTCCCGTCGGAGGACACGTCATGAGCGCCGCCCCCGACCCATCCAGAGCAAGGAGAAGCCAGTGACCAGCGAGACCCCCGCGCGCCCGCGCGCGGCCCGCTTCGACCCGGCCGCCTACGAGGCGAAGTGGCGGCAGCGCTGGGAGGCCGACCAGCTCTACGCGGCCCGGGACGACGACCCGCGGCCGAAGAAGTACGACCTGACCATGTACCCGTACCCGTCGGGCGACCTCCATATCGGTCACTGGTACGCCATGACCGGGCCGGACATCGTGGCGCGCATGCATCGGATGCAGGGCTACAACGTGATGTTCCCGATGGGCTTCGACGGGTTCGGGCTGCCCGCGGAGAACGCCGCCATCGACCGCAACATCCACCCGGCGACGTGGACGTACTCGAACGTCGACAACATGCGCCGCCAGATGCGGCTGATGGGCGCCAGCTTCGACTGGGCCCGCGAGGTCGTCACCTGCGACCCGGACTACTACCGCTGGTCGCAGTGGCTCTTCCTGAGGCTGTACGACGCGGGCCTGGCCTACAAGGCGATGGGCGTGGTCGACTGGTGCCCGAAGGACAAGGTGGTCCTGGCCCGCGAGCAGGTGGAGGGCACCGATCGGCGCTGCTGGCGGTGCGGCACGCCGGTCGAGAAGCGCGACCTCGAGCAGTGGTACTTCCGCATCACGAACTACTCCGACGAGCTGCTGAACTTCGACGGCCTGGACTATCCCGAGCCGATCAAGGCCATGCAGACGAACTGGATCGGCCGCTCGGAGGGCGCCGAGATCGACTTCCCGACCGAGGCCGATGACGTCGAGCCGATCCGCGTCTTCACGACACGGCCCGACACGATCTTCGGCGCCACGTTCATGGTCCTGGCGCCGGAGCACCCGCTCGTCTCGGTGTTGACGACCGAGGACCGGCAAGCGGAGGTGGAGGCCTACGTCGCCGCCGCCCGCCGCGAGACCGAGATCGAGCGGATGAACACCGAGCGGGAGAAGACCGGCGTCTTCATCGGCGCGCATGCCGTCAACCCGATGACGCAGGAGCGGATTCCGATCTGGATCGCCGACTACGTCCTGCCCGGCTACGGCACCGGCGCGATCATGGCCGTTCCCGCTCACGACGAGCGCGACTACGAGTTCGCGCGCAACTTCGACCTGCCGATCCGCTACGTGGTGGCGCCCGCGTCCGGCGAGCTGCCGGAGGGACGCGCCCTGGTCGAGC
>DATAKU010000114.1:0-3938 GCA_036261425.1 Candidatus Limnocylindria bacterium | reverse complement strand
GGGGCTGGTGGCGGAGCGCGTGCGGCATCGGTTCACGCGTTCGGGCGGCTAGACTCAGCGCGAGCCCATGCAGAAGTTCGTCATCACCGGTGGCCTGCCGCTGTCCGGCACCGTCCGCATCGCCGGCGCGAAGAACGCGGTGCTGAAGATGATGGCCGCCTCGATCCTGACCGATGAGCCGGTCACGCTCCGCAACGTGCCGAAGATCAGCGACGTGGCCATCCTGCGTGAGCTGATGGGCGACATCGGCTTCGCCGTCCGCCGCTTCAACGGCGACGCGCTGCAGCTGCAGGCGATCGAGGCGCCCTGGCCGTTCGTGCCCCTCGAGGCCGGCGTCAAGATGCGGGCCAGCTTCATCCTGCTCGGACCGATGCTGGCGCGCTTCGGCCGGGTCATCCTGCCGAATCCCGGCGGCGACCGGATCGGCCGGCGGCCGGTGGACCTGCACGTGGCCGCGCTGGAGCAGCTCGGGGCGCGGATCGAGTACAAGAACGGCTACTACTACGCCTCTGCCCCCGACGGCCTGCGCGGCGCGCACGTCACCTTCCCAACCGTCACCGTCATGGGCACCGAGAACGTCGTGATGGGCGCCACCCTGGCGAGGGGAACGACGGTGATCGACAATGCGGCGCTGGAGCCGGAAGTGGACGACCTGATCGCCATGCTGTCGGCCATGGGCGCGCGGATCTCCCGGACCGGTGACCGCCGCATCGAGGTCGAGGGCGTGGATCGGCTGGGTGGCGCCGAGCACCGGGTGCTGGGCGATCGGCTCGAGGCGGAGACCTTCGCCATCGCGGCGGCCATCACCGGTGGAGAGGTCGTCTTGGAGGGGGTCGATCCCGCGCACCTCGGGGCGTTCCTGGAGGTGTGCGAGCGCATGGGGGTGCCCCACCGCGCCGACACCGATGCGGACTCGCTCGTCTTCCCGGCCCGTGGGGACGCGCCGCTCCAGCCCGTCGACGTCCGCACGGCGCCCTACCCCGGCTTCGCCACCGACTTCCAGGCGCCGCTATCGGTGCTTCTCACCCAGGCCAACGGCGTGTCGACCGTCCACGAGACGATCTTCGAGGACCGCCTCGAGCACCTGCGGGCGCTGGTGAAGATGGGGGCCGAGGTGGAGGTGCTGGATTCGCGGCGCGCCCGCATCACCGGGCCGACCCCGCTCCACGGGGCGGAAGTGGGAATCGCCGACCTGCGGGCGGGGGCGACGCTCATCCTGGCGGCGCTCGCGGCGCGTGGGACGTCGGTGATCTCGGGGATCGAGCACGTGGACCGCGGGTACGAGCAGATCGAGGCGAAGCTGGTGGCGCTGGGGGCGCAGATCAACCGCATCGAGGCCTGAGCTGCGGTTCTGTTGCTGCCGACTTGAAGGCTGCCTCCCATGCCGGACGGCTTTCGACTCGAGGCGCCGCGAATTGAAATCTGCGCCACCGGCACGACACTAGGCGCGGCTCGGGGCCTCGCGGTGCCGCCTCCACGCTCAGCAGGTGCGGTGACCGGCGCCGCTTTGCGCCTGATGTCGCACCGGCGGGACAATTTTCGAGTCGGTCGCCGCCCGCCTGCCCTACCCGGCGCTGGAGCCGCGGGAAGGCTGGCAGCGTGGGCACCAATACGTGAGCCTCGCCAGCTCTCCCTGCCGACCGCTCCGCACCAGCGTGCCGCAGCGTCGACACGGCCGCCCGGCGCGTCCGTAGACCCACAGTGCCTGTCCAGGTCCTTGGCGCCCGGTCGTCACGCGGGCGCCACCGCGGCTGTTCGCTTGCAGGAGCCGGCGTGCCGTGCGGAGGAGGGAGCGCAACTCATCGTCGTCGAAGGCGGCGACCGGAGCCCACGGGTCTGCCGCCGAAAGGAAGGCGGTCTCGGACTTGATGACGTTCCCGATCCCCGCCACCGCGCGCTGATCCAGCATCGCATTGCCCAGCTCCTCCCCGCCCCGCTCCCGCAGCCGACGCAGCGCTTCGTCCTCGTCGAAGCTACGGCTCAGCAGGTCGGGGCCGAGCTCGCGCAGCGGCCTGGATCGGCGCAGGTCGGCATCGGTCAGGAGCTCCACCACCGGCGTGTTGAACGCCACGGCCACCGATTCGGCCGTCTCCAGGATGGCGCTCGCCTGGCGTGTCGGGCGTCGCCAGGGCTCGCCGGGGCGGTATCGGTGCCAGGAGCCGCTCATGCGGAGGTGGCTGCGCAGCGTGAGGCCGTTGTCGAAGCCGATGAGCAGGTGCTTCCCCCGCGGCTCCACGCTGCGAACCTCCGAACCGATGAGGACCGACAGGTCCGGGACGCGCCGCAGCCCCGGCCGCGGCTGAGCCCGCGCCTGCACGATTCGACGGCCCAGCAGGGCGGCCCGAAGCACGTCGGCAGTGCGGAAGATCGTGTCGCCTTCGGGCATGGCCTCATTGTGCGGGCCCGGGCGGTAAGCCGCGCATAAGCCGCCGGTAAGCGCCTCCGCCGCACGATGCGTCGCGTGAATCCCGAGCGGCTTGGCCGGCTGACGCGACTGCTCCGGATCCGGCAACGCCTCACCCAGGTGGCGCTGGCGGAGCGTGCCGCGGTCACCCGGCAGGCCGTCTCGTGGCTGGAGTGCGGTCGCGCGGGCGAGCTCCGCCTCGGAGCGATCCTGGCGATCGTCGCCGCGCTCGGTGCGCGGCTTGACCTGCGGTTGCTCTGGAACGGCCCGGAGCTGGACCGGCTGCTCGACGCGGGCCACGCGGCGCTGGCGACGGCCGTGAAGCGTCGGCTCGAACGGTGGCACTGGCTGGTGCGTGTGGAGGTGAGCTTCAACCATTACGGCGACCGAGGGCGGATCGACCTCCTGGCGTTCCATCCTGCAACCGGGATCCTCCTCGTCATCGAGATCAAGACGGAGCTCGTCGACGTCCAGGACCTGCTCGGCTCCCTGGACGTGAAGGCGCGCGTGGCCCGGCGCCTCGCCACGGAGCGCTTCGGTTGGGATGTCCGAAGCGTGGTCTCGGCCATCGTGTTCGCCGAGGACCGGACGACCCGAAATCGACTGGAGCGGATCGACGGACTCTTCGATCGGTACCCGTGCCGGGGCCGGGCGGCGCTGTCCTGGCTTCGTCGGCCGACCGAGCCGATCCCCACGGGACTCCTCTGGCTGACGGCCATCGCCGAGGGCCGGTCCCGGGCCGCCAGTGCAGCGCGGGTCCGCCGGCCTTCCAGCAGATCGGTCACCGATTCGAAATCTGCCGCGCCGGCGAGACATTAGCCACGAGAACGCGAGTCACCGCCGCCCATCTGAGCGTGGGAGCGCCCTCCGACCGCCGCTGGAACGGCGTGATGCCGTGCCCACGGAGCAGATTTCGAGTCGAGCAGCCCCGACTTGCCATCTGCTCCGATCGGAGCGCACAACTTCAACTCGCCACACCGACGCCCCCCACACTGCGGGGCAAGCCCCACCGCCTCGGTATACTGCGCCCGACCCCCCGGACCCAACCCCATCCCCACCGGCACTGGACCGATAGCGCACGCCAATGAAGATCGGCATCGACCTCGGCACGGCGAACATCCTCGTGTACGTCAAGGGCAAGGGCGTCGTCCTGAACGAGCCGAGCGTGGTGGCGATCAGCGACGACGACAACCGCCTCGTGGCCGTGGGCGAGGAAGCACGCGAGATGATCGGCCGCACCCCGGGGAACGTCCGCGCCATCCGGCCGATGCGCGACGGCGTCATCGCCGACTACCTGATCACCGAGGCGATGCTCCGCTACGTCATCAACAAGGTCGCGCGGGTCCGCCTCTTCAAGCCGGACGTCATGATCAGCGTCCCGAGCGGTGTCACCTCCGTCGAGAAGCGCGCCGTCCGAGACGCCGCCCTCAAGGCGGGGGCCAAGGACGCCTACCTCATCGAGGAGCCGCTGGCGGCGGCCATCGGGGCGAACGTCCCCATCGCCGGCCCGAGCGGGAACCTCGTCATCGACATC
>DATAKU010000110.1:0-4622 GCA_036261425.1 Candidatus Limnocylindria bacterium | reverse complement strand
GCCGCACTCGCCGCAGAAGCGCGCGCCCGCCGGGTTGGCCGTGCCGCAGCTCGGGCAGGCGACGGCCAGGCGCTGGCCGCACTGGAGGCAGAACTTGCGTCCGGCATCGTTCTCGGCGCCGCAGGCCGTGCAGATCAAGGGCGTCCTCCAGGTGGGCGGGAGCCAGAGTATCGTCCGACGATCGCCTCGCCCGCAAGGCGAACGGGCGGATGACGGCTCAGCCGATGCGGTGGAGCGCCAGGCCGCCGGCCAGGATGATGGCCCCGAACAGCAGGCCCAGCCCGCTGACGATGAGCATCGAGCGGCGCTGGCCGAGGCGCACGAAGGTCACGTTGGTCAGCGTGTGCAGCGGCACGGTCACGACCCACAGGATCGGCGCGGCGGCCAGCATCAGCGTGAAGCCGATGTGCAGGGCCGACGCCCAGATCCGCTCGACCACGCCCCACCACGGCGCCGAGGCCGCGAAGGCCGACGGCGGGAGCATCGCGCGGGCGCGCTCCGCCTCCGGGTCGGTGCGGGACGCCAGGGCCGCCATGGCGAAGCCGTTGGCGATCGCGTAGCCAACCTCGATGGCCGCCCAGCCGAGCCCCAGCCAGAGGGCCGTGGGGAGATCACGCCCGACCAGCAGCAAGGCCGCGAGCCGCACGGACTCCTCCAGCGGCCCCGAAGAGGCGACGACCCACCGCTGAGCGCTCTCCTGCGAGCCGGTGATCTTCAGCCCCGCGAGCCCGACGGGCGCGCGCAACACCAGGGCCAGGACCCAACCCAGCGCGCCGATCAGCAGGGGACCGAGCTCGAGGGGATATCCCGCGTACGCGAAGGCGAGGCCGTACGCTGCCGGCACGGCCAGCGCGAATGGGAGGACGAGGAAGAGGGCACGCCGCGTCATCGGCGCCTATGGTGCCGAATTCGGTCGCCGGACGCTTGAGGTCAGCCGACCGCCGTCAGAGGCTGATGGGTCGCTCCGGGTCGACCGGCTGATGGCGGATCGGGTTGTCCTCGTCGCGGGCGGTCTCAGGGTTGAGCGGCACGTCCGCGCGCGGCCCCTGGGTCGGTGGCTCCGACCAGTCGCCGGCCTCGAACTCCGCCTTCGTCAGCGAGACGCCGATCTCCTTCTGCTCCGGCCGCACGTGCTCCAGCTCGACCGCGGGGAGGTAGTGCCGGCTGGCGTTGATCAGGCCCGACTTGACGAGGATGTATCGGTCCGTCGTCTCCTCGACGGAGCCGATGCCCTCGCCATCGGCGGTCTTCACCGACCAGCCCGACTCGATGCCGTGGATGTCGTTGCTGCTCATGCTCGCCCGAGCCAGCACGCCGCGTGCCGCATCCCGGACAATGCCGGCCATGCCCGCCCAGGACCTTCGGCTTCGCCTTGCCGAGCCCGATCGAGACGCCGAGGCCATCGCCTCCATCTACCGCCCGGCCGTCGACTCGACGATCGCGAGCTTCGAGGAAGCCGCCCCGACTGCGGACGAGATGGCCCGCCGCATGAGCGCGACCCTGGAGCGCTTCCCGTGGCTCGTCGCCGAGCTGGACGCGAACGTGGTTGGCTACGCCTACGCCGGACCCCACCGCGACCGCCCCGGCTACCGCTGGTCGGCCAACGTGTCGGTCTACGTGGATGCGGCGTGGCACGGGCAGGGGATCGGGCGGGCGCTCTACGACGGCCTCTTCGACCTGCTGCGCCGCCAGGGCTACGTGAACGCCTACGCGGGGATCGCGCTGCCGAACCCGGCCAGCGTCGCCCTGCACGCGGCGATGGGCATGCGACAGGTTGCCCGATACGAGCGCGTGGGCTGGAAGTTCGGCGCCTGGCACGACGTGGCGTGGTACTGGCTCCGCCTCGCCGAGCCGGAGGGCGCTCCGCCAGAACCGGTACCGATCGCGTCGCTGGACCGGTGACCGGCGCGGGGTGCCAGATGGACGCGACCCCGGCATCGGCCTAGGCTGTCGCGACCATGACGACGTTCCGCTACTCGCGATGGGACGGCAGCCAGCAGCTGCCGGCCTTCGACGCGGACGACGTGCTCGACGCCCTCTCCGATGACATCCTGGCCGAGGGCGACGTCCGACGGGCGCTCCAGCGGCTGATGCAGCGCGGCCTGCGCGGGACGCGCGGCGGTGACATCCCGGGCCTGCGACGGATCCTCGAGCGGCTGCGCGCCCAGCGGCAGGAGGAGCTCGAGCGCAGCAACCTGGACGGCGTTCTCGAGGATCTCAACCAGCGGCTCGAGGAGATCCTGAAGCAGGAGCGACGGGGGATCGAGGAGCGCACGAAGGCCGCCGAGCAGCGCGCCCTCGACGCGCCGCCGGGGCCTGAGCAGGACCAGGCGCGGATGGCGGAGCAGGTCGTGCGCCGCACCGCGCGGCAGCGGGAGAACCGGCTGGACGCGCTGCCCCCCAACCTGGCCGGCCGGCTCCATGGGCTGCGGGACTACGAGTTCATGGACGACGGCGCTCGCGAGGCCTTCAACGCGCTGACCGACGAGCTGCGCCAGCAGATGCTGCAGACCTACTTCCAGGGGCTGAAGGAGGGGGTCGAGCGCATCACGCCCGAGGACCTCGCCGGCGTGCGAGAGATGGTCCGCGACCTCAACCAGCTGCTGGAGAAGCACGCCACCGGCGCCGATACCACCGAGGACTTCGCCGCCTTCATGGCCAAGCACGGCAGCTACTTCCCGCCCGGCATCTCCGACACCGATGCCCTGATCGAGCACCTCCACCGCCAGGCCTCGCAGATGGCGTCGCTGCTCAACTCGATGAGCCCGCAGATGCGCGAGGAGCTGCGCGACCTGATGGAGGACCTGCTGCGCGACGATCGGCTGAAGATCGACATGGCCCGGCTGGCCGGAAACCTCCAGGCCGCTCGACCCGACCTACCCTTCGGCGAGCCCTATCCGTTCGAGGGCGACGAGCCGATGGGCCTGGCCGATGCGCTGGCCGCCATCGACCGCCAGCAGCAGTACGACGCCATGGAGGAGGCGCTCGGAGCCGCGCGCGACCCCGACGGGCTCGAGAAGGTCGACGCCGAGGCGCTCCGCGACCTGGCCGGCGACGACGCCATCGATGACCTCGAGCAGCTGCGCGAGCTGACGAAGGCGCTGGAGGAGGCCGGCTACCTCGACCGCGACGGCGGCCGCCTGGAGCTCACGCCTCGCGCGGCGCGCAAGCTCGGCATGCGGGCGCTGACCGACATCTTCAGCCGGCTGCGCCGCGAGGGGTTCGGCGGCCATCCGCTACCCGCCGCCGGCCGCGGCGGCGAGACGACCGAGGAGACCAAGCCCTACGAGTTCGGGGACCCGTTCGCGCTCGACATCAACCGCACGCTGTTCAACGCCATGGCGCGGGGCGGCCCGGGGACGCCGGTGAGCATCGCGCCGGCCGACTTCGAGGTGGCGCGCACGGAGGAGACGACCACGTCGTCGACGGTCCTCCTGCTCGACATGAGCCGCTCGATGCTGCTGCGGGGCTGCTCATCGGCCGCCAAGCGGGTGGCGATGGCGCTCCACACGCTGATCCACACCAAGTATCCGCGTGACCGCCTGTACGTGGTGGGCTTCGCGTACTACGCGCGGCAGCTGAAGCCCGAGTCGATCCCGACGCTGAGCCCGTACGAGTTCGAGTACGGCACGAACCTCCAGCACGCGCTGATCATCGCGCGGCAGTTGCTGGGCCGATCCACCGGTGGCAACAAGGAGATCGTCGTCATCACCGACGGTGAGCCGACCGCGCACATCGAGGGCGGGCAGGTCGAGTTCGCGTACCCGCCCACGCTGCGCACGGTCCAGTCCACGCTCCGCGAGGTGGGCCGATGCACCCGCGAGGGCATCGTGATCAACACCTTCATGCTCGAGCGATCGCGCTACCTGTCGGACTTCGTCGACCTGATGAGCCGCATCAACCGCGGCCGCGCCTTCTACGTCGAGCCAGAGCACCTGGGCGAGTACGTGCTCGTGGACTACGTCAGCAAGAAGACCAAGCGGGTGGCGTAGTGGGGAGCCTTGGAGTATATCCGTATATACTCCAAGACCCGAGCGCTACCTGGGCGCCTCTCCGCTACTGTGTCCGGCGTGCCTGAGTGGGATCCCGAGCGCGTCGTCGACCCTGACCTGGCGCGCGCGCTGATCCAGGCGCGCGTGCCGGAGCTGGCTGCCGCGCCGATCAACCGGCTGGCGGAGGGGTGGGACAACGTCGTCTACCTCGTCGACGGGCGCTGGGTCTTCCGCTTCCCGCAGCGCGAGATCGCCGTCCCCGGCGTGCGGCGCGAGATCGCGACGCTCGAGCGCATCGGTCCGCACCTGCCGCTGCCGGTCCCGGTCCCGCGCTGGGTCGGGGGTGACGACGAGGGCTACCCGTGGCCGTGGTTCGGCACCGAGCACCTGCCCGGCGTCGAGCTGGCCGCCGCGCGACTGCCCGATGAACAACGTGTGGGGGTGGGTCAGGCGGTCGGCGCCTTCCTCCGAGCCCTCCATGGACCGATGCTTCGCTCGCGCATCGCGGCGAGCCTGCCGATCGACCCCATGCGCCGGACCGACATGCCACATCGGGTCCGCCTGACGCGTGACCGGCTCAGCCGCGTGACCGATGCGGGCCTCTGGCGGCCGACGGCTGAGGTGGACGCG
>DATAKU010000106.1:0-3574 GCA_036261425.1 Candidatus Limnocylindria bacterium | reverse complement strand
CTGTTCCACGCCGCGCGCGCCGAGATGCTCAGGCGCTTGGGCCGGGCCGATGAGGCGCGCGCCGCGGACCGTCGGGCGCTCGAGCTCACCGACAATCCCGCCGAGCAGCGCTTGCTGCGCGGTCGCATCGGCTGAGCCAGGGCCAATCTCGAGCGCGTAACGAGCGGGTCTTGCGGCGCGTCTGAGCAGCACACCCGTACCGAATCGGAGGCGCGTCGCCATGCGCCACGTTCACCGCAACCAGATCATCGCCACCGGCATGCTCGCTGCGGTCGTCCTGGCCGCCGGCTGCACCGCCTCCGCGAGCCCCAGCGCCACCGCCACGGAGACCGGGAGCGCCACCGCCCCGGCGACCAGCCAGCCACCGGCCAGCGGGACCGCCGCTCCGACGGTCGAGCCCGTTCCCTCCGATGAGCTCGGCCCGTTCACCTGCGACCTCCCGATCGTGGAGGATGCGACGGTGGCCCGCGCCAACATCGTCGACGTGCGGGTGGGCGGGCACGACGAGTTCGACCGGGTCGTCTTCGAGTTCGAGCAGGGGCTGCCTGAGATCACCGTCGACCGCGCCGAGCCGCCCTTCAGCCAGGACGCGTCCGGCCTGCCGATCGAGGTCGACGGGGAGGCGTTTCTGCGCCTGACCATGCGCGGCGGAACGAAGCAGACCGACGACGGGACGAGCAGCTACGACGGTCCGACGGAGTTCCGGCCGGATCTCGACACCCTGGTCCACCTTGTCGAGGGCGGCGATTTCGAGGCGCAGAGCACCTGGTACTTCGGCCTGGACGAGGACGAGGTCGAGGAGGTCTGCGTCCGCATCATCCAGCTGACGGAAGACGGTGCCCCGCGCCTCGTGATCGACATCGAGGACTGAGGCTGTTCCCCGCCGATCCATCGCCCGTGGCCGGCGCCGCGCTCCGCTGACGCGGAGCCGCGCCGATCTGTCGCGGCGGTCCCGTCACGCCGGTGGCATCGGCGCGGGTCTCGTGCGGGCCGATGACCGAGCTATCGGTCACGTCCAGCGTGATGCTCAGCTCGCGCGGGTTCACACCGATCTATCGGCGACGACGCCGCGGCCGGCTCAAACGGCGCGAACTCCGTCCTTGTACACGGCCTCGACTCGCGCCGCGAGATCCGTGACGTCGAGCGGGTCACCGCCGAGCACGACGAGGTCCGCGCGCTTGCCGGGCTCCAGCGTCCCGAGCTCGGCCTCCAGCCCCATGAGCTCGGCGGCGGAGCGGGTGGTGGCCACGATCGCCTGCATCGGCGTCATGCCTCCCTCGACCATCAGCTCCAGCTCGCGGAGGTTCTGCCCGTGCGGCGTCACGCCCGAATCGGTGCCCATGGCGACCTTGACACCGGCCTCCACGGCCTTGGCGAACGCGGCGCGATGGATGTCCACCACGTCCCGCGCCTTGGCCACCGACTGTTCCGGGATGGCCGCACCGGCGTCCGCCGCGTCGAGCACGCCGCGCGGGGCGATGAGGGTCGGGACCAGCCAGGTCCCGCGGGCCAGCATCATCTCGATCGCCTCGTCGTCGAGGTAGATGCCGTGGTCGATGGAGCGGATCCCCGCCTTGATCGCGTTCTTGATGCCCGGTGTGGCCTGCGCGTGGGCCATGACCCAGATGCCCGCAGCGCTCGCCTCCTCGACCAGCACCTGGAGCTCCTCGAGCCGGAAGTGGGCGTGCGTCGGCTTGTCGCGCGGCGAAAGGACGCCGCCGGAGACGGCGACCTTGATGACGTCGGCGCCCATGCGGATGAGCTCGCGGACCTTGCGGCGCATCTCGTCGGGTCCGTCGACGATCGTCTCCGGCACGCCCGGATGACGGGGGAAGAAGTCGAGCCGTCCGCCCGACGCGGTCCACGAGTCACCGTGGCCACCGGTCTGGCTGATCATGCTGAGGCTGATCTGCATCCGCGGCCCGGGGATGAGGCCGTCGTCCACCGCCTGCTTGATGCCGAGGTCCGCGCCGCCGGCGTCGCGGACGGTGGTGATGCCGATGCGCAGCGTGGCGAGCAGGTTCTGCGCCGCCTGGAAGAAGCGATAGCTGAAGGGGGTCTGGACGTTGACCATCTCGTCGATGGTCGAGACGAAGACGTGGGTGTGGCAGTCGAACAGCCCCGGCAGGACGGCCTTGCCCGACAGGTCGACCCGCTCGTCGCCGTCCAGGCCACGGCCGATCTCGGCGATGCGGCCGTCCTCGACAACGATGTCGGCTTCGGCGGGATCGGCGCCCGTCCCGTCCACCACGGTGGCCCCCGCGAACAGCGTGCGTCTCATGGCCCCGAGGCTACCAGTGCCGGGCATCTCCGGTAGCATCGGGGCGCACCTTCCCCAAGGAGAACCGATGGCCGACCGACCGATGCCGCCCTCCGGGGCGCTCGACACCAGCAAGTCCTACGCAGCGCGCTTCAAGACGGAGCGCGGCGAGTTCGTCGTCGAGCTGTACGCCGACCGGGCGCCGCTCACCGTCGAGAACTTCGTGAACCTCGCCCGCTCCGGCTTCTACGACGGCACCACCTTCCACCGCGTGATCCCCGGCTTCATGGCCCAGGGCGGCGATCCGACCGGCACGGGCACCGGCGGCCCGGGCTACCAGTTCGGCGACGAGTTCCACCCGTCGCTTCGTCACGACTCCGCCGGAGTCCTGTCGATGGCGAACGCCGGGGCCGGCACGAACGGCAGCCAGTTCTTCATCACCTTCGGCCCAACCCCGCACCTCGACGACCGCCACAGCGTGTTCGGCAAGGTCACCGAGGGCATGGACGTGGTGCGCTCCATCCGGGAGCGGGATCCGCAGCGCGACCGCCAGCCCGGCGACCGGATCGAGACGATCGAGATCACCGAGCGGTAGACCGACCGCCGGCGGGCACCCCACCCCCGCCCGCCGGCTCCCCCCATCGGTCGGTCAGGCGGCGACCGCCACGGGCTGCGCCGGCTCGTAGAGCAGCGCGAAGGTGATGGCCGGATCCGGCGCGAACGCCATGCGAGTGTTGCAGGCGGTGCAGACGAGCTCATCATCGGCCTCGTCGACCGTGAAGACGACCTCGTCGCCGCACCACGCGCAGTCGAGCAGTACATCCATGCCGCGATCCTGAGCGTGGTTCGTGACAACTCTCGTGTCGCGATGCGCGCCGGTGACGACCAGGACGATCGGCGGCTGACGGAGCCCCCAACCATGGGCTAGGCTATCGGGGTCGGTGGCATGGCCGGGACGCCCTGCGCCGATGCTCGGGGAACGGGTCCCCGAGAGTACGCGCGCTCCCGGAGAACCCTCGATCCTCGTGCGCCTGCGTCCCTTCCCGACATCCCGCCTTCCTCGCCCGCGCCGTCCGCGCGTGCGCTCGCTCCGCGCGCAGCGCCTCGCGGCGTCGAGCCACGGCTGGCGCGCCTTCGCCGGGCGCCAGTACCGGCCCTTCCACGCGCTCGCCGGGGCGCAGGGCTTCATCGGCGCGCTGTCGGGGCCAGCGATCGTCGTGCCGCTCCTCCTGTCGCTGGAGGCGCACCCAGCGGTGGCCACCGTCATCGCGGTGCTGCCGGCGGTCGGCACCATGGCCCAGCGCTGGCTCCCCG
>DATAKU010000108.1:0-14022 GCA_036261425.1 Candidatus Limnocylindria bacterium | reverse complement strand
GAGCCCGTAGTCCTCGTGGTTCACCGCCAGCATCTCGGCGCGCGTCGTTGCCGACAGGACGTCATCGGTGTAGAGCGCGTCCCCCCAGCGCGCCAGGTCGGCGGCTGACGAGACCATGGCCCCGGAGGCCCAGAAGATCGTCGTCCACGCCGGCTCCAGCACCTCGTCGCTGCCGGTACCGAGCATGCGCGTCGTGCCCAGGCCCAGCGGACCGATGAAACGGCGCTCCAGCTCCGACGCCAGCGCCTGGCCGGTCAGGCGCTCCACGACGAGGCCGAGCAGGAAGTAGTTCGTGTTGGCGTAGGCCCAGCCCTCCCCGGGCGCGTACCAGGGCTCGTGGAGGCTGGCGAAGATCTCGGTCGCGCTCCACGGCCGGCTCGGTTCCTCCTCGATCCCTCGACGGGTCGTGTCGTTGAACACGTCGGCCAGTCCGCTGGTGTGGTCGAGCAGCTGGCGGATGGTGATCTCGGGGCTCAGCCACGCCAGCTCCGGCAGGTGGTTTCGCACCGCATCGTCGAGGGACAGGGCGCCCTCCTCGACCAGCTGCAGGACCGTGGCGGAGACGAAGGTCTTCGTCACGCTGCCGATGACGAGCGGCGTGTCCGGTGTGATCGGGTCGGTGCCGTCGCGCACCATGCCGCTGCTCCCGGCCCACAGCAGCTCACCGTCGCGCACCGCGGCGAAGGCGACCCCGCGCGCTCCTCCGGCGAACCGAGCCGCCTCGAGCGCAGCCTGGTACTCGGCGGATGGATCCGGCGCCGGCAGCAGGGGCAGGAGCGCGCCGCCGGCAGTGCGCCGGTCGGCCGCGGCCGGAGCAGGGCGCCGGGGGATGACCAGATCGTCGGCAACCCGGTCGATGGGGCGCGGAGCGGCGAGCGGCTCGGAGGCGACCGTCGGCGCGAGTGTCAGGTCGGGGGAGAGGAAGACCAGGAGCGAGAGGATGGCCGCTGCCACCGGCGACAGTCCGTCGAAGGGCGCACGCAGCCGCAGTGGCCCGCGCACCCCTCTCGATGCGCGCACCGGGATCGCTCGGGCCTGGTGACGGTGACGCTTCGTGGGCCCATGATGCCGCATCGGCGGGCCTCGCAGCACCCCACTTCCGTCATGGGCCTCCCTTGCCGACCGTCGCCAGATTTGTTAACATTGCTAACCTATTGTGACGATCTCCCGGCTGCCGCGCCGCATCGGCCGCGCGCTTCCCTCGACCCTGCGCATTGCACGCCGCCCCGACGGGGCGGCGTCGCTGCCGCCTGTTCCGGGCGGGGGCCTGGGGCGTGGGTTCACGGCCATGCGCCATCCGAACTATCGGCGCTACTGGTTCGGCCAGATCGGCAGCCTGTTCGGAGCGTGGATGCAATCGGTCGCGCTGCCGTGGCTGGTGCTCCAGCTCGGCGGCTCGCCCTTCCAGCTCGGCCTGGTGATGGCGTTCATGTTCGGCCCGTCGATGTTCCTGGCTCCCCTCGGCGGCGTGCTGGCGGACCGGGTCGACAAGCGCAAGACGCTCATCGCCGCGAATGCCGTCGCCGCGCTGCAGGCGGCCATCCTGTTCGCGCTCTCGGTCACCGGGGTGGTCGAGATCTGGCACGTCTTCCTGCTGGCCCTGCTGGCCGGCTTCGTGAACGCGGTGGAGATGCCGGTCCGGCAGGCCTTCGTGGCCGAGCTCGTCCCGCGGGAGGATCTCGTCAACGCCATCGCGCTGAGCTCCGCCTCCTTCAACCTGTCGCGCGTGGTGGGGCCGGCGGTGGCCGGCGTGACGATCGCCGTCTTCGGCGTATCGGTGAACTTCGGTGTCAACGCGGTCAGCTACCTGTCGGTCATCACCGGGCTCCTGCTCATCGAGCCGGCTCGTTTGCTGCGCGCGCCGCTGCCGGCCCGCTTCCCATCGGTCCGGGCCAGCCTGGCGGAGGGCTTCGCGTACGCGCGCCGCACGCCGACGGTGCTGTGGCCGCTCGTGCTGCTCGGCGGGCTGTCGGCGCTGGCCATGAACTTCCAGACCCTGCTGCCGATCTTCACCCGCGACACGCTGGGCATGGACTCGGGAGGCTACGGCGCGCTGTTCGCGACCATGGGCGTCGGCTCGCTGGCCGGCTCGCTGGGGCTGGCGTTCGCCACGAACCAGCGGCCGATCATCCGCCTCATCATCGGCGGGGGAGCGGTCTTCCTGGTCACCACCTTCCTGCTGGGGGTGACGGCCACGCCGCTCCTCGCCTTCCCGCTCGTCATCGGCATCGGCCTCTCGTCGATGTTGATGGTCAACACCATCAACGTGACGATCCAGAACAGCGTCACCGATGCGCTGCGCGGCCGGGTGATGGCCCTGTACACCACCGTCTTCGCCGGCACCGCCCCGGTCGGCGGGCTGCTGGCGGGCGCCATGGCCGAGGCGCTCGGCGCCCCGGCCGCGTTCAGCATCGGCGCCGCACTGGGCAGCGGGGTGCTGGTGCTGGTGGCATGGCAGTTGCGCAACGTCCGCATGCCGCGGCTCGGCGCCGCGCGACCGCTCGACGCGGAGGCCTCCCCGGAGGGCGAGGGAACCGCCGAGGCGGCATGACGCCCGCTCTGGCGGCCGTTAGCATGGGCAACCTCCCGGCACGAGGGGAGCATGGCTGAACCGACCACCGGCGGACGTCCCGACCAACCGCGCAGCCTGCCGCTGCGTGCCGCGCTGGGCGGACTGAAGCGCGGCTTCGCCTCGCTGGGCGTCCGAAACTACCGCCTCTACTGGAGTGGCCAGGTGGTGAGCCTGGTCGGCACCTGGATGCAGCAGGTCAGCCTGCCGTGGCTGGTCCTGGCGCTGGGTGGGTCGCCGCTGCAGCTGGGCCTGGTGGCCGCCTTCCAGTACGGACCGGCCCTCTTCCTGGCCCCGTTCGGCGGCGTGGTGGCCGATCGCGTCGACAAGCGCAGGCTGCTGATGGCCAGCCAGGCCGCCGCCTCGGCGCAGGCCGCCATCCTGTTCGCCCTGACCGTGACCGGGGTCGTCGAGATCTGGATGGTCATGGTGATGGCCATGTGGCTGGGACTCGTCAACGCGGTCGACATGCCGGTGCGCCAGTCCCTGGCCGCCGACCTGGTGCCGCGGAACCTGCTGCCCAACGCCATCGCCCTCAACTCGATGGCCTTCAACTCCGCGCGCGTGGTCGGTCCCGCGCTGGCCGGCGTGATCATCGCCATCGGCGCCAGCCTCACCGGATCCGACACCATCGGCGTGGCGATCAACCTGGCGATCAACACCGCCACCTACTCGGCCGTGATCCTGGGGCTCTTCCTCATGAATCCGGCCGACATCCGGAGGCAGGAGCGGCCGGAGCGCCACCCGCCGGTGCTGCATAGCCTGTCCGAGGGGTTCCGCTACGCGACCCGCGAGCCGCTGGTGCGCTGGTCGCTGGTGCTGCTCGGCGGCGTCGCCATCTTCGGCATGAACTTCCAGATCCTGCTGCCGCTCTTCGCGCAGGGCGTCCTGGGCCTGGGCGCCGACGGGTACGGCGCCCTGTTCGCGGCCATGGGCGTGGGCTCGCTCAGCGGCTCGCTGGCGCTCGCCTTCATGCGGCAGCGGAGAGCCCTGCTCCTCATGCTCGGCGGCGGGACCGTCTTCGCCGCGCTCATCGTGGGGATCGGTGTCACGCGCAACGTCTGGATCGTGGCGCCCATCATCGCCGCCGCCGGCTTCTTCTCGATGCTCATGATCAACACCATCAACGCCACGGTGCAGGCGAACGTGACCGATGCGCTGCGCGGTCGGGTGATGAGCTTCTACGTCACCGTCTTCGCCGGATCCGCGCCGATCGGCGGCCTCATCGCCGGGGCGCTGGCCGAGGCCTGGGGTGCCTCGGTGGCGTTCATGGTCGGTGGGCTGGCGAGCCTCGTCATCATCGGCCTGGTGGCGTGGGGCCTCCGCGTCGCCGCGGCCCGTGGACCGCTCGGCGTGACGCGGCTGGACACCTCGTCGCGGCCGGCCGAGAGCCGGGGGACCGGGGAGCCGCGCCCCGCCTCAGCGGCGCGCTGAATGGGCGGGCAGCAGGACCTGGAGCTCCTCGAGGGCGCTCCGCACCGCCGCGCGGCGCTCCTCGGGGATCGGCTCCAGCAGCTCGCGGGCGGCCTCGAGCAGATCGCGTCGCATGGCCCGCGCCCGACGGCGGCCGGTGGGCGTGAGCGCCAGCAGCACGGCCCGGCGATCCGCCGGATCGGTGCCGCGCTCGACGAGACCGGCGTCGGCCAGGGCATTGGCCAGGCGGGTGACGACCGGGGCGGTGACCATCAGCCGGCGCGCCACCTCGGCCTGGGGCTGCGGCCCCATGGTGTCGATCATGCGCAACACGTTGTACTGCTGGTAGGTCAGCTCGCTCCAGGTGCGGCGTTGGCGCGCGTGCGCCAGCAGGTGGCGCATCACCGGCGCCACGGTGGCGATGAGGCTCGCCTCGAGGCTGGGCTCCTCGCGTGGAGCCCGGGGGCGCTTCGCCGGGGCCTCGGCGAGCTGGGGGGCGGGTGAGGTGGGCATCCTCGCCGATCGTACCAGTCGCGCACGTCCCCGGCTGACGCTGGCGCTCGTCTCCACCGCCCACGCGGTCATCCACGCTCAATCGGCGCTGCTGCCGCTGGTCTACCCGATCGTGGTCGTCGAGTTCGCCCTCAACGAGCGCGACATCGGCACGTTCATCGCCATCACCACCGCCATCGGCGGCACGATGCAGCTGGCCCACGGCTTCCTGACCCGCTACGTGGCCCGTCCGCTGCTGCTGGCGGTCGGCCAGCTGGTGTTCGGGACAGGGCTCCTGATCGGGGGCCTTGCCCAGTCGATGGGCCACCTCCTCGGGGCCATCAGCCTGGCGCGCATCGGCTCCAGCCCGCAGCACCCGGTCGGCAACGCCCTGCTCTCCGACCTGTATCCGCCGGAGCGACGCGGCTTCGCGATCAGCTCGCACATCGCCGGCGGCAACGTCGGCACCATCCTGGTGCCCTTCGTCGGCGGCGCCATGCTCCTGGCGCTGGGCTGGCAGGCGACCCTGGCCCTGTTCGGGGTGCCGGCGCTGGTCATGGGCGTCCTGATCGCGCTCTTCGTGCGAGAGGAGCACCCCGACTACCGGCAGCGGGCACGCGCCTCCGGCTCGGTGCGCGCGCACCTGCGCGAGGTCATGGGCCGTCGCGACCTGCGGCTCATCCTGGCGGCCTCGCTGGTGGCGGCCGGCGGACGCGGGTTGGACATCGTGGCGCCGTTCATGGTGCTCTACCTGGCCGGGCCACTCGGCCTCGACGACTCCACCGTCGGGCTCCTCTACGCCCTCCTGCTGGTCGGCGCGGTGGCCGGTCCTCTGCTGGCCGGCGTCCTCTCGGACCGATTCGGCCGTCGGCGCGTGCTGGTGACCTACTACGTCCTGTCGGCGACCGGGATCCTGGCCTTCGTGGCGGTCGGGGCCAACCTGTTCCTGCTGGTGCCGCTGCTCCTGCCCTTCGGCACGGCGGTCTTCAGCGAGTCCCCGGTGCTGCAGGCCTACCTGGCCGATCGTGCGGCCGGCCCGCTGCGCGACGTCGCCTTCGCGGTGTACTTCACCTTCGCCTTCGGTATCGGCGCCTTCTGGGCCTTCGTGATCGGGTTCGTGGCCAACGCCGCCGGCTATCCCATCGCGTTCGGGGTCATGGCCGCCAGCTACCTGGCCGCGGCCGCGCTGCTGGTCGCCGTGCGCGAGCGGCGGGCCGCCGCCGCATGACGGGTCTCAGCAGACCGGAACGCCCTCACAGATCTCGTCGACGCGCTCGTCGAGGGCGGTGATCCGCTCCAGCACCTCGTCGATGCGCTCGGCCAGCGCGCCGTCGTCGGTCGCGCCCGCATCACCGTCGCCGCCGCCGGTGCCGGGGGTTGGCCGGGTGCCGGCGATCTCGACGCGCAGGTCGGCCTCGAGCGCCTCGAGTCGCTCCTCCAGCTCGCTGACCGTCACCGCATCCGGTCCGGCCTCGACCGATGCGCGCAGCGTGGCGACGTCCCGGCGTGCCCGGTCGAGGTCCTCGCGCAGCCCGAGGGTCTGGAACAGCAGGAGGGCCAGCACCACGGTGGTCGCCAGGCCGATCAGGATGAGGAGGGGTCCGGTCGGTGAGCGCATGGCGTCACCCTCAGCAAGTGCCGGACCCGCTCGGCTCAGCCCCCCGCGATGAGCTGATCCAGCTCCGTGCTGTCGGCTGCGACCAGCCGGCCGATGCGGTCCGTGGCCACGTCGGCCACGATGATGTCGCCCACCTCGTCCGCCACCGAGCTGAAGATGCCGATCTCGCGCATCCGGTCGCATTGGATGCGGTTGTCCGGCGTCGGCGTCACGTAGTGGACCGCGGTCGCTCGGTATCGGTGGATCAGGAACAGGTGCAGCAGCGTCATGAGCCGCTTCCGCCGGAGGGCGGCGTCGTAGGTGTTCTGGTCGCGGACCGACAGGATCGTCCGGCCGCGCCGGTCCTCGATGGTGGCGAACACGACGTTGGCGAGCCGCTCGTCGTCGCCGTCGCGCACGCTGAGCTCGAGCACCTCCGAGCCGGCGCTGTGCGGCCGCAGCACGACCCGCAGCTCCCCGTCGGTGCCGCGGGCGTCGGCCCAGCGCGCCAGCCAGTCGGCGAGCACCGTGGGCGGCACCTCGGTCTGGACCAGGTGCTGGACCTGGGTCGATCCGGCGCCCATCGCCTTGGTGGTGGCGGTGAGCCCCGAGGCTGCGGCCAGGGCCGCGTCGCCCCGAGGCCCACCCACGAGCGTCTGCGGCGTGCGGTACGGCGACTCCAGCAGGCGGAGCTTCCGCTGCAGGCGGGCGAGCGCCAGCATCCCGTCGTCGCGCAGCGCGGTGGTGAACTCCTCGGCCGCCAGCCCGTCGATCTGGTGGCCGCCGTAGGTGATGAAGTTGAAGACGTAGCCCAGCTTCCCGAGCTCGGTGGGGAACGCGCGCATCTGTTCGTCGCTCATGCCGGTCGTGTCCCAGTTGAACGACGGCGACAGGTTGTAGGCGAGCATCTTGTCGGGGTGGACCGCATGGATGGCCTCGGCGAACGCGCGCGCGTCGTCGAGGTCCGCCGTCTTGGTCTCCATCCACAGCAGGTCGGCGAAGGGCGCGGCGGCCAGCGACTTGGCGATGGCGTAGCCGATCGAGCCCCGCACCTGGTAATAGCCCTCCGGCGTCCGAGCCGGCTCCGGGTCCCAGGTCACGCGCAGGCCCATGCGGCGCGCGGCGCCACGGATCGTCGACCACGGGGCCGTGGCGGCGAACCCGCGCCACTCGTCGACGGTCATCTCGAGTTCCACGCCCTCCTCGGCGCGGGCCTTCATGGCGTCGGCGACCGCTTCGGCGTAGGTGGCCAGGCCGGCCTGCGACTCCCAGGCACCGAAGAACGGGTCGAGGGCCGCGTCGAGCGTCGCCTCCGCGTCCCCCGCGTGGGCGGCCGCGGCCGCCTCGATGGCCGGCACCAGGCCCGATCGCTCCAGCCACGCGTCGGCCGCCTCGTACGCATGCTCCGGCACGGCGTACAGCAGGTGGCCGTTGAGCTCCCCCACGCCAGCGCGATGGAGGCGCCGCATGACGGCGAGGAAGCCGACCTTGTAGGGCGGCAGGTCGGGGTTCGTCACGCCCAGGACGAACGGCTGGTCGCGCTCGTCGCCGGCGCTGTCGATGAGGTTCGCGGCCTCGGCATCGGTGCGGGCCACCACCAGGCCCGGCACGCCCATGACGTCAAGCTGGAAGCGGGCCGCGTTCAGGCGCTTGATCTGCTCGTCGCTCGGCACCAGAACCTTGCCGCCCTGGTGGCCGCACTTCTTGGCTCCCGGCTTCTGGTCCTCGATGTGGTAGCCGGGCACGCCAGCCTCGACGAATCGGCGAACGAGGTTGCGGACGTGGGCGTCCCCGCCGTGGCCGGTATCGGCGTCGGCGATGATGAGCGGGGTGAAGTCGGCCGCGGGCGTCGCCTCGCGCTCGGCATCGGTCATGCGCGAGCGGGCGAAGGCCTGGTTGCGGTCGGCGGTCAGGAGCGCGCGGACGACGCCGGCCGCCTCCTCGGGCACCTGGCTCAACGGGTAGCTGGCCAGGTCCGGCCCCGGGTCCTCGTGCGCCGAGCCCTTTGCCGACGTCGCCCAGCCGCCGATGTAGATCGCCTCGATTCCGGCGCGCTTCATGGCCACCGCCTGCCCGGGCGAGTACGGCCCGAAGGTGGTGATGGCCTGTCGCTCCGCGAAGAGCTCGCGCAGACGGGCGTGGAGCCGCTCGGCGGCGACGCGCGCCACCGGATAGTCGACCTGGATCGTGCCGCGCTGCTCAGAGACCTGTCGCGGGCCGTACAGGCGGGTGAGGCCGTCGAAGCGAGGGCCGCTCATCCAGTCGGCGAGCCGCTCCACGTCGGAGGCGGGAGGCGGCGGCGTCGAGGGCCGCGGGGCGGTGAGGACCATCTGCTGGCTACTCGTTCGCGTGGTCGCGGTCGCACAGGTCCGGGCAGTGGCACTCGGCCAGCTCCGCCACGGTGAGACGCTCCGGCTCCTCAGGCAGGTCGGTGCGCCACTGGATCCAGGCCGCCTCGGGCGCGGCATGCGTCCGTCGAGCGGAAAGGGTGGTGTCGGTGATCATCATGCCCCCCACCCTGACCGATGCCGATCCATCCGTAAAGACGATTCTTTCCATGACATTCATCAGTATCCCTGATATCGTGCCAAGGACCGATGACCGATGAGCTCCAGATCTCCCACCTCGAGGCCTTCGCCGCGGTCGCGCGCACCGGGTCCATCAGCGCCGCGGCCGAGGAGCTGGTCATCAGCCAGCCCGCCGTCACGGCACGCCTCCAGGGCCTCGAGCGGGCGGCCGGTGGCACGCTCCTCGCGCGATCACGGAGCGGGACGCGGCTGACCGACGAGGGCCGCGCGCTGCTGCCGTTCGCCGAGCGCGCTCTGGCCGCGGTGGCCGGTGGCCGGCGAGCCGTGGCCGACGTGGTGAGCGGGGTGGGGGGCCGGTTGACCATCGGTGCCGCGCCGGCGGTGAGCACGTACGTCCTGCCCAGCGTGCTCCATCGGTTCCAGGCCTCGCACCCCGGAGTCCAGCTCTCGGTGCGTAGCGGCCACTCGGAGGAGGTGCTCGAGATGGTGCTGCGCGAGGAGGTGGAGATCGGGCTCATGCGACCGATCCAGCATCCGGAGGTCGCCACCGTGCCGCTGTACGAGGACGAGCTGGTCCTCGTCGTGCCGCGGGGCCATGCCTTCGCCTCGAGCGCCCAGATCCGGATGGATCAGATGGCGACCGAGTACCTCATCCTGTTCGACCGCACCAGCTCCTACCACGAGCTGACCAGCGCGATCTTCCGGCAGGCGGGAATCGCGCCGCGGGGATACCTCGAGGTCGACAACATCGACGCCGCCAAGCGCATGGTCGAGCAGCGGCTGGGGATCGCGCTGCTGCCCCGAACGAGCGTGCAGGCCGAGATCGGGACGGCGCGCCTCTTCCCGGTCACGGTCGCGGACATGGCGCCGGTGCGCCGGCAGATCGTCATGGCACGCCGCCGCGACACCGGCGAGCCGTCGGCGGTCGTCGCCGACTTTCTCGCCACCCTCGAGGAGCTGCGCCCCGGCCGCGAGCGCGAGCCCCGTTTCCTGGCCTGATCGACCGTCGACGGTGTCCCGCGGCTCATCGACCGCCGAGCCGCTGCCGCGGGCTAACCTCCGAGAAGGGCGCCCGCCAGGACGACGATCCCGGCGATCGCGAACAGCGCCGCCGAGCCGAAGCGAATGAGCCGCGGCTCGAGGCGAGCCCCGAGCCGATTGCCGACGACCACCGCCACCAGGTTCGCCGCCACCATGCCGGCCCCGCCGCCGATCCACGTGCCGACCGGGTCCTGGCGCGCGGCGAGAGCGAACGTCGCCAGCATCGTCTTGTCGCCGAGCTCGCTGACGATGAAGGTGCCCGCCACCACGGCGACCACCGCGAGCCAGGTGCGCGAAGCGGGCGGCGCAGCGACATCGGCCTCTGTCGTTGCATCATCGTCGTCGCTATCGACGAGGGTCCAGGCGGCCACGCCCAGGAACGCCAGGCCCGCGACGACCGAGATCAGCGTCTCCGGAAGCGCCGCACCGAGTGCCGCGCCGACGGCGACCGACAGGCCCTGCACCGCGAAGGCGGCGATGAGGATTCCGACCACCACCGGTGCCCAGGCGTGTCGCGCGGCGAAGGCGAGGACGAGGAGCTGGCTCTTGTCGCCGAACTCGGCGATGAACAGGGCGCCGAAGGCCACGGCCACGGCGGCGAGCAGGGGAGGCATCGGCCGTGATGCTAGCGGAGGTTGGTCCGCCCGAGGGCGCGTGGGACCATCCGTGGCCGGCGCGCGTGGCCCTCAGGGGATAGATCAGAACTGGAATACGGGCTGACAGGAGGCAGTGCGCGTGCGTGGGAGGGAGCGTATATACCCGCTATACGGCAGGCACGCGGCCCGGATGGCCGCAAGGCCCCCGCTAGAATCGCCGAATGACGACCGAAGATCGCACCGACGCCGCGACGATCGAGAACCTCCTGCGGGAGGACCGCACCTTCCCGCCGACGCAGGACTTCGTCGACAACGCCCTGACCAACGACCCCGGCATCTACGAGCGCACCGCCTCCGAGGAGGGCTTCCGCGCCTTCTGGACCGAGGAGGGCAACCGGCTCGACTGGATGGAGCCGTGGAGCGAGCTGTACGAGTGGAACCCGCCCTATGCGAAGTGGTACCTGGGCGGGAAGCTCAACGTCAGCGTCAACTGCCTCGACCGTCACGTCGCCGCGGGCCTGGGTGATCGGGTCGCCTACTTCTGGGAGGGCGAGCCGGGCGACACGCGCACGATCACCTACGCCGAGCTGCTCGACGAGGTCTGCCGCTTCACGAATGCCCTGCGCGCGCTGGGCGTGAAGAAGGGCGACAAGGTCGCCATCTACATGCCGATGATCCCCGAGCTGCCGGTCGCCATGCTGGCCTGCACCCGGATCGGTGCCGCCCACTCGGTCGTCTTCGGCGGCTTCAGCGCCGATGCGCTGGCCGGGCGCATCGAAGACGCCGCGTGCTCGGTCGTCATCACCGCTGACGGCGGCTTTCGCAAAGGCGCGGTGGTGCCGCTGAAGCGCAACGCGGACGAGGCGATCGGCCGCACCTCATCGGTGAGGCACTGTGTCGTCGTGAAGCGCACCGGCGAGGACGTGCACTGGTATCCCGACCGCGACCACTGGTACCACGAGCTCATCGCCGACCAGCCGACGACCGCCGCCCCGGAGCCGATGGATTCCGAGGACCTGCTCTACCTGCTCTACACCTCCGGCACCACGGCGAAGCCAAAGGGGATCATGCACACCACCGGCGGGTACCTCGCCGGGGTGGCCGCGACGCATCGGTACATCTTCGACCTGCATCCGGAGACCGATGTCTACTGGTGCATGGCCGACATCGGCTGGGTCACCGGGCACAGCTACATCGTCTACGGGCCGCTGGCGAACGCGACGACCGGGATCATCTACGAGGGCGCCATCGACTTCCCCGACAAGGACCGATGGGCACAGATCGCGGCGAAGTACCGCGCTTCCATCCTCTACACCGCCCCGACCGCCATCCGCGCGCTCATGAAGTACGGCCACGAGCAATTCGCCGATGACGACCTGTCGTCACTGCGCCTGCTGGGCAGCGTCGGTGAGCCGATCAATCCGGAGGCGTGGGCCTGGTACTGGAAGTACATCGGCGGGGAGCGCTGCCCGGTGGTCGACACCTGGTGGCAGACGGAGACCGGGATGATCATGATCACCCCGCTGCCGGGCATCACGACCCTGAAGCCGGGGAGCGCCACCTTCCCGTTCCCCGGCGTCTCAGCTGACGTCGTCGACGAGAACGGCGCCTCGGTGCCGCTGGGTGGCGGCGGCTACCTCGTGCTGGATCGGCCGTGGCCAGCCATGCTGCGCGGCATCTACGGCGACCCGGAGCGCTACGAGGCGACGTACTGGAGCCGCTATCCGGGTCGCTACTTCCCCGGCGACGGCTGCAAGCGGGACGAGGAGGGCTACTACTGGCTGCTCGGCCGCGTCGACGACGTGATGAACGTCTCCGGGCACCGCATCTCGACCACCGAGGTCGAGTCGGCGCTCGTCTCCCATGCCGCGGTGGCGGAGGCGGCCGTGGTGGGCCGCACGGACCCGATCACTGGCCAGGCGATCTTCGCCTACGTCATCCTGCGAGCCGGCCACGAGCCTTCGGAGCAGCTGGCGGTTGACCTGCGCGAGCACGTCGCCGAGATGATCGGCAAGTTCGCGAGGCCGAAGCAGATCCTCTTCACGCCCGACCTGCCGAAGACGCGGTCCGGCAAGATCATGCGGCGCCTGCTGCGGGACATCGCCGAGCGGCGGGATCTCGGCGACGTGACGACGCTGGCCGATGCCGGCGTGGTCGGGGCGATCCGCGAGCAGTCGGGCACCCGCGAGGACTGAGCGCAGCCAGGCGGGTCGCCGGCGAACCGGCGACCCGCACGCCTGGGCGGGGAGTCAGCGACCGGGCGGGCCGAAGCGAGTCGGCTCCTCGTCACCCGCGAACAGGTCGATGAGGTACTCGCTGTGGAGCTCGCCGCTGATATCCGTGGTCGCGGCGGGTGTCAGCGGTCCACCGCCGTCACGGGCGAAGAGCTCGATCAGGTACTCGCTGTGGAGCTCGCCGCTGATATCCGTGGTCGCGGCCGGTGTCAGCTGGTGGTAGCGCTCCTCCCAGGCGCGCGCGCTGTCGAGGACGCTGTCCGAGACGCCGCCGCCGGCCATTCGCTGCTTGTACTCGGCTTCCCAGGTTCGCCCCGCCTCGATCAGCGCGGCGTCGTTCCGCTCCGCCTCGGCGGCTCCCAGGTCGATTCGGAACGCGGGCAGCGGCTGGGTGAGGGCCAGCGCCGCGACGACGGCGATGATCGCCACCAGGACGGCCGCGATGGCCGGGCTCGCCATCCCGGTTCGGACGTCGGCCGGCTGTGCATGAGTCATCTTGGATCTCCTTCGCCGATGAACGCGAGGGGCCGCCGAGCCGGTCCGTGAACGTCGTCATGGTGGCCCGCGAGCAGGGCGCGACGCAGTCCAGCCGGCGATAGCAGGTGCGGGGAATCGGCGACATGGCAGCCGTCACCTCGGGCACCGGCGGGAGCTGGACCCATTGAGAGCGGGTGTAGATTGGGCGTGCCGCCGTCCCGAGCGGTCGAGTTGGGGAGGATGCGAGATGACCCGGCGGAGCGTCACCTTCACGCTCTCATTCCTGCTGTCCGTGAGCATCCTGGCTCCGGCACCCACTCTTGCGGTCGACAGCGCGCCCTTGCCCGCCTCGATGGCGGCCGTCGGCGACTCGATCACCCGGGCCGCCAGCTCTGGCGGCACGTTGGGTGCCGACTACCCTCAGAACTCATGGTCGACCGGGAGCAGTTCGACCGTGAACAGCCACTACCTGCGGCTCCTGGCGGCCGGCGCCCCGGTCGGCGGCAACGTTCACAACCTGTCGGTGAGCGGCGCCAAGGTGGGCGACCTCAACGGCCAGATGCTGAATGCCGTCGAGGTCCAGCCCGACTACCTTACCGTGCTCATCGGTGGGAACGACCTGTGCACGGATACGGTGGCGGAGATGACGTCGGTCCAGGACTTCCGCTCACGCTTCGCGGCGGCGATGGGCACGCTCGCCGCCGGCTCCCCCGAGACCTTCGTCTACGTCGTCAGCATCCCGGACGTGCATCAGCTGTGGCAGCTGTTCCGGAACAACTGGTGGGCCCGGTTCATCTGGTCGACGGCCGACATCTGCCAGTCGCTCCTCCAGAATCCCACCTCGACTCAGCAGGCGGATGTGGAGCGCCGGGCCGCGGTTCGACAGCGCAACATCGACTACAACGTGCAGCTCGCCGAGATCTGCGCACAGTACGCCGCACGCTGTCATTTCGACGGCAACGCGGTCTTCAATACGAAGTTCACCACGGGTGACGTGTCCGGCGACTACTTCCACCCCTCGATCGCGGGGCAGGCCAAGCTCGCATCGGTCAGTTGGGCCGCCGGCTACGCCTTC
>DATAKU010000096.1:0-20135 GCA_036261425.1 Candidatus Limnocylindria bacterium | reverse complement strand
ACCGCATGGCGGCGATCGCGGAGCTCGTCACGGCGCTCGGCGACGGAGGGATTGGCGTCGAGGATCTCGGCATTCGGCGCCCCACGCTGGACGAGGTCTTTCTGCAGCTCACCGGCCATGCGGCGACCGCGCCCGCCGCCGGCTCCACCCGCGATGCCGCCCAGGAGGCAGCCGCATGACCACGACCACTCCCTCGACGCCCGTCACGCTCGCCGGCCGAGCGTACTGGATCCTCGCCGACACCTGGACCCTCACCCTCCGCGGGCTTCATCACTGGGTCAGACAACCCCTGGCCATCGTCGCGGGCCTCGGGTTTATGGTGATGCTCGTGGCGCTCTACGCGCTCCTCTTCGGCGGGGCGATGCAGGTGCCCGGTGAGGGCAGCTACCTGGAGTTCCTGCTGCCCGGGATGTTCGTCATGACCATGGCCTTCGGCATCGGCGAGACGATGTCGGCCATGGCGATCGACGCCGAGCGCGGGATCACCGACCGCTTCCGCTCGATGCCGATGTCGGCCGCGTCGGTCGTCCTGGGCCGGACCGTCACCGACATGCTGTACTCGATCGTCGGGCTGGCCGCGATGATCGGGGCCGGGGTCGTCCTCGGCTGGCGCTGGCACGGGAACGCAGGGGAGGTGGCGGCGGGGATCGGGCTCCTGCTCCTCCTGCGATTCGCGATGCTCTGGCTCGGGATCTTTCTCGGCCTGGTCGTGCCGGGACCGTCGGCGGTGAACGCGGTGTGGACGCTGTTGTTTCCGCTGACCATGGTCACGGCGGCCTTCGCCCCGCCGGAGACCATGCCGGCGTGGCTCGGCTTCGTCGCCGAGTGGAATCCGCTGACCGCCACGATCTACGCCACGCGCGACCTGTTCGGCAACCCGGGCGTCGGTGGAGCGAGCTGGATCGCGCAGAACGCGGACGTGATGGCGGTGGCGTGGCCGCTGATCCTCACCGGCGTGTTCCTCCCGTTGTCGGTGCATCGCTACCGGCATCGCGGCCGCTGATCCCGGGGTCCGGCAGGAGCCGGCTGGCGCATCGGTATACTCGTCGCTCGCATGCGCATCGCCCTCCTGTCGGACATCCATTCCAACCTGCCCGCGCTCGAGGCGGTGGCTGACGATCTCCCCGACGTGGACCAGGTCTGGGTACTCGGAGACATCGTGGGCTACGGCCCCCAGCCGAACGAGGTGATCGCCACGCTGCAGGCCATGGGCGCGCGAAGCCTGCTCGGCAATCACGACGGCGCGGCCATCGGGACGGTGGACGCCAGCGCCTTCAATCCCGACGCGCGCACGGCGATCGAGTGGACCGCCACCGTGGTCGACGCCAACGCGCGCTCGTACCTGGGGTCGCTGCCGGAGGTGCGCTGCGACCAGGCGCTCACCGGGGTTCACGGCTCGCCCCGCGATCCGATCTGGGAGTACATCACCACCCCGACCATCGCCGCCGCCAACCTCGCCGCCTTCGACACCCGCCTGTGTCTGTTCGGCCACACCCACGTCCCGATCGCCTACCGGCTGATCGACGGGACGGTGGAGGGGACGCGCGGCCTGCCCGGCACGACCGTGGAGCTGGGCGGTGACCGCTCGCTGGTGAACCCGGGCAGCGTCGGCCAGCCGCGCGACGGCCTGCGTGACGCGGCCTACGCCATCCTCCACGTCACCGGCAACACCACCGAGGACAGGATCGAGTTTCGCCGCGTGCGCTACGACATCGAGCGCACCCAGCGGCTGATGCGCGACGCCGGGCTGCCACCGCGTCTCGTGGAGCGGTTGAGCTACGGCTTCTGAGCCCGCCCCCGTGCCCGGCCCGACCGTGCGGCGGAGCGCCACTGGCGGCGGCGCCGTAGGATAGCCAACGCATGGATCTGTTCCGGCGCTCCGAGAAGCGCCCCACTCCGTTCGACTTCGGCCGAGTCCTGGTGCCGCTCTCGGGCGATGACAGCGTTGACCGCCCGGCCTTGAAGGTCGCCGGCATGCTCCTCGCCTCCCGCAGCGACGCCGAGATCTCGCTCCTGCGCGTCATCGAGGTCCCGTTCGAGCGCAACCTCGACGCCGAGGACGAGTCGGCGGTGGCCCATGCCGACGAGATCCTCTCCGGCGCCGAGGCGCTGCTGGGGGAGATGGGCGTGCGAACCCGCACCAGCACGGTCCAGGCCCGCGCCGCCGGCCCCGCCATCGTGGACGACGCGAACGAGCTGGCGGCCGACCTGATCGTCATGGGACTGCGCTACAAGAAGCGGTTCGGGGGACAATGGGACGCGGGACGCACAGTCCCCTACGTCATGCGCAACTCGACCGCGCCGGTGTGGTGCCTGCGGGCCGAGACGAAGGAGTTGGCACACACGCCATGAGGGTCATCGTTGTCGGCTGCGGCCGGGTGGGAGCGCGGGTCGCCGCCGAGCTCGACCAGCGCGGAGAGCACGTCACCGTCATCGACATCAACGCGCGCGCCTTCAGCCGCCTGCCGTCGAACTTCGGGGGCGAGACCGTCCGCGGCAACGGGACCGATGAGGACGTCATGCGCAGCGCCGGCGCAGAGCAGGCCGACGTGCTCATGACCCTCACCGAGGGCGACAACCGGAACGCGCTCGGCGCACAGCTGGGCAAGCACACCTTCGGCGTCCCGCGCGTGATCGCCAAGATCAACGACCCGGTGCGCGCCGACGCCTATCGCGCGCTCGGCCTGGAGACCATCTGCCGCACCATCATCCTGGGCGACGCCCTGGTCACCGCCACCCTGAACGGCGCCGAGGCGACCGACGGGTTCGTCCTGCCGCCGACCGCGGAGCCGATCCGGGGCGCGCCGGTTCCCGGCTCGCTGGCGGACACCGAGGCGCGGGCCGCCATCGAGGCCGAGGAGGACACCGCCGAGGAGCCCACGGTCGTGCAGCCGGGCGAGGGAGGTTTCTAGCGTGTACGTCGTCGTCGTCGGCGGGGGCAACGTCGGCTACTACCTGACCAAGGAGCTCCTGGCCGCCGGCCACGAGGTGGTGGTCATCGAGGAGGACCACACCCGCGCCCGCCAGATCGCGGACGAGCTGGGGAGCATCGTGGTGGCGAACGACGGCTGCGAGGGCCGCTACCAGGCCGAGGCAGGCATGGGCCGCGCCGACGTCATGGCCGCCGTCACCGGCGACGACGCGGTGAACCTCGCCGCCTGCCAGATCGCGAAGATGCGCTTCAACGTCCCGCGCTCCATCGCCCGCATCAACGACCCGAAGAACGAGAAGCTGTTCCGGCAGCTGGCGATCGACGAGGTGGTGAGCCCCACCCGTTCGATCCTCGGCGTGATCGAGCACGAGATCCCGGTGCACGACCTGCTCCACCTGACCGAGCTCGAGGGCGGCGAGGTGCAGATCGTCGAGGCGCAGCTCGACGCCGACTCGCCGGCCATCGGCAGGGAGATGCGAGAGCTGGCGCTTCCCGAGGGCAGCAACATCGCCATCTTGATCCGCGACGAACGGGCCCAGGCTCCCCGCTCGGATACGCGGCTGCGGACCGGCGACAAGCTCCTCGTCGTCACCTCCGCCGAGCACGAGACGCAGTTGCGCAGCCTGCTCATCGGCGAGTGACGTCACCCGAGCCGGGCCGCGTCCTGCGGCGGGCCCTGCTCGCCTGGGGGCTGGGCCACCTCCTGGTCGGACGCCCTGCCGCCGGTCGCGGCCTGCTGCTGGCCGAGATCGTCGCCGTGCTGCTGGTCGCCTGGCTGACGGCCAGCCTCGCGAGCACCAGCCTGTACCTCGTCCCCTACCTGGCCGGATTCGGATTCCTGGTGGCGTGGGCCTGGCAGGCCATCGATGCGTACCGCACCGCACAGCGCCTCGCCGGCAGCGCCGGAGCCGTGCCCGAGCGCTCACCGGGCACCGCCCTCGCCTGGCTGAGCCTGCCCCTGCTGGTGTGGGGCAGCGGGTTCTGGCTCGTCGGGGCCGAGCACGCGACCCCGGCGGCCGCCCTCGACCGATTCGTCACCGCCTGGACCGCGGACGCCCTGACCCCCGAAGAGTGGCCCCCCGCGGTGCGCCGCGCCGCGCGCGACGTCGATCGCCGCCTCGGCACCGAAGCGGACCGTTTCCGCGACGTCCGCGTCCGGTTGGTCGAGCAGGAGGGTGACGGCGCATCGGCCGTCGTGGAGGCCATCCACTACGAGCGGCGCGCCGCCTCGTTCCTGTGGGTCTTTCCCGGCACCGAGCTGGTACCCGTGGCGGACCGCCGCCTGCTGGAGCTGGAGCTGACGGCGGGCGAGGCGCCGCTGGTCGGCGGCGGAGACATCGGCGCGGTGCGCTGGAAGGTCATCGCGGCGGAGGTGCCCGGAGCCTGAGCAGCGCGTGTCCGGCTGGCACGCCGCACGCAGGACTCAGCGGGGTGTCCGGGGTCCGCGCCGTCATCCGTCAAGGGAGATACCTTGACAGCACCATTGTCAGAGTTTATGGTCCTGGAAGTCACCAAGAAAATCCGTCCAGCTTTGTTCGTGTGGACGACCCACCGTTCGCGTGAAGGAGGCATCACCCATGGCCAACATCACCAGGTTCGACCCGTTCGGCGAGATGGTCTCGCTGCGGCAGGCGATGGACCGCCTGTTCGAGGACTCGTTCATCCTGCCGGTGGGCGGTCGCGGCAGCGGCACCGAGGGCGTCAATCCGGCCCTCGACGTGCACGAGACCGCGGACGACCTCGTGGTCACCGCCGCCCTGCCGGGCGTCAAGCCGGAGGACGTCGAGATCACCATGACCGGCCAGAACCTCAGCCTGCGCGGCGAGTTCAAGGCCGATGAGCGGGTCGAGCGCGACCAGTACCTCTACCGGGAGCGCCGCTACGGCGCCTTCCACCGCAGCCTGCAGCTGCCGGTGCGGGTCGAGGGCGAGCGTGCCGAGGCGTCCTTCGCCGATGGCATCCTGACCCTGCGTATCCCGAAGGCGGACGAGGTCAAGCCGCGACAGATTCGCATCAATGCCGAGTCCAACGGCCACGGCAGCGAAGCCGGAACGGCGTCCTGACGTGGATCGCACGCGGCGCGTGGCGTCACGATCGGGCGTCCCGCGCCGCGACGAGCTGACGCGGCCCCGATACATCATCAGCATCGCCGCGGAGCTGGCGAGCTGCCATCCCCGCACGCTGCGGATCTACGAGGAGGAGGGACTCCTCTCGCCACAGCGGCGCAACAACCTCCGTCTCTACAGTGAGGCGGACATCCAGCGCGTTCGCATCATTCGTTTCCTCACGCGCCGCCAGCGGGTCAATCTCGCGGGGGTGCGGGTCATCCTTCAGCTCGAGGAGCTCGGCAAGATCCGGGTCTACGATCTGTTCGATGAGGACGAGGTAGCGCGTTTCACCGAAGATCAAGACGACCCTGAGCCCGCCGAGCAGTCGGCCGAAGGAGCACGCCCCCGTGGCATCTGACAAGACGAACGACATTCCCGAGATCGAGGCGACCACCGAGGAGAACGGCACCGACGCCGAGCGCCTCCAGGTCCTGCCGCTCGTGGCGCTGCGCGACACCGTCATCTTCCCCGAGATGATCGTGCCGCTCCAGGTCGGTCGAGACCGCAGCGTGAAGGCGCTCGACCGCGCCGTGCGCACCTCGCAGCCGGTGGCGCTGGTGACCCAGCGATCCGCTGAGCAGGAGGAGGTCACCCAGGTCGACGAGCTGTACGCGATCGGCACCCTGGCCAAGATCGCCCAGGTCATCCGCCTCCAGGACGGAACCATCCGGGCCATCGTGCAGGGCCAGAAGCGGATCCGCCTGCTCGACCTGGTGCAGACCGATCCGCACCTCGAGGCGCGGGTCGAGGTCATCGACGACAGCCATGACAAGACCCTCGAGATCGAGGCGCTCATGGCGTCGATCCACGCGCAGATCGAGCAGTACGTGAACAGCGGCGCATCGGTCCCGCCCGAGGTGGCGGTGGCGGCGCGCAACATCGTCGACGGCGGCCTGCTGGCGGACATGACCGCCTACAGCCCGGAGATGACGACCGAGCAGCGCCAGGAGCTGCTCGAGACGATCAACGTCGCCGATCGGCTCCGGCTGGCCAGCTCGTTCCTCGCCAAGCAGATCGAGGTGCTCGAGCTCAAGGGACGGATCCAGTCCGAGGTCAAGTCCGAGATGGACAAGACCCAGCGCGAGTACATCCTGCGCGAGCAGATGAAGGCGATCCAGAAGGAGCTGGGCGAGGACGACCCGGCCGTCGCCGAGGCGACCGAGCTGCGCGAGAAGGTCGAGCAGTCGGCCATGCCCGACGAGGTCAAGGAGAAGGCGCTCAAGGAGGTGGACCGCCTGGCCCGCATCCCCAGCGCGTCGCCCGAGCAGGGCGTGATCCGCACCTACGTCGACTGGCTCGTCAGCCTGCCGTGGGGCGTCGAGACCGAGGACAACCTGGACCTGGCCGACGTGGAGCGCGTCCTCAACGAGGACCACTGGGGCCTCGAGAAGGTCAAGGAGCGGATCATCGAGTACATGGCCGTGCGCAAGCTGGCCGACAAGATCCGCAGCCCGATCCTGCTGTTCGTCGGCCCTCCCGGTGTCGGCAAGACCAGCCTGGGCAAGAGCATCGCCCGAGCGATGGGCCGCAAGTTCGTCCGCATGAGCCTGGGCGGCATCCACGACGAGGCGGAGATCCGTGGCCATCGGCGCACCTACATCGGCGCGCTGCCGGGCCGCGTCATCCAGAACGTCAAGACGGCCGGATCGGCGAACCCGGTGTTCATGCTCGACGAGATCGACAAGGTGGGCATGGACTTCCGTGGCGACCCGAGCTCGGCGCTGCTCGAGGTGCTCGACCCGGAGCAGAACTTCAGCTTCCAGGACAACTACCTGGAGGTCCCGTTCGACCTGAGCAAGGTGCTCTTCATCGCCACCGCGAACATGCTCGACACCATCCCGCCGGCCCTTCGCGACCGGATGGAGGTCATCCAGCTTGCGGGCTACACCCAGCTGGAGCGGGTGCGGATCGCGGAGCGCTTCCTGGTCCCGAAGCAGCTCGAGGCGCACGGCCTGACCGACGAGAACCTGGTGTTCGAGGAGTCGGCTCTCGTCCGCCTCATCCAGGCCTTCACCCGCGAGGCGGGGGTCCGGAACCTGGAGCGGGAGATCGCCAACGTGGCGCGCAAGGTCGCGCGACGCGTGGCCGGCGACGCCGAGACGAAGGTCGTCGTCAAGCCGGAGGATCTCGAGGAGTACCTCGGTCCGGCCCGGTTCGAGTACGGCGAGCTGGAATCGGAGGACCAGGTCGGGATGGTGACCGGGCTCGTCGTCTCCGACGCGGGCGGGGACATCGTCCAGGTCGAGGCCACCAAGATGGAGGGCAAGGACGAGTTCATCCTCACCGGCCAGCTCGGCAGCGTGATGCAGGAGTCGGCCCGCGCCGGGATGAGCTACATCCGCGCCCGCACCGATGAGCTGGACGTCGACCCGAGCGCGTTCGAGAAGACGACCGTCCACATCCACGTGCCGGCCGGCGCCACGCCCAAGGACGGCCCGAGCGCCGGCGTGACGATGGCCACCGCCATGGCCAGCCTGCTCACCGGCAAGCCGGTGCGCCGCGACCTGGCGATGACCGGGGAGATCACGCTCCGCGGACGGGTGCTCCCCATCGGCGGGCTGAAGCAGAAGCTGCTGGCGGCCCACCTCGCGGGCGTGAAGACGGTCCTCATCCCGAAGCGGAACGAGAAGGACCTGGTCGACGTGCCGGAGGAGGTCCGCGACCAGCTCCGGATCGTGCCGGTCGAGAACATGGACCAGGTGCTGGCCGAGGCGCTCATCGATGCGCCCCGGTCGGCCGCCCGGATCAAGGCCGAGCGCGACGAGCGCCAGAAGCGCGCCGCACGCCGTCCGCGACGGACCCGCAAGCCGGCCAAGGAGGAGGCCCCGATCGCCGCGACCGGCGACCGGGCACCCGAGCAGCCGCCGGCCGGGCGGCCGGCCTGAGGCGGCGCGCCCCGGCCCGGCCGACCCACCGATGGAGTACAAGGACTACTACGCGATCCTGGGCGTTCCGAAGTCGGCCTCGCAGGCCGACATCAAGAAGGCCTATCGTCGATTGGCCCGCGAGCTCCATCCTGACACCAACAAGGATCCCGATGCCGAGCGCCGCTTCAAGGAGGCGAACGAGGCGCACGCGGTCCTCTCGGATCCGGAGAAGCGCCGGCAGTACGACGAGCTCGGCGCCAACTGGCAGGCCTACCAGCAGGCCGGCTTCGGGTCCGGCGGCGCCACCGATTGGGGCGGCTTCGGCGGGGCGCCGGGCGGCACCCGCTGGACGTACCGCACCACCTCGGCCGACGACCTGGGCGGCTTCAGCGACTTCTTTCGCCAGTTCTTCGGGGGCGGCGCGTCCGCGGGCAGCCCGTTCGGTGGCAGTGGCAATTTCGAGTACGTCGACCTGTCCGACCTGGGCGGGCGCGGCGGCGGACGGGCCGCCACCCGGGTGCGTAGCACAGCACCGACTGCGGCCACGGCCACCGCGGAGGTCACGCTGGCCGAGGTGGCGACCGGCACCGAGCGCCTCGTCAACGTCAACGGAAAGCGCCTCAACGTGAAGATCCCCGCCGGAGTGGGCGATGGCTCGAAGGTCAAGCTCACCGGCGCGGTCGACGGCGGTGACCTCGTCATCACGGTGAGAGTCAAGCCCGACGCCCGCTTCGAGCGCCACGGGCCGGACCTGCACACCGAGGTGCCCGTCACGCTGGCGGAGGCGCTGGGTGGGGCCGAGGTGCCGGTCCCGACGCCGACCGGCAGCGTGAAGCTCCGCATCCGACCGAACACCCAGAACGGCCAGGAGATCCGCCTCAAGGGACGCGGTCTGCCGAAGCGCGGCTCGGGCGGTCACGGGGACCTGGTGGTGACCGCCAGGGTCGTCCTGCCCCGACTCGACGACGAGGCCCGGGCCGAGCTGGAGCGCGTCCTCGCCGCGCACCCGCAGCCCGACCCGCGAACCACGAAGCAGGCCTGACCGATGCGCACCGACCGATTCACCCAGCGCGCCAACGAGGCGATCCTCACCGCGCAGCAGCTCGCCGAGAGCGAAGGGCATCCCGAGCTGGAGGTGGCCCACCTGCTGCTGGTCCTCGCCGATCAGGCCGACGGCGTCGTTCCGGCCGTCCTCGAGCGGCTCGGGGTCGCCCCGGCCACGATCGCCGAGGCACTCCGCGCGGAGCTCGCCAAGCTCCCCAAGGTGAGCGGCACGGCCCAGCAGCTGACGCTCTCGAACGAGGCGCGTCGCGTCCTGACCGATGCCCACGCCGTCGCGGAGCGCATGCGCGACGAGTACGTCTCGACCGAGCACGTCCTGCTGGCGGCGCTCGAGGCGGGCGACTCGTCGGCGGCACGCGTCCTGCGGAACGCCGGCGTCGAGCCGGCGTCCGTGCTCGAGGCACTCACCCAGATTCGAGGCAACCAACGCGTGACGAGCGAGAACCCCGAGGCGACCTACGAGGCCCTCGAGAAGTACGGCCGCGACCTGACCGAGCTGGCCCGCAAGGGCGTGCTGGACCCGGTGGTCGGTCGGGACGACGAGATCCGGCGCGTCATCCAGGTGCTGAGCCGCCGGACGAAGAACAACCCGGTCCTCATCGGCGAGCCGGGCGTCGGCAAGACGGCCATCGCCGAGGGCCTGGCCCAGCGCATCGTGCGCGGCGACATTCCCGAGGGGCTGCGCGACCGGCGGGTCGTGGCCCTGGACCTCGGCGCGCTGGTGGCCGGGGCGAAGTACCGCGGCGAGTTCGAGGAACGCCTCAAGGCCGTCCTGAAGGAGATCACCGAGTCCGAGGGGCAGATCATCCTGTTCATCGACGAGCTCCACACCGTCGTGGGGGCCGGGGCGGCGGAGGGCGCGATGGACGCGAGCAACCTGCTGAAGCCGATGCTGGCCCGCGGTGAGCTCCACGCCATCGGCGCGACGACCCTGGACGAGTACCGCAAGCACATCGAGAAGGACGCCGCGCTCGAGCGCCGATTCCAGCCGATCGTCGTCGACCAGCCGACGGTCGAGGACACGATCAGCATCCTGCGTGGCCTGCGCGAACGCTACGAGGTGCACCACGGCGTGCGCATCACCGATGGCGCGCTCGTCGCGGCCGCGGTGCTGAGCAACCGGTACATCACCGAGCGCTTCCTGCCGGACAAGGCGATCGACCTCGTCGACGAGGCCGCCTCCCGGCTGCGGATGGAGATGGACTCCATGCCGGCCGAGCTCGACGAGATCGAGCGGCGCCGGATGCAGCTCGAGATCGAGCGCGAGGCGCTGCGCAAGGAGCGCGACGATGCCTCGAAGGCACGCCTGGAGGCGCTCGAGCGGGAGCTGGCCGAGCTCCGCGAGCGCGGCGACGGCATGAAGTCGCAGTGGGAGCGCGAGAAGGAGATCGTGGCCGGCATCCGCGCCACGCGCGAGGAGCAGGAACGCCTGGGGCCCGAGATCGAGGCGGCCGAGCGTGCCGCCGATTACGCCCGCGCCGCCGAGCTGCGCTACGGCCGCGCCGCCGAGCTGGAGAAGCAGCTGGCCGAGCAGGAGCAGCAGCTGGCCGAGCTCAAGGCGTCAGGATCGATCCTGCTCAAGGAGGAGGTCGACGCCGACGACATCGCCGATGTGGTGGCGCGCTGGACCGGGATCCCGGTGAGCCGGCTGATGGAGGGCGAGACGGAGAAGCTCATCCACATGGAGGAGCGGCTCCATCGGCGCCTGGTCGGCCAGGACGAGGCCGTCACCGCCGTCTCCGACGCCATCCGTCGGGCGCGGGCCGGCCTGAAGGATCCGAAGCGGCCGATCGGCTCCTTCATCTTCCTCGGTCCGACCGGGGTCGGAAAGACCGAGCTGGCCCGGGCCCTGGCCGAGTTCCTCTTCGACGACGAGCAGGCCCTGGTGCGGATCGACATGAGCGAGTACATGGAGAAGTTCGCCACCTCGCGCCTGGTCGGAGCCCCGCCCGGATACGTCGGCTACGAGGAGGGCGGCCAGCTGACGGAGGCCGTCCGGCGCCGGCCGTACCAGGTCGTGCTGTTCGACGAGATCGAGAAGGCGCACCCCGACGTCTTCAACGTCCTGCTCCAGCTGCTCGACGACGGGCGGCTGACCGACTCGCAGGGACGCACGGTCGACTTCAAGAACACGGTCATCATCATGACCAGCAACGTCGGCTCCGCCACGCTGGTGGAGGCCGCCGAGGCCGGTCCCCAGGCCTTCGAGGGCGCCGCGGAGCGGGTGCGCCTGCAGCTGCGCGAGCACTTCCGCCCCGAGTTCCTCAATCGGGTCGACGAGATCATCGTGTTCCGTCCGCTCGACGAGTCGCAGCTGCGCGAGATCGTCGGGCTGCTGGTCACCGGCGTGGAGCGACGCCTCGCCGACGCCGGGCTCTCCCTCGAGGTGACCGATGCCGCGCTCGGCCTCCTCGCGCGGGAGGGGTACGACCCGGTCTACGGGGCGCGCCCCCTGCGGCGGGCCATCCAGCGCGAGCTGGAGAACCCGCTCGCCAAGCGCATCCTGGCCGGCGAGTTCACCTCCGGCGACACCGTGCGCATCGACGACGCGGGCAACGGGTCGCTGACGTTCACCAAGGCACCGGTGTCCGAGCCGGCAGCGGCGGCCTCCTGACCGATGCGCATCCTGGTCGCCAACGACGACGGCATCTACTCGCCGGGCATCGCGGCGCTGGCCCGCGTGGCCACGAAGTTCGGCGAGGTGCGGGTCGTGGCGCCGGACGTGGAGATGTCGGCGTCCAGCCACGCCGTGACCGCCTCGCGCCCGCTCGACTACCGCCGCGCGACGCACCTCGGCGACATCCAGGCGTACCGGGTGAACGGGACGCCGGCCGACTGTGTGGCGCTGGGCGTCTACAACTGGGACCACGTGGACGTGGTCCTGTCCGGGGTGAACCTGGGCGCGAACCTGGGGAACGCGCTCTGGCACTCCGGGACACTGGCGGCGGCCAAGCAGGCGACCCTGTTCGGCATCCGCGGCATCGCCCTGTCCACGCCCATCGGCCGGCCGCGGAACGGGGAGGAGCCGGACTTCGCGGCTCTCGAGCCACACATCGAGCAGGTGCTCCGCGTCCTGCTCCCCGCCAACACGGCGCGCCTGCTCAACGTGAACCTCCCGCCGCAGCCGCGCGGCATGACCTGGACTCGCCAGGCTGTGCGCCATTACGAGGGCAAGGTCGTGCCCGACACCGATCCGATGGGCCGCGAGCACTTCTGGTTCACCGTCTCCCCCGTCGAGGTCATCGAGCCAGGCACCGACCTGTGGGCCATGGAGCGCGGCTACACCTCGATCACGCCGCTCACCCTCGACCTCACCGAGCACGGCGAGCTGGAGCGCCTGCGCGGCGAGCTCCCGCTCGATCAGCCGCCGCTCGAGGAGCCGGAGCGCGAGCGCGTCGAGGAGGACGAGTAGCGCCGCGGCGCTCCGGAGCCCTCCCTCGACTTGAAATCTGCCGCGATACGCGTGCAGTAGCGGGCCATTCGCAGCGCAGTCGCGGCGTGGCGAGCGTGGGAGCGACCTGGCCGGATGTTGGCGCGCGCCTCATGTCGCTGCAGGCGGCCAGACTTCGACTCGAAGCGCTCTGACCTGAAACCGTCACGGTCCGGCGACAGCTTTCAAGTCGCCGCATCGGCGGCCATCCATGGCGAAGGAAGCTCGAGGGCGAGCCGCGCGGAGCGGCCCGCCCTCGTCGGTATCGGCGATCGCATGGCTAGACCAGCGCCAGCCGGTCCAGTGGGAACGGGGACAGCGCCAGTGGCTTGACGGCCAACCGCAGCAAGAGCAGCGGCGAGTCGTCCCCGGCGGAGCGGTTCGCGTCGAGCTCGCCGCAGCCGGTGCAGCGGTGGATGATCACCCACTCGCCCCGTCCGCGGACGCTGATCGCGATCGGCTCCATGCCGGATCCGCACTCGTCGAGCATGGCCCGGTCACCCGGCCGGTCGTCGACGTGGCGGGACCACAGGCACGCCGGACAGTGGTTGCGGTGCTGCGTCCCCGGCGCCTCCGATGGGACGTCGAGGCGACAGTTGACGCAACGGAAGGTTGGCGGCTCACGGCGCGAGCGGTGACGATCGCGGCGCGAGACTCTGGTGTGGCTCAAGGGTGGGGTTCTCCAGGACGTCGCGGCTGAGTGGACGCTCCATGCGCGTCGCGCGAATCGGTCCCGGACATGCGAAGGACCGCCCCGTCGGGCGGCCCGTCAAGGGAGGAGGGGCGAGTCCGCCTACTCCAGTCCGACGAGCCCCGTGCGGGGGCGCGACGCGCGAAGAACCGTCCCTGCGGTCTTCATCAAGTCACACCTCCTGGCTGGTTGCTGGTCGCGCCGCATCGGTGCGCCACCGCCGCGGATTGTGCGCCGGTTGGCGGCGGTGGTCAATGCGACGGATGACGCACGGGAGATGCGGGCCTCACTCGAGCTCGAAGACGATCGCCTCATCGCCGGGAATGCGGAGCTCCCCACGCAGCTCCGGCGCAGCTGCGCGGGAGGCGGTCAGCAGCGTGCGACCGATCCGGAGATCGCCGGGGACCGGCCAGGGCTGCGGATCGGACCCCAGGTTGAGCACCACGCCGACCCGCCGATCCTCGTGCCGGCGCTCGTAGGCGAGCACGCTGCCGGTCGCGGCCAGCGGGGCGTAGTCGCCGACGCTCAGCGCCGGCTCGGAGCGCCGAAGCTCCAGCAGCCGCCGATGGAGGCTGAGCATCGAGGACGGGTCGTCCCGCTGGGCCCCGACGTTGAGCATGGCCACGTCCGCGGGCAGCGGGAGCCACGGCTGGCCGGTCGTGAAGCCGCCGGACGGCGAACCGTCCCACTGCATGGGGGTGCGCTGCGGGTCACGCCCGAACCCGCGGCCGGGGACGTTCCGCTCGCGCACGTCGACTGACCGCTCGGGCGGGACTTCGACGTCATGCATGCCGATCTCGTCGCCGTAGTAGATCGTCGGGGTGCCGCGCAACGTCAGCAGCAGCACGGCCGCCACCCGGGCCTGGGCTGCACCGATCCGCGACGCCACGCGCGACTGGTCGGGGTTGCCCAGCACCCAGTTCGGCCAGGCGTGCGCCGGAAGGGCGCCCTCGTACCGATCGATCACGACCTCGATGTCGCGGGCGGTCCACGGGGTGCTGATGAGGTGGAAGTTGAAGGGCAGGTGCGCCCCGTCGCCATCGGCGCCGTAGTAGTCGATGAGCCGGTCGACCGGCAGGTACAGCTCGCCGATCATGAGCCGCTCGTCGTACTCCTCCAGCACGGCGCGCATCTCGGCCACGACCTCGTGGACCTCGGGTTGGTCGGCGGAGTAGGTCGGATGCACCTCGTGGTACGGGGACATCTCGCCTTCCCGATAGTCGGGATTCGGGGGGTTGTCGCGGAACTGCTCGTCCTTGAGCATGTGCCACATGACGTCGACCCGGAAGCCGTCGACGCCGCGCTCCAGCCAGAAGCGCATCACGTCGTAGATCGCCTCGCGGACCTCCCGATTGCGCCAGTTCAGGTCCGGCTGCTCCTCCGCGAAGGCGTGGTAGTAGTACTGGCCGGTCCCGGGGTCCAGCGCCCACGCGCTGCCGCCGAACTCGCTGCGCCAGTTGTTCGGTGGGCCGCCGTCGGGCGCCGGGTCGCGCCACAGGTACCAGTCGCGCCGAGGGCTGCTGCGGCTGCGGCGCGACTCCGTGAACCACGGGTGTTGGTCCGAGGTGTGGTTCGGAACCAGGTCGAGGATGATCCGCAGCCCGCGATCGTGCGCCTCCGCCAGCATCCGATCGAATGCGGCCAGGTCACCGAAGCGTGGGTCGACATCGGTGTAGTCGCTGATGTCGTAGCCGAAGTCGACCATGGGTGACGGGTAGAACGGCGAGATCCAGACGGCATCCACCCCCAGCCAGGCCAGGTAGTCCAGGCGATGACGGATTCCCTCGAGATCGCCGATGCCGTCGCCATCGGTGTCCTGGAAGGAGCGCGGGTAGATCTGGTAGATGACGCCGGATTGCCACCAGCGCTGGGCGGACGTCATGGGCTCGGAGTCGTTGGGGCTGAGACACTCACGCAAACCCGATCCCGCAACCGTCGTGCCGGGCGGAGTCGGCGTGCCGGTCAGCGGTGCCGGCGGCGGCGACCGGCGGGCGTCGGCTTCGGGCGGCCTCGCTCCTCCCGACGCGGCGGCGGGACGTAGCGCCGACGGCGGATCTCATCGTTGGCCGCGGCGATGCGGGGCGGAAAGCGCACGAAGGCGGCCCAGGCGGCCGTCCCCATCCCGGCCAGCACGATCGGCAGCTGGAAGATGAGGGGCACGCCGATGACCACCAGCAGCGGGATGATCCCCCAGGTCACGATGATCGACCAGAAGACCCACTCGTGGAGCGCCAGGATCTCCGGATAGCGGCGGTATCGGCGCTGCGCCAGGTTGTACACGACGATGGCGCCGACGCTGATCACGAGCCCCGCCACCCACATCCAGGTGAACAGGTCCGGGAAGGTGGCGGGCGTGAAGGGATCGAAGAGCAGGTTCATCGGGGCGGGAGTGTAGCACCGGGCGACGCCCTATAATCAGCACCCCCGAGGCACCGACCATCCCAGCACCGAGGACGTGGATTGCGCGCCCTGCTCTCCGTCAGTGATCGTGAAGGCATTGTCGAGCTCGCCCGAGGACTCATCGACGCCGGCATCGAGTGCTTCGCCACCGATGGCACGCGTGCCCACCTGGCCGATTCCGGCCTGGAGGGCGTCCGGCCCGTCTCCGACCTGACGGAGACCAGCGAGATCCTCGGCGGCCGCGTCAAGACGCTCCACCCGAACATCTTCGCCGGGCTGCTGGCTCGCCGCGATCGGCCCGACCACCTCGCGCAGCTGGCCGAGCAGGGCCTCGAGCAGATCGACATCGTCGTCGTCAACCTCTACCCGTTCGCCCAGACCATCCGGGAGAAGGAGACCTCGCTCGACCAGGCACTCGAGCAGATCGACATCGGCGGCGTGGCCCTCCTGCGCGCCGCGGCCAAGAACTTCCCCGGCGTGGCGGCGGTGTCGAGCCCGACGCAGTACGCATCGGTCCTGCGGGACGTGAAGGCGCTCGGCGCCGTCAGCCCGGAGACGCGCCAGAAGCTGGCGGCCGAGGCGTTCGCGCTGACCGCGGCCTACGACGCCCAGATCTCGGGCTACCTGAACGCCAGCGCCGGCACGGTCTTCCCGAGCCGGCTGACCATGGTCGTCGAGAAGAAGGCGGACCTCCGCTACGGCGAGAACCCGCACCAGCTGGGCGCCTTCTACACCGATCCGGCTCACGCCGGCGGCAGCCTCAGCGCCGCGCACCAAATCGCCGGCAAGGATCTGAGCTTCAACAACCTGCTCGACCTCGACGCCGCCTGGTCCATCGCCAGCGACTTCAAGACGCCGACGGTCTGCATCGTCAAGCACGGCAACCCGTGCGGCCTGGCCTCGGTGGTCGACCTGGCCGAGGCGTTCCGGCTGGCCCTGGAGGGCGACAGCGTCAGCGCCTACGGCGGGATCATCGGCGCGAACCGGATCATCGACGAAGCGACGGCGCGCGCCATCCGGCCGGGGTTCTTCGAGGCCATCGTGGCGCCGGGCTACACCGCCGAGGCGCTCGAGATCCTGCGCACCAAGAAGGGCTTCGAGATCATCGAGGTGCCACCGGCCGACTCGGACGAGGACGAGCTGGGCCTCGGGCGGTTCGACTTCAAGCGGATCGGCGGCGGGCTCCTGGTCCAGACCTTCGACACCATGGAGGAGGACCGCGACAAGCTCCAGACCGTCACCCAGCGCCGCCCCACCCTGGAGGAGCTGACCGACCTGCTCTTCGCGTGGCGGGCGGTCCGCCACGTGAAGTCGAACGCCGTGGTCCTGACCAAGAAGCACGCGATGATCGGCATGGGCGCCGGGCAGCCGTCCCGGGTGGTGAGCGTGGAGGTGGCGCTGCGCAAGGCCGGCGAGCGTGCCCCGCTGTCGGTCATGGCGTCGGACGCGTACTTCCCGTTCCCCGACGGCATTCAGATCGCGGCGCAGGCGGGGGTGACCGCCATCATCCAGCCCGGCGGCAGCATCCGCGACGAGATGGCGATCGAGGTGGCCGACCGCCACCACATGGCGATGGTCTTCACCGGCCGCCGCCACTTCAAGCACTGACCGCAGGAGGGGCACGCGAACGTGGCCGGTGACGGGCCGATCGACAAGATCATCATCGCCGAGGCGATGCGGGCCACCGAGGCGGGTGCGATCGCGGCCGCCCGCCTCATGGGTCGTGGCGACCGCGACGGCGCCGACCAGGCCGCCGTGACGGCCATGCGCAAGGCGATGGACGACGCGGAGATCAGTGGCACCATCGTCATCGGCGAGGGAGAGCGCGACGAGGCACCGATGCTCTACATCGGCGAGGAGGTCGGCAATGCCGCGGCTGCCGTGGCGGTGGACATCGCGGTCGACCCGCTGGAGGGCACCAACCTCGTCGCCTCCGGATCGCCGAACGCGACCGCCGTGCTGGCGGCCGCCGAGCCGGGCGGGCTCATGCACGCGCCCGACACGTACATGGAGAAGCTCATCGTCGGGCCGACCGCCGCCGGCAAGGTGAGCATCACCGACCCGATCGAGAAGACCCTGAACACCATCGCGGAGTCCCTCGGCCGCAAGGTGTGGGACATCACCGTCGTCATCCTGGACCGACCGCGGCACGAGGAGCTCATCCGCGAGGTGCGCGCGGCCGGCGCTCGGATCAAGCTCATCCCCGACGGGGACCTGACCGCCGGCATCAATGCGGCCATCTCGGGCACCGGTCTCCACGCCGTGATGGGCATCGGCGGCGCGCCGGAGGGCGTCCTGACCGCGGCCGCACTGAAGTGCCTGGGGGGCGAGATCCAGGGCCGGTTCCGCTGGCGCTCCGACGAGGAGAAGGAGCGCGCGCGCACGATGGGTGTCGACGTCGACGACGCCGAGCGGGTGTACTTCACGAACGACCTCGCCTCCGGCGACGCCGTGGTCTTCTGCGCCACGGGCGTGACCGATGGCGAGCTCCTGCGCGGCGTCCGCTTCTTCGGCGGCGGCGCCCGGACGCACTCGGTGATGATGAGCTACCGGCAGGGGCTCGTCCGGTTCATCGACACGGTCCACATGTGGGATCCGGGCAACCCGCCCAAGGTGCGTCTTTGAGGCGCCTCGTCCGTTAGGCGTTCCCCTGCGGGAGCGGATCTGACCATTCGGGCCCGGAGACCCGCTGCACGTCCTGGTCGGCAACCGTCGGGAGCAGGTCCGCGATCGAGACGTCGATGCGCAGGTCCGAGCAACCGCGCCACGGATGCAGGGCCGGGTCCAGCTCGGCGAGCGGTTCCAGGGCGAATCGGCGCTCGTGGAGGCGCGGGTGGGGCACGATCAGGTCGTGCTCGGGATCGGTGACGCAGAAGCCGTCGAAGCTCAGGATGTCCAGGTCGATGATGCGCGGGCCCCAGCGCCGGCCATGCGGGTCGCGGCCCAGCGACAGCTCCATGCGCTTGAGCTCCACGAGCAGGTCGACCGGGTCGAGGTCGGTCTCGATCTCGAGTGCCGCGTTCAGGAAGCGCGGCTGGTCCAGTGAGTCCCGCGGCGCGCCGTCGTACAGGGATGAGGCGCGGACCACCTGACCGATCCCCCGGAGCTCCACCGCCGCGGCGCGAAAGGCCGCCACGGGATCTCCGAGGTTTCCACCCAGACCGATGAAGGCGCGCACGGTTGCGTGAACTCTAGCCGATCCACCGCCCCCATTCAGGCCCTGGTCCGCCCCGGGCCGGCCCCGCGGTCAACGTGCACGGCCAGCGAATGGCCCTCCATCGGCCGGCGCTGGTCGGCGATGTGTCGTCATCGTTTCACCCGACCGGCGAGCGGGGCTGCATTTCTTCCATGGATGGCACATCACCACGCACGAGACGCACCCAGGGGTGCACCTCCCGTTCCGGGACGTTCACTCTGAGGACAGAAGCGCACCCACACGAGCCTCTGGGTGCAGAACCGGCGATGAAATGAACGGGTGCCGTCGTGGCCGTGCTCCTCCGCGTGGTCGTGCCCGTCGACACGCTCAGTAAGCGGGTGATAATCGGCGCTCGGTAGAGTTCCGGGCAGGCGCCGTGGTCCGCGGTGCAGGGGGCGGTATCGGTGGCTCGGCTACGGCAGGAGAGCGTCGATTGTCCGACATCAAGTACACGTACCCGCTCATCCTCAACAAGGTCGCGTCACCGCAGTACGTGACGCCTACGCTCCGTCGGGCGCGGCTCATCGACTGGCTGAACGAAGCGTCCACCTGCCGGGCGGCGGTGATCGCAGCGGATGCCGGCTACGGGAAGACCACGCTCCTGTTCCAGTGGGAGCGAGAGGTGTCCTTCCCGTGCTACTGGTACAAGCTCGACCGGAACGACCGTGACTGGACGTTCCACATCAGCTACCTGATCGAGGCGATCAGCAAGCGGCACAAGGGCTTCGGCCGCCGAGCACACTCGATGCTGCAGCAGCTCGGGGGTCCCGGCTCCTCACGGCCCGGTGTGGCCGCCTACCTCCTGGCCGAGATGCACGAGCGCCTGACGGAGCCGTGCACGTTCATCATCGACGACTGGCATTACGTGAACTCGGCGACCGAGGTGCGCGGGCTCTGGAACCAGATCCTCCGTGATGCACCGGCCACCTGCCGGTTCGTGTTCGCTTCCAGGGCGAAGCCGCAGCTCCAGTTCGCTCGCTTCAAGACGCACGGTGGCTATGCCGAGCTTCGGACCGATGCGCTCCGCTTCACCGAGCCGGAGATCCACGAGCTCTTCCGAGACATCTACAACGACCCGCTGGAGCCCTCCGACGTGGCCGAGCTCGAGCGCCGCACCGAGGGCTGGGCGGCATCGCTCCAGCTGGTCGAGGTGTCGCTCCGGGAGCGCCACTCACCGGAGGAGCGCCAGCGGTTCATTCGCTCCATCACCGCCACCAAGGACAGCGACCTGTTCGACTTCCTCGCCGAGGAGGTCTTGGACCAACAACCCGAAGAGACCCGGAACTTCCTCCTCTCTACCTCAATCCTGCACCAGATCACGCCCGACGTCGCTGAGCGCCTGGCGGGCGTCCACGACGGTCGGCGTGAACTGAGCGACCTCGAGCACCGAGGGTTGTTCACCAACCGTCTCGATGACGTCCGCTATCGATATCACAACCTCTTCCGGGA
>DATAKU010000069.1:0-5372 GCA_036261425.1 Candidatus Limnocylindria bacterium | reverse complement strand
AGGTCGGCGATCGGGTCGCGGGGCTCGGCCATGCTCGGCGTGCGGTCAGCGCTACGGAATGGCGAGGATGCGCGCCGGGTTCTCGATGGTCATGGCGCGGATCTCCCCCTCCCCGACCGCCGCGGTGCGCAGGGTGGGGAGGAAGTGCTGATGGAGGTAGACGTACCCGAACCCGCCGTTCGCCTTGAGCTGCGCGTTGTGGCACACGTCCTGGGAGAGGAGGATCTGCGGGGCGAAGCCGCGCTCCAGGAGCTCGACGATCGTCTCGACCAGGCGCGGCTCGAGGTGCTCCTCGACCCCGAAGCGATGGCCGAGGAAGTCGAACTCCAGGTTGGCCCCGGCAGCGAGCACCGCGAGGTAGAAGTCGATGTCGTGGTACGAGTCCGCGTGACCGATGACGACGCGCGACGGCTCCACGCCCTCCTCGGTGAGGATCCTGAGCTGGGCCAGCCCGACGTCGGACTGCACGCCGTGGGTCGTGATGGCCATTCCGGTCGCCAGCGAGGCGCGCGCGGCCGCCCGATGCACGCGCTCCTCCAGGGCGCTGACCCACGGCTTGTCGGTGCCGATCTCGCCGATGATGCCCGGGCGGATGCCGGTGTCGCCGACCCCGTGCTCGAACTCGGCGATCATCTCCGCCGCCAGGTCGTCGACCGAGCGCCGATCGATGCGCGCCTCGGCCGGGTAGTGGGCTCCGCGGTACCAGCCGGTGCCCATCACGACGTGGAGCCCCGTGGAGCCGGCCAGCCGCCGCAGTCGGAGCGGGTCGCGCCCGACGCCCGAAAGGGTGAGGTCCACCAGGGCCCCGCCGCCCCGGCGGCGGAAGTCCCGCAGCTCGCCGATGATGAGGTCCTCGTCGGGCGTCAGCTCCCAGTAGTCCCAGCGCCCCTCGATGTGCCAGAGGGCGATGCCAGTGTGCTCATGAGGAAGCGTGAACCCCAGCTTGTCGGGAGGGATCGGTCCGGAGACGGTCATGACGCGCGGCGCCATCGGTGCTTCTCCTTTCGCGTCGGTCGCGGCAGTGTGGAGCGCCGACGCAGCGGGCGATGGTGGACGCGTCCATCTTGCCACCGGCAACGGGCGTCGCGGGTTGCGACGGCGCGCTAGCCTAGAGCCGATGGCAACGCCCACCACGACGGGGACCAACGGTATCTGGGCCACGGCGCAGGCCGAGCTCGACCACGCCGCGGCGCGGCTCCAGCTCGACGACGGGATGCGACGCGTCCTGCGCGTCCCGAAGCGAGAGCTCACGGTCAACTTCCCCGTCACTCACGACGACGGCCGGGTCGAGGTCTACACCGGCTTCCGGGTACACCACAACGTCAATCGCGGCCCGTCGAGCGGCGGCATCCGGTACGTGCCCAACCTCGACCTGGACGAGGTGCGCGCGCTGGCGATGCTCAGCACCTGGAAGGCGGCGCTGGTGAAGATCCCGTTCGGCGGGGCGGCGGGCGGCGTTCGGGTGGATCCGCGGCGCCTGAGCACCAACGAGCGCGAGCACCTCACCCGGCGCTACACGACCGAGATCAGCCCGCTGCTCGGCCCCGACAGCGACATCCCGGCGCCGGACGTGAACACCGGCTCCCAGACGATGGCGTGGATGATGGACACCCTGAGCATGCACCGCGGCTACACCGCGCCGGCGACGGTCATCGGCAAGCCGATGGCGATCGGTGGCACGCGTGGACGCCGGAGCGCCACCGCCCGCGGTGCGCTGCGCTGCATCCGGGCTGCCGCCACCGCCCGCCAGGTGGATCTCGACGGGGCGCGGATCGTGATCCAGGGCTTCGGCCGGGTCGGCATGACGCTGGCCGCGGAGCTGGTCGGCGCGGGGGCGCGGATCGTCGGCATCGCCGACGACCGTGATGCGGTGGCGAACCGCGCGGGGGTCGACGTCGGTCGCGCCACCGATTGGATGCGGGAACACGACGCGGTGGCGGGCATGCCCCAGGCCGAGCCGATGGCGAAGGCCGATCTGTTCGGGCTGGAGTGCGACGTCCTCGTCCTGGCCGGACTGCAGGGCGAGATCAACCGGGGCAACGCGGACACGGTGCGAGCCGGCATCGTCGCCGAGGTGGCGAACGGTGGCACGACGCCCGCGGCCGACCGCGAACTGGCGGAGCGCGGCGTGGCCGTCATCCCCGACATCATCTGCTCGGCCGGCGGCACCGTCCTGGGCTACTTCGAGTGGGTGCAGGACATGCAGGCCTTCTTCTGGAGCACCGACGAGATCGTCCAGCAGCTCGACCGGGTGATGGACGAGGCGATGACCGGCGTGCAGGCCATGGCCGGCGCGGAGAACGTCGACCTGCGCAGCGCCGCGATGATGGTCGCCGTGGCCCGCGTGGCCGAGGCGACCTCCCTGCGGGGCCTCTACCCCTGACCGAACTTCGGTTCCCCCTCCGGCTCGTTCGACCCTGGCGCTGGATCCTGCGACCGCTGGGCGTGCGCACCGGCGCCGCCCAGGTGGATCTCACCGGGGACGGACGGATCGTCGCCGTCTTCGGGCGTCTGCGCGTCGACACCGCGCTCGACAACGTGTGCGGCTTTCAGCTCACAGGCCCGTACCGCTGGTGGAGGGCGATCGGCCCGCGCGGCTCCGGGGCGGATCGCGGCTTCACGTTCGGCTCGAGCACGCACGGCGGCGTCTGCCTCTGCTTCGCCGAGTGGGTCCCGTCCCGCTACGTGCGCGGCGGCCGGATGGAGGCCCTGACCGTGACCGTCGACGACCTCGACGGCCTGGCGAACGCCCTGCGGACGCGGGGCATCGAGGGCGCCGACCATCGGCGCCCTCGCTGAGCGTGCAGGGCTCGACCTCAGGCCGTCAGAGGAGCGCCGGCCGCTTCCAGTCCTCGCCCCGCACGTGCTCGTCCAGGAACGCGAGCACCGTCTCGTACCAGAGCCGGGCGTTCTGCGGCTTGAGGATCCAGTGGTTCTCGTCGGGGAAGTACAGGAACCGGCTGGGGACGTCATGGCGGCGCAGATCGGTCCAGAGGCGCAGAGCCTCGCTGATCGGCACGCGCAGGTCGCGCTCCCCGTGGATGACGAGCATCGGCGTGCGGATGTTCGCGATGAGCCGTGACGGCGTCCAGCGCTCGTACAGCGCGGGATCGGCGTAGGGATCGCCGAACTCGCGCTCCCAGTCGGGTCCGTAGTCGGTCGTGCCGTGGAATCCGCGCAGGTCCCACAGGCTGGCATGGGTCACGATCGCCCGGAACCGATCGGTGTTGGCCGCCACCCAGTTGGCCATGTAGCCACCGAACGAGCCGCCCATGAGGGCCGTCCTGTCGGCGTCGAGCTCGGGGCGCTCGAGCGCGGCGTCGACCGCGGCGATCACGTCCGTGTACGGCTCGGCGCCCCATCGGCCCCAACCGCGCTGGACGAACGCGTGCCCGTAGCCGGTCGAGATGGCCGGGTCCGGCAGGAGGACGGCGTAGCCCTGGGCCGCGAGCAGGTGCGGGTTCCAGCGCCAGCTCCAGCCGTTCCAGCTCGACACCGGCCCCCCGTGCACCCACACGACGAGCGGGGCCGGCTGGCTGGCCGTCGCGCCCGCGGGAGCGACGAGCCACGAACCGATGTCCACGCCGTCGTCGGCGGTGGCCTTCAGCCGCTCCACCCGACCCGGCAGGGTGGCGAGGGCGTCGCGATCCAGGGCGGCAAAGGAACGGATCGGCTGCGAGGGTCCGGCCGCATCCGGCGACACCCGTACCGGCAGCGGCGGCTCGGTGTAGGAGGTCCGCAGCGCGTACAGCGGCCCGCTCGCTCCGATCGAAAGGTCGCTGAAGGTGCCATCGCCGGCGAGCGGCGTCGTCTCTCCGCTGTCCAGCTCGTGCCGGTGCACCGATCCGCCTCCCTGCCGGTCGGCGGTGAACACGATGGCCGCGCCGTCCGGCATCCAGGCCGGGTGCTGCGGCCACAGGTCGAGGCCCGGCGTCAGGTCGCGCCCCTCCCCCGTCTCGAGGTCGATGAGCCACAGGGTGTGGTCGCCGATGGCCTCCGGCGTCTCCTTCTCGATGCGGACGCAGGCCACCTGGCGGCCGTCGGGCGAGAAGGCCGGATCGGTGTACCAGGCGTCGTCAGGGGTGAGGGGGCGGATCGATCCCGAGGCACGGTCGATCAGTTGAAGCCCGTAGTCGGTTCGTGACAGCGCATCGGTCGTCATCCAGCCGGTCACGATGCGCGAGCCGTCGGGCGACACGTCGAAGGCCATCTCGACCAGCGCCGGGCCGGCATCCGGGGTGAGGTCAGCCGGATCACCGATCCGCTCGTCGTCCCCGGGGATCGCTGCGACCAGGAGATGCCGCTCGCGCGGGCCGAGGTAGTCGTCCCAGTGGCGAATCGGGAACGACTCGAAGAGGAGCGCCTCGACGCCCGCCTTCTTGCGCGCCTCGTGCCGCTGGCGGTCGGTCGCCGCGTCGCCGGTGCCGGGGAAGACCGATGCGGCGTAGACCACGACGTCCGCCTCCCGAGCGGCCACCACCGCGTCGACACCGCCCGGCGGCGCGGCGAGCAGGCGTGCCTCGCCGCCCTCGGCGGGAAGCAGCCACAGCCGCCCGGTCTCCTCCTCCTCGCCCTCGTCGTCCGGCCCGCGATCGGGGTCGGGACGCGACGAGGTGAACAGGATCGATCCGTCGCGCGCGAACGTCGCCGAGCTCTCTCCGGGCGCCGACCGCGTCAGCCGCCGTGGCCGGCGGTCGCCGGTCGCGTCGAGCTCCCAGATCGACGAATGCATCTTCTTGCCGTCGGGTGCGGGACGGCCCACCGTCACGATCAGCCGCCTGCCGTCGGGCGAGACGCGCAGGCCGGACAGGCGCGGCAGCTTGAGGTAGGCGTCGAAGTCGAACGCATCGGTCATGTGCGCATCGTAGGCCGCGGCGCGGTTGCGGAGGCATCGGTCTTGCCCGCACACTGCGCCGCATGAGCGACGAGCAGCGCTGGGCGGAGCACCAGGCCCGATGGGAGGAGGAGCGGCTGAAGCCGGCCCTCGAGCGGGCGCCGGAGCGCCGATCCCGGTTCATCACCCAGTCAGGCGTCGAGGTCGACCGTGTTTCCTCGCCGGCCGATCTCCACGACCCGGCCAACGACCCCGATGCCGGGCGGCCGCGCTACCGCTTCAGCCCCCCACCGTCGGAGCCGACGGGATGGGACGAGATCGACGACCTGGGCCTCCCGGGCCAGCCGCCCTTCACGCGCGGCATCCACCCGACCGGCCATCGCGGGCGGCTGTGGACGATGCGGATGTTCGCCGGCTTCGGCACGGCGGAGGACACCAATGCGCGCTTCAAGACGCTCATCCGCGAGGGCGGGACGGGATTGAGCATCGCCTACGACATGCCGACCCTCTACGGCTACGACCACGACGACCCGATGGC
>DATAKU010000060.1:0-20162 GCA_036261425.1 Candidatus Limnocylindria bacterium | reverse complement strand
GGCCGGATTCGCCGCGATCCTGGGCCACAACTGGTCGGTCTTCATCCGCTTCACCGGCGGTCGCGGCGTGGCCACCTCGGCCGGCGCCCTGGGGGCGATGAGCCTTTGGACCGTCGTCATCCTGGCCCCGATCGTCGTGCTCGTCATCTGGCGCAGCCGGTACGTGTCGCTCGGCTCGGTGACCGGCGCGCTCGCCTCGCCGGTCCTCACGGCCATCCTGGCGGCGCTGGGGTTGGCGACGCTGCCGGCCGTCGTGTACGCGCTGGCGTCGGGCCTTCTCGTGACGGTGGCCCACGCCGACAACATCGCCCGCCTGCGGGCCGGCACCGAGCGCAGGATCGGCCAGAAGGAGGCGGTGGAGCCCCGTGGCTGAGACGCAGCGACGGCCCGCCCGCATCGGCTCACCGGCGAACGTGCTCGGCCTGGTTCGGATCGGCGCGACGCCGATCGTCATCGCGCTGATGCTGGTCGGCACACCGGGCACCGGCATCGCCGCCTTCGTCGTGTTCGCGCTGGCGGCCTTCACCGACTACCTCGACGGCTGGGTCGCCCGCCGCCGCGACGAGGTCTCTCCGCTGGGCGTGTTCATGGATCTCACCGCCGACAAGGTGCTCGTCGGTGGCGTGCTGGTGGCCATGGTCGAGGTCGGGCTGCTGCCGACCTGGATGGTCGCCACCATCATCGTGCGCGAGCTGGTCATCGCCGGCGTCCGCCAGGCGGCGGCGGCGGCCGACGTGGTCATCGCGGCGAAGCCGCTGGGCAAGAGCAAGACGGCGACGACGCTCGTCGGCATGTCGCTCCTGCTGCTCGCCTTCGACGCGGCCACCGGTGGACCGATGGCCGGGCTGGACATCGGCGCGGAGCTCGAGCTCGTCGGCTTCTGGGTCATGGTCCTCGCCACCGTCCTCACCATCGTCTCCGGCTGGGATTACCTCAAGGGTTCCCTGCCGCTGCTCCGCGGACAGCGGCCGTGACGGCGCCCGCGGCTGAGGTCGACGTCGTCATCATCGGCGGCGGCGCGACGGGCGCCGGGGTCCTGCGGGACCTCGCCATGCGCGGCCTGCGCACGCTCCTGGTCGAGCGGGGCGACTTCGCGTCGGGCACCAGCGGCCGGTACCACGGGCTGCTGCACTCGGGCGCTCGCTACGTCGAGAGTGACCCGGTCTCGGCGCGGCACTGCGCCGAGGAGAACGAGGTGCTGCGCCGCATCGCACCGGCCACGATCGAGCCGACCGAGGGCTACTTCGTCGCCACCCCCGACGACCCGGACGACTACCTCGATCGCTTCCCGGCCGCCTGTTCCGCGGCGGGCGTCGAGGCCGAGCCGGTCCCCCTGGCCGACCTGTTCGCGGCGGAGCCGCTCCTCAACCGCCAGATCCGAGCTGCGTACCGGGTTCGCGACGCGTCGCTCGAGCCGTGGGAGCTGGTCGACGCGAACCTGGCCAGCGCCCGCGAGCACGGTGCCCAGGCGTGGCGGTACCACGAGGTCATCGGCTTCGACCGGGACGCCGATGGCGGCATCACGGCCGTCCGGGTGCGCGACGTGCGCACCGGGGAGGAGAAGGCGGTCGCCTGCCGGGCCGCCGTCTCCGCGTCCGGGGCGTGGGCCGGAAAGGTGGCCGCCCTGGCGGGCGCGCGGCTGACGATGAGCCCGGGGAAGGGCTCGATGCTGATCCTGAACCGACGGATGACGAAGGCGGTCGTGAACCGGCTGGCGCCGCCCGGCGATGGCGACATCATCGTGCCGGTCCACACCGTCTGCATCCTGGGCACGACCGACGTCACCGTGCCGGACCCGGACAACGTCCACGTCACCGACGAGGAGATCACCGCCCTCCTGGCCGACGGCGACCGGCTGGTGCCGGGCCTGTCCGGTGCCCGTGTCCTGCGCACCTACGCCGGGAGCCGCCCGCTGTACGACGCCTCCGAGCTCGACCGCGGGCAGCACCACGAGGAGTCAAGGGAGATCAGCCGCGCGCACCACGTCATCGACCACGGGTCGCGCGACGGGGTTGGCCGCTTCTGGAGCATCGTCGGCGGCAAGCTGACCACCTACCGCCTCATGGCCCGCGACACCGCCGACGCGGTGGCCGCGGCCCTGGGCGTGGACGCGCCGTGCCGGACCGGCGACGAGCCCCTGCCCAAGCCGGCGGACGGGGCCTGGTACTGGCTCGGCGATCGGCTTGCGGCCGTGGAGACCGAGGGAGGCGGCGACGCGGACCTCATCTGCGAGTGCGAGATCGTCACCCGCGCACGCCTCGAGCACGCCCTTGACGAGCGCGGCGACTCGTCGCTGGACGACCTGCGCCGCACCACGCGCCTGGGCATGGGACCGTGCCAGGGCGCGTTCTGCATGCCGCGCGCGGCCGCCCTCCTCGACGAGCGAGCCGCCGAAGGAGGCCTGGCGCCCGAGGCGCCGCCCGCGAACGAGGCCTTGCGCGCCTTCATGGCCGAGCGCTTCAAGGGCACGCGGCCGATCGCCTGGGGCGAGCAGCTGCTCGAGCTGTGGCTGACCGCCGGCATCTACCGCGGCGTCCTGGCCGTGGACGAGCTGCCAGGGGCGACCCCGGCGCCCGCGCCCGCGCCCGTTGCCGTTCCCGTTGCCCGAGAGGGAGACCACACCGATGCCGCGGGCTGACGTCGTGGTCATCGGTGCCGGGCTGGCCGGCCTGACCTGCGCCGCCGAGCTGGCCGAGCGGGGCGCGTCCGTCTTCCTGGCGGCGAAGGGCATGGCGACGACGCACTGGACGCACGGCGGGCTGGACGTGGCGGTCGCCGATGGCGCTGACACGCCGCGGGCGGCGGTCGGGCATCTGGCGATGCGCGACGGTCATCCGTATGCCCGGCTCGGTGGCGACGTCGAGGCCGCCGTCGACGCCCACCTGGCCCGCACCGCCGCCGCCGGCCTGCCCCACGTCGGATCGGTCGACGCGTCGCTGGTGGCGGTGCCGACCGCTCTGGGGACGCTGCGGCGGGCCGCCATCCTGCCGACCGCTCAGGCCGCGGCGCTCGAGCCGTGGACCGACGAGGGGCTGCTCCTGATCGGCTTCGACCACTACCGCGATGCCTGGGCGCCGTACGCGGCGCGCAACCTGGGGGCCGGTGTCTGGGAGCAGGGACCGCGCGACATCCGCGGGGTGACCGTGGAGCTGCCGTGGCTCGAGCGCCTCAACAACCTGAACGCCACCACCCTGGCCCGGCTGTTCGAGGACCCGGTGTGGCGTGCCCGCGCACTGGCCGCCATCGTCGCCGCGGTCCCGTCCGGCCGCTGGCGGGTGGCCCTGCCGGCGGTGCTCGGCGTCGCGTCGCATGCGGAGATCCATGCCGCCGTCGAGGAGGCCATCGGGGCGCGCGCGTTCGAGGTGGCCAGCCTGCCTCCATCGGTGGCCGGCATGCGCCTCTTCGACGCCCTTCGCCACCGGATCGAGGCAGCCGGGGGCCGCATCCAGGTCGGCTTTGAGATCAGCGGCGTGGAGCGCGAGGGTCGCCGGATCGTCGCCGTTCAGCAGGCCGCCGCGGCGCGCCCCCTGCGCCTGGTGGCCGACAGCTTCGTGCTCGCCACCGGGGGCATCGCCGGGGCCGGGTTCCGCGGCCGGCGCGACGGGACGCTGGAGGAGACGGTCCTCGGCCTCGAGGTCAGCGCGCCGCCGCACGAGCAGTGGTTCAGCGAGGATCCGCTGGTGCCGCACCCGCTGGAGCGGGCGGGGATCGACGTCGACGACGAGTTGCGGCCGGCGGAGCTCGACAACGTGCGGGTCATCGGTGCCGCGCTGGCCGGGATGCACGTCCTCGAAGAGCGCTGCGGTGACGGGGTGGCGCTGGCGAGCGCCCATCGGGCGGCGGCTGGCCTGGCGCGTGCGAGGGCGGCCGCATGACCTTCCGCGATGCGGCCAGCACCGATTTCCCGCCGTTCAGCACCGACAACTGCATCAAGTGCACGGTCTGCACCACCGTCTGCCCGGTCGCCCGCGTCACCGACCTGTTCCCCGGGCCGAAGTACGTCGGCCCGCAGGCCCAGCGCTTCCGGGGCCCGTCGGTCGTGGAGGCGACGCCTGACCACACCGTCGACTGGTGCTCGGGCTGCGGGTACTGCACCCGCGCCTGCCCGGCCGGGGTGCTCATCGCGGAGACGAACAGCCGCGCGCGGGCGGCCATGGTGGACACGCGCGGGGGCAGCCTGCGCAACCGCCTGATCAGCGACACCGATCTCCTCATCCGGCTTGGCGTGCCACTGGCGCCGCTCGCCAACTTCGGGCTCCGCAACCGCCTCGCCCGCTGGATCGGGGAGAAGGTCATGGGCGTGCACCGTCGCGGGCCGCTCTCGACATTCGCGCGACGCACGTTCCGCTCGGCGTGGAAGCGCGAGGGCGGCCTCACCGACCTTCCTGCCGGCGCCGATCCGGCCCGGACGATCGCCTACTTCCACGGCTGCGCGGTGAACGGCTTCGAGCCCGAGCTCGGCCGCCAGGCGATCGAGGTGCTTGAGCGGAACGGCTTCACCGTCATCGTCCCGGACCAGGGCTGCTGCGGGCTGCCGTTCATCAGCAACGGCCTCTATGACCAGGCCCGTCGCAAGGCGCGCCGCAACCTCGAGTCGCTGGCCGGCCTGGCCCGCGCCGGCGTCCGAATCGTGGGCACCTCGACGTCGTGCACGTACGCCATGAAGGCCGAGTACCACGAGATGCTCGACCTTGACGACGCCGATGCCCACGCGGTGGCCGGGGCGACCTGGGACATCTGCGAGCTGCTCGTCGACCTCCACGAGCGCGGCCAGCTCGACACCGGGTTCGGACCGATGGACGAGCCGATCCCGTATCACCCGCCCTGCCAGCTGCGTTCTCACGGCATCGGCACGCCGGCCATGGACCTGTTCCGGCTCATCCCGCGGCTGCGTGCCGTCGACTCGGACCACGACTGCTGCGGGGCGGCCGGCACCTACGGCCTGAAGGTCGAGCGCTGGCAGATCGCCCAGGACGTGGGGGCGCCGCTGTTCGCGAAGGTCCGCGCGGCCGCGGCCGAGGGGGCGTCGCGGGCCGTCTGTGACTCGGAGACGTGTCGCTGGCAGATCGAGCAGTCGACGGGCGTGGACACGGTCCATCCGATCACGATCCTCGCCGAGTCGTATCGTCGCGCGGATGCCGCCGGCCGTGAGCCGTGGCGCCGCATCGTCTGACGGGCGTTACTTGATGAGCTTGCGCTCCATCTGGCGGATGGCGATCCACATGCAGATCGCGAAGAACCCGAGCAGGTAGGCGAAGTCCCACGCCTGCGCCCAGCCCACCATCCCGGTCGACAGGCCGCGAATCAGGCTGATGGAGTGGTACAGCGGCGTGGCCTGCATGAAGACCTGGATGAACCACGGGTAGATGCTGATCGGGAAGAAGGTGCCGCTGAACAGGAACATCGGCATGACGATCAGGCCCATCGGCACGTCGAAGTCGTTCACGGTGCGCAGGTACGAGGTGCCAGCCAAGCCGGCCGCCGCGAAGGCGGCGGCCACCAGGAGCGCCGCGGGCACCATCAGGATCGACCACGGCGACAGGAGGAGTCCGGCGACCAGCATGATCACGAACATCGCCACCGCGTACAGCGCGGCGCGCATGAGGGCCCACAGCATCTCGCCGATGGCGATCTCGGTGATGCCCATCGGCGTGGCCAGCACGCCGTCGTACGTCTTGGCGTAGTTGAGCTTGAAGAAGATGTTGAAGATCGTCTCGAAGACGGCGCCGTTCATGGCCGCGGTGGCCAGCAGCGCCGGCGCGACGAACGCGGCGTAGGACACGATCCGCCCGTCCGCCAGGGGCACCTCGCGGATGATCCCACCCAGCCCCAGGCCGATACCGAGGAGGTAGAAGATCGGCTCGAAGACGCCCGAGACGATGATGATCCACTGGTGGCGGTAGACCATGATGTTGCGCTCCACCAGCCGTCGGGAGCGCCAGATCCGCCGCCAGGCGGTGGCGAGGGCGCCGGTGGGCGCTGGAGCCGGGGCGGGAGCGGCGATGGTCGTCATCGGTCAGCCCGCCATCCGCTTCGCCAGGTTGCGCTGGGCCAGGTAGGCGCCGACGCCGAACATGACCAGCAGGTAGGCCAGGTGCAGGGGCGCGGTGACCGGGTCGAGCTGGTCGAGGATGGAGCCGCGGATGAGCTCGACCCCGTGGAAGAGGGGCGTCAGCCAGGCGATGACGCGCGCGAAGTCCGGCAGCTGGGTCAGCGGGAAGAACGTGCCGCTGAACAGGAACAGCGGGTTGATCACGAAGCGGAAGACCGCGCTGAAGCCGACGTCGTTGCGCTGCGTGGCCGTGAACGCGATGAGGCAGGCACTGAACGCCAGGCCGATGAGGATGGTGAACGGCACGGCCAGGACCGCCAGCGGCGTGCGCGGGATGCCGAAGATCGTCAGCACGACGAGGAAGATCGTGGCCAGGGTGCCGATCCGGAAGGCGACCCAGCCCAGCTCCCCGCCGATGATGCCGCGGACCCCGAGCGGCGTGGACAGCATGGCCTCGTAGTTCCGGCCCCACATGATCTTGTTCATGATCGGGTAGGTCGACTCGAAGGTGGCCGTCTGCATCCCCATCGCCGCCATCAGGCCCGGCCCCAGCCAGTCGATGTACGGCACGCCGCCGAACGCGTCGAGGCTGTCGGTGGTCAGGAGCGCACCGATGCCGAGCCCCATGGCCGTGAGGAACAGGATCGGCTGCAGGAAGCCGAACGCCAGGGACCGATGCCAGAGGCGCTTGTAGACGAGCCAGTTGCGCTGCCAGACGCGTCCGGACTGTGCGATCACGGTCATGCGGCTATTCGATCAGCGTGCGCCCGGTCAGGCGCAGGAAGACGTCCTCGAGGGTCGACCGGCGGACCAGGGCGCTCTCCAGGGGGATCTCCCGCTCGTGGACCTGCTCGAGCGTGCTCTCGCCGTCGGCGGTGTAGAGCAGCATCCGATCGGGCAGCTCCTCGATCCGGTCGGCGAGGCCGTCCAGCTTCCCGTTCAGCGTCTCGCGCACGCCATCGCGGAAGCGCAGCTCGAGCACCTCGCGGGTCGAGTGCTCGTCGATGAGCTGGCGCGGCGAGCCCTCGGCCACGATCTTCGCCTTGTCCATGACGACGAGGTGGTCGCACAGCTGCTCGGCCTCGTCCATGTAGTGAGTCGTGATGATGAGCGTCGCCCCGCGGCGCTTGAGCTGGTAGAGCCGCTCCCAGAGGAGGTGCCGCGCCTGCGGGTCGAGGCCGGTGGTCGGCTCGTCCAGGATCACGAGGTCGGGCTCGTTGATGAGGGCGCGCGCGATGGTGAGCCGTCGCTTCATCCCTCCTGACAACGGCTCGACCTGGTCCTTCTGGCGCTCGGCCAGCTGCACGAACTCGAGCAGCTCGTCCGCCCGCTTCTCGGCCACCTCGTTGGGGATGTCGAAGTAGCGCGCGTACATCTGCAGGTTCTCGCGCACGGTCAGCTCGGTGTCGAGGTTGTCGATCTGGGGCACGACGCCCAGGCGCGCCTTGATGCGGCGCGCATCGGTGCGCGGGTCCATGCCGATGACCGAGAGCGTGCCCTCGGTGACCGGGCTCTGGCAGGCGATCATCCGCATGGTGGACGTCTTGCCTGCCCCGTTCGGACCGAGGAAGCCGAAGGCCTTGCCGGGGCGCACGTCGAAGTCGACGCCGTCGACGGCGGTGAAGCCGTTCGCGTAGCGCTTCGTCAGGCCGCGGGCATGGACGAGGGATTCGGGAGTCGTCATGGGGCTCGCCATTCTAGACCGATGACGGCGGGGAGATTCATCGGTCAAATGCTGCAGGCCATTCCTGCCAGCGTCCCTCCTCATTGTGGCGATCGCCCGTCCCGACTTGAGCGGGCGTCGACAATGACGCCGATGACCCCGCCCCTCCGCCTCGCCGATCTGCTCGCCAGCGTCTCGCTCCTCAGCGACCTGGGGTTCGCGCTGCCCGCGGAGGAGTCCATGCGCTCCGCCGTCATCGCCACCGCGCTCGCGCGGCGGCTGGGGCTGGACGAACCGACGGTGTCGGACGCCCTGTACACCGCGCTCATCCAGCATCTCGGTTGCACGGGCTTCGCGCACGAGGCCTCGGCGGTCTACGGTGACGAGATGCTCCTCAACGCCGCGGTCGCCCGCGTCGACACGAACGACATCGGTGACGTGGTGAACACGCTCATCCGCACGACGACACGGGGGCGCGGGCCCGTCGACTGGGTCCGCGTGGTCCTGGCCACCATCGTCGGCGGGGATCGGTTCGGACGGATGTTCGCGACGGCGCGATGCGAGGTCGACCGCGAGACGGCGCGCCGGCTGGGTCTGCCGGGATCGGTTCGCCGCGCGCTCCACGAGTCGGCCGAGGCCTGGAACGGTCGTGGCGGCGTCCAGGGGCTGCGGGGAGACGACATCTCGATCGCGGCCCGCATCGCGGCCGTCTCGGCGACCGTCGCGCGGTTCGACGCGATCGGTGGGCCGGCCGCCGCGGCCGAGGTGGCGCGTCGGCGTGCCGGGGGAGAGCTGGACCCGGCGGTCTGCGCCGCCTTCTCCGATCACGCGGCGCAGATCCTGGCCGAGGCGCATGCCGGCGACCCGCGCGATGCGCTGCTCGCCGCCGAGCCGGCGCCGGCGCGCGTGGTGGCCGAGGCCGATCTGCCCGTGGTGGCGGGCGCCATCGGCGACGTGGCTGACCTGAAGTCGACCTATACCCTGGGCCATGCCGCCGGTGTGGCGAGGCTCGCCGATGCGGCGGCGGACACCATCGGGCTCGGCCTGGAGGCACGATGGCGGCTGCGCATCGCCTCGCTCCTGCACGACGTCGGTCGGGTGGGCATCTCCACGGCGACCTGGGACCGACGCGGGGCCCTGAGCGCCGCCGACCGGGAGCAGGTGCGGCTCCATCCGTATCACTCCGAGCGGATCCTGGCACGGTCGGCGGCACTCGAGCCGATGGCGATCATCGCCGGGATGCATCACGAACGCCTCGACGGATCCGGCTACCACCGTGGGTCGCGGGCGCGCGAGATCGGGACCGAGGCTCGCATCCTGGCCGCGGCCGACGCGCTGCAGGCGATGACGCAGGACCGCCCGCATCGCCCGGCCCATGGACCGGACGAGGCGGCCGAGGCATTGCGCGAGGAAGCCCGCGCTGGCCGGCTCGACGCCGAGGCGGTGGCCGCGGTGATCGGCGCGGCCGGCCTGACGGCCCGCGGCCCGGTGCGCGGTGCCGCGCCAGCCGGCCTGAGTGACCGGGAGGTCGAGGTCCTGCGCCTCGTGGCGCGGGGGCACTCGAATCGCGAGATCGCGGACCGGCTGGTCGTGTCGCCACGCACGGCGGAGCACCACGTCCAGCACATCTACGCGAAGATCGGCGTCTCGAGCCGCGCCGCAGCCGCGCTGTTCGCCATGGAGCACGGCCTGATCGGGTGAGACATCGCGAAATGGGCAGTCCTACCGATGCGGCCGCGTCCCGGCCGTCCGTACCCTGCCGGCATGAGCGAGCAACCCGATCGACTCTTCACCCCCGCGTTCGTGGCCCTGACGCTGTCCGAGCTGGCCTATTTCACGGTCGGCGGGCTGATCATCGGCCTGACCCCGTTCTTCGTGACGGGACCCATCGGCTCCGACGAAGCCGGCCTCGGCCTTGTGGCGGGAGCCTTCGGCGTGACGACGCTGCTCCTCAGGCCGTTCGCCGGACGCCTGGCCGATCGCCGCGGGCGGCGACCGCTGCTCATCGGTGGCGCGCTGCTGTGCGCGCTGGTGGTGGCGGCGCACGCCCTGCCGCTCGGCCTGGCGACGCTCATCGGCCTCCGGCTCCTGCTCGGCGTGGCCGAGGCCTTCTACTTCGTCGCCGGCTACGCCGCCCTGGCCGACCTGGCGCCGCGCAGCCGGATGGGTGAGGCGCTCAGCTTCAACTCGCTCTCGCTCTACCTCGGGCTCGCCTTCGGGCCGATCCTGGGGCAGCTGCTCATGGATGCCGGTGGCTTCGGGCTGGCCTGGGCCGGCGGGTTCGCGATCGCCGCCACGGCCGCACTCCTCGCCCTTCGCCTCCCGGAGACCACGACCGCGGCGGCGCGCGCCGCTGCCTCGGCCGGGCCGGCACCGGCACTGTTGCATCGGGCGGCCATCGGCCCCGGTGCCGCTCTGTGCACCGGGGTGGCGGCGATGAGCGCCTACCTGCTCCTGGCCGGGCCGCACGCCGAGCGCCTGGGGCTCGATGCCTGGAGCGTGACCTTCCTCGTGTTCGGTGGCGTGGTCGTCGGCTTCCGCATCGTCTTCGCGCGCCTTCCCGACCGCGTCGCGCCGATGCGGCTCGGGTCGTTGGCCCTGGCCATGATCGCCGTGGGCCTCGGCGTCGTCGCGCTGGCCCCCGGACTCGGCGGGCTGCTCACCGGCACCGTCGTGCTCGCCGGCGGCGTGGCCTTCATGACGCCGGCCTTCTTCGCCGCCACCTTCGCCCGCGTCGACCCGGCCGAACGCGGATCGGCCGCCGGGACGGGCACGATCTTCATCGACCTCGGGTTCACCGGCGGACCGTTCGTGGCGGGCATGGTCGCGGCCGCCGGCGGCGCGCCGATCGCGTTCGTGGTCGCCGGGGCAATCGCGCTGGCCGGCGCGACCGGAGGGCTCGTGGTCGCGAGGATGGGCCGACTGGCCATCGAGCGCGGCTGACACCCGCCGAGGCCCAATGCATTGCTGCCACTCGGTGGCCAGTATCCGCTGGTACCGTGGTGGCCGTGGTTGTTCGAACCGTCATCGAGCGTGGCCCGAAGGGGCGTAAGTGCGCCGCCGTTGCCCTGGACTGGCCGGGCTGGAGCCGGGGCGCGAAGGAGCCGCAGGTCGCGTTCGAGACGCTGGCCGCTTACCGCGACCGCTACCGGCCCGTGGCCCGGCTGGCCGGGCTGGAAGACGAATTCGATCGCTCCGGGGAGCTCGAGATCGTCGAGGATCACGTCGGTCCGGGCTCCACGGACTTCTGGGGCATCTCGTTCGCGCCCGCGTCCACGGAGCGGCAGCTCATGGCGAGCGACGAGCTCGAACGGAAGCTGACGCTGCTCCAGGCCGCGTGGCGGTACTTCGACGAGGTCGCGGCCCGGGTCTCGCCGGAGCTGCGCCGGGGCCCCCGTGGCGGCGGCCGGGACCGGGACGGCATCATCGCCCATCTCTTCGTCAACGAGGGAGAGGACTTCTCGAAGCGCATCGGCGCCAGGACGCCCGCTGAGGTCATCCTCACCCCGCAGGGCCTCCGCGCGCACCGAGAGACCTACCTCGCCGCCATTCGGGAGCGGAACGCGCGCGAGTGGAAGGTCGGACAGAACTGGACGCTGCCGTTCCTGATCCGTCACACGGCCTTCCACGTGCTCGACCACGCCTGGGAGATGGAGGACCGCGACCTGTCCTCGGAGGATCAGAGTCCGGCGGCCAGCGAGTCGGCCCGGGGGTCGGCGCCGGCCTCGTAGGACCCGTCGTCGCGCCGACGAATCATCTGCGCCCAGCCCATGAGCGGCGTTCGCGCCTCGACGAGCTCGATGTCGTGACCGCGCGATCGCAGCGCGGCCAGCGTGACGTCGTCAACGCCGTCGGCCTCGATGCTCAGCGGCCCCAGCGGCGCCCCCGGGGCCTCCGTCTGGACGACCCAGCGCGGCCGGTCGATGACCGCCTGCGGGTCCATGCCGTCGTCCACCAGGCCGGTGACCAGCTGCACCATCGTCTGCGGCTGGCCGTCGCCGCCCATGGCACCGATGGCGGCTTCGGCCTCGCCGCCGCGCACGAGCATGCCGGGCATGAGCGTGTGCAGGGTTCGTGACCGCGGCGCCAGCGCGTTCGGATGACCCGGCTCCAGGGAGAAGTAGGCGCCGCGGTTCTGGAGCATGATCCCGGTCGAGCCGCCCATGACGCCGGACCCGAAGCCCATGTAGTTCGACTCGATCAGGCTGACCAGCATGCCGTCGGCATCGGCGGCACACAGGTAGACCGTCCCTCCGCCGGGCGGGTTGAGCGGGGTGAACCGCTGCCCGCGGTCCGGCGAGAGCCGCGAGGCGAGCCAGGCGGCGTGAGCATCGGTCAGCAGGTCGGCCGCATCGCAGGTGCCGCGCTCCGGGTCCGCGACGCATCGGTCCCGTTCGCTCCAGGCGACCTTGATGGCCTCCACCTGGGCATGGATGCGCTCCGCGGAGAGCGGCGGGCCGGACGGCCAGTCGAGGTGCGCCAGGACGTTCAGTGCCATCAACGCCGTGATGCCCTGCGAGTTCGGCGGGATGGTGGCGACCTCGGTGCCGCGGTAGGTGGTCGAGATCGGCTCGACCCAGTCCCCGTGGTGGGCGGCGATGTCCTCGGCGGCCAACACGCCGCCGGCCGCCTGGACCGCGCGGGCGATCTCCGTGCCGATCGGCCCGCCGTAGTAGGAGTCCCGGCCGCCGTCGGCGATGGCGCGCAGGGAGGCGGCGAGCAGCGGCTGACGAAGGGTCGAGCCCGGACCCCCCGCGGCGCCGTAGACGGCGCGCGCGGCCTCGTCGAACGCGGGGAGCGACGCGGCGATCGAGCGGGCCGTGATGCCGGTCAGCTCGTAGCCGTCCTCCGCGGTCTTGGCTGCGGGGAGCACCGCGTCGGCCAGTGAGCGGCGACCGAACCGACCGAGCAGCTGATGCCACGCATCGACGGCGCCGGGAACCGTGATGGCCAGAGGCCCACGCTGCGGCATGGTCTCGTGTCCGCGGTCGCGGACCAGGTCGATGGTCATCGCGGCCGGGGAGCGGCCACTGCCGTTGAAGCCGTGGAGGCGTCGTTCCGAGGGGTCCCACACCAAAGCGAAGGCGTCGCCGCCCAGCCCGCACGCGTTGGCGTACACGACGGCCAGCATGGCGTTGGCGGCGACGGCCGCGTCCATCGCCGTGCCTCCGGCGCGCAGCGCATCCACCCCCGCCGCCGTGGCGGCGGGATGCGGCGAAGCGACCATCCCGGCGGGGGCGGTGATCGGAGCCATCGGATTGACCGTACCAGACAGCGAGTGGCACGAAACGTGCCCATTGACAGTAGCAAGAAAACGGGCCAATGATGGCCGACGAGCAAGAGGAGTCACCGATGTCGAGCCAGCCGATGACCGTCGCCGTGGTCGGGGCGACCGGGTTCGTGGGCCGTGCGGTCGTCCGCCAGCTGACCGGCTCCGGGCATCGAGTCGTCGCCCTCTCCCGGAACGGACAACGCGTCGCCGCCTGGCCGGAACGCGTCCAGGCGCGCCCCGCCGACGTCGTGACAGGTCGCGGTCTCGACGAGGGGCTTGCCGGCGCCGATGCGGTGGTTCATCTCGTGGCCATCCCGCGCGAGTCCAGGGGCGAAACGTTCGATGCGGTGAACGTGAACGGCGTCCGTCGGGTGGTCGAGGCCGCCGAGCGTGCCAGCGTGCGCCGGTTCGTGCACCTCTCCGTTCTCGGCGTGGCCGAGGACCCGAAGCTCGCCTACCTCCACTCGAAGTGGCGCGGCGAGCAGATCGTGCGCTCCAGCCGGCTCGACTGGGTCGTTCTGCGTCCGTCACTCCTCTTCGGACCGGGAGACGGCTTCTTCAACCTCGTCAAGGTGACGCTGAAGTGGTGGTCGCCCGGTCTGGTGGTCGTGCCCGGGAGCGGCGACGCGCGGTTCCAGCCGCTGGCCGTCGACGACCTGGCCATCGCAGTCGAGCGCTCGCTGGTCGACGCCGACCGGTCGCGATCGGTCTACGAGATCGGTGGGCCGGACTGGTGGACCTACCGCCAGATCGTGGACGAGGTGATGCGGGTCACCGGCATGAGGCGCCTCCCGCTGGGCATGCCGGTCCCGCTGCTGAGCGCGATCACTGCCGTGACCGACCGGGTGCTCCCCATCTTTCCGGTGAGCCACGACCAGATCAGCTCGCTGCAGCGACCGAACTGGACCGATCTGGACGCGTTCCAGCGCGCCTTTGGCGTCGAGCCGCGTCCGATGGACCTCGGCTACCTCCGCGGACGGCGATAGGGCCGAACCGACCGGCCGGGGCGGGACGGACGGGCCTGGCCCCGTCGCCCGCGCTCCGCCACCATCTCCGCCATGGACGCGCGACGCGAGGGGAATTGCAGACGGCGCCCTCTGGCGGTACGGTGATGCTGCCCATGTCTCAGCAGCGTGCCCCCGGCACCGTCGTACGGCGCCTCGCCGCGATCGCGATCGGCGCGACCGCGGTGCTCGGTATGGCCGCCACCCCGGCGCTCGGCGTCGAGCCCATCGACTTCCGCGACCCCACACCCTCCCCAAGGCCGGCGCCGGTGGTCGTTGTCGCCCCGCCCACGCCGACGCCAGCACCGGCCCCCACGCCGCCGCCGCCGGTAACGCCGACGGTGACGCCGAGTCCCACGCCGACACCGGCCCCGCTCCTCATCGGGTACGACGTGTCGTATCCGCAATGCGGGGCGGAGCTGCCCGCCGAGTTCGCCTTCGCGGTCGTCGGGGTGAACGGCGGGCGCGTGCATCGGCCCAACCCGTGCCTTGGTCCCGGCGAGCAGCCCAGCCAGCTGGAGTGGGCCGGCCGCGACGTGCAGCTCTATGCGAATACTGGCAACCCGGGACCGAACCTCTCCCGCTTCTGGCCAACCGGTGAGGCCGGGCCGCGCTCCTGCGTGGACGCGGGGTGGTTCACCGGCGCCGACACGCACGATTGCGCCTACCTCTACGGCTGGAATGCGGCCGCCGATTCGTACCGGACCGCCGTCGAGGCCTTCGTCGCGCTGGGCTGGGCGGAACCCGACGCCGAGATGCTGCCGTGGCCGACCACCTGGTGGCTGGACGTGGAGACCGCCAACAGCTGGCGGCCGGACCGATCGCTCAACGTGGCGACGCTGGAGGGGGCCAGGGACTACCTCGAGTCGATGGAGGTCGCCGCGGTCGGCTTCTATTCCACGCCGCGCCTGTGGGATCGGATCACCGGCGGGACCGAGGCATTCGCCGACCATCCGGCATGGCACGCCGGCGCCGGGGACCTCGCCGATGCGGAGCAGCGTTGCGAGACGGAGGAGGCGTTCACCGGCGGCGAGCTGGCGATGGTCCAGTGGGTCTCCGACGGCCTTGACCACAACATCCGCTGCACCGAGTAGCTAGGGCCGCTGCTCCCAGGTCTCGCCCGGCTCGAGCTCAACGACCTCGGCCGATGTGTGCTCCCGCAGCTGATCGGGCGTGCCGGCCAGGATCGGGAACGTGCCGTAATGGACCGGGACGACGAGTGAGGCGCCGATGAGGTCGAGCGCCATCCCCGCATCGCGCGGCCCCATCGTGTAGTGGCCACCGATGGGCAGGACGGCGATCTCCGGATGGTGCCGCTCGCGGACGAGGTTCATGTCGCCGAACAGGTCGGTGTCACCGGAGTGGTAGACCGTCGTGCCGTCCTCGAAGTCGATGACCCAGCCCCAGCAGCCGAGGTCGCGCGTGACCTGGTCGGCGCCGGCGCCGAGGGTCGCGCCGCCGCTGTGGTCGGCGTGGACCATGGTGAAGCGGACGCCGGCCGCCTCGAAGGTTCCGCCCTTGTTCATCCCGACCGCATCGATGCCGCGCGCGCCCAGGTACACGCTCATCTCGTGGGAGCCGATGGTGACCGCCCCCTCGGAGCTCGCCAGCTCGACGAGGTCGGCGCAATCGTCACCCACGTGGTCGAAGTGACAGTGGGTCGGCGCCACCACGTCGACCTTCTCGGCGGTCCGGTACGCCTCCGCGTAGTTCGGCGCGCCGGTCCATCGGTCGACCCAGATCCAGACGTCCTCGGGCGATCGGTAGAGGACCCCACCGTGCCCCAGCCGGGTGATGCGCAGGTTCGCCATCGGTCGATTCCTCCTTGTCGGGCCATCGTACGCGGCACCGATCTGCGACGATGCGTGGACCATGCCAGCCGATGCGCCGCGGGGCGAGGAACCGGGGGCCGCGCTGCGCTACCTCGTCCTTGCGGTTGTCGTGGCCTTCGTCCTCATGGCGGTCGCGCTCCTCGTGGTTGTCACGACCGGGCGCTGAGCCGCACGCGCTCCTGCTGCTCGATCATCCCGGCGCCAACAGCCGACCGGCCTCGGCGATCCGCTGCATCCAGCGCGCCTCACGCTGGATGGTGGTCTCTGGCCCGTGGCCGGGCAGCACGCGCACGGGATCGGGGATCTCGCGCGCCAGGCGCGCCAGCGAGGCGACCATCTGCTCGTCGTTCCCGCCGGGCAGATCGGTCCGGCCATACGAGCCGGCGAACAGGACGTCTCCGGAGAGGAGGAGGCCCAGGCGCTCCTCGTAGAGGCAGACCGATCCCTCGGTGTGGCCCGGCGTGTGGAGCACATCGAGGACCAGGTCACCGATCCGGACCTGCTCGCCCTCCTGCAGGTCGCGGCTGGCGGTGACCGCCTCGAGCTCGAAGCCGTAGTTGTTCCGGCCGCTCAGCCGGTACGCGTCGTCCGGATGAATGGCCAGCGGAGCGTCGCTGCCCCGCATGAGCGGTGCGTCGTCGAAGATGTGGTCGATGTGGCCGTGCGAGTTGGCGATGAGGTGGAGGCGCAGCCCGTTCGCCGCCACCCGCTCGAGGAGCGGCTGGGCGGCCCCCATGCCCGGATCGAGGACCAGCGCGTCGGACGACCGCCCGTCCCAAACGAGGTACGCGTTCGTCTGCCACGGACCGAAGACGCCGACCTCGATCCGTACGCCGTGGTCCGGGTCGGAAGCGGGGACGCTGGAGCGCTCGATGACGGGGTCATCGGTCACTGCTCGCGACCGCCTGCGGGACCGGCCACCGCCGGGACCCCTTCGGTCACGCGCAGCCCGAAGTGTCCCGCCAGCTGCCGCGCCAGCTCGTCCTCGACCTCGGCCATGTCGACCTGGTGGCCGAGCTCGCGGGCCAGCGAGGTGACGCCCTTGCCGCGGATCCCGCAGGGGATCACCTCGTCGAACCAGCGCAGGTCGGTGTTCACGTTGAGGGCGAGGCCGTGGGTCGTCACGCCGCGCTTCACCCGCACGCCGATGGCGCACAGCTTCCGCTCGCCGTCGACCCAGATGCCGGGATGACCGTTGAGGTGCGCGGCCTCGACGCCGAAGTGAGCCGCCGCGGCGATCACCGCCGCCTCGAGGGTGCGAACGTAGCGACGCAGGTCGAGCGGATCGGCGAGCTCGACGATCGGATAGGCGACCAGCTGACCCGGCCCGTGGAAGGTGATGTCGCCGCCGCGGTCGATCCGAACGAGCTCCGCCCCGAGCTCGCGCAGCCGCTCGGGCGTGGCGAGCAGGTTCGACTCGTCGCCGCCGCGGCCGATGGTATAGACGGGGAAGTGCTCGAGCAGCAGGAGCCGGTCCCCGATTCGGCGGCCGCGCCGCTGTTCGGCCAGCTCGTCCTGGAGCTCCCAGGTCGGCCGGTACGGGACCGTGCCGAGGTGCTCGACGGTGAGCGTGCCGCCGTGCGCGGCGAGGAGCGGGTGCGCGTTGCTGGCCGGGCGGTATGGGGCGTCGGGATCGGGCCTGCGCAGCGGCGTGCCGCGCTCCGGCTCCTCGGCGGGCGGTGCGCTGATGTCCCGGAACGGGCTGTCGGTGGCCATCGGTGCGGTCAGACGGCGGCGGCCGTCTCGCGACCCGGGACCTGCTCGGCGGCGTGATAGCTGGAGCGCACCAGCGGCCCGGACTGCACGTGCCGGAAGCCCATCTCCAGGCCGATGCGTCGCAGCGCGGTGAACTCGTTCGGCGTGTAGTACTTCAGCAGCGGCAGGTGCTGCCGGCTGGGCCGCAGGTACTGGCCGATGGTGAGCACGTCGATGTCCGCCTCGCGCAGGAGGCGCATCGCGTCGAGCAGCTCGTCCCACGTCTCGCCCAGGCCGACCATGATCCCGGTCTTCGTCACCATCTCCCCGAAGCCGATCTCGCGCGCCACCTCGCGGCCGTGGGTGAGGACGAAGACGGACCGATCCCACCGGGCGCGGCGGCGCACCGGGCGCTGGAGACGACGGACCGTCTCGACGTTATGGCCCAGGATGTCGGGCCGCGCCTCGACCACGGTGCGGATGTCCGCGGGGCGGCCGTTCAGATCGCTGATGAGGACCTCGATCCCGGTCCCGGGGTTGTGCTGGCGGATCTGGCGGATGGTGTCGGCCACGATCTCGGCGCCGCCATCGGGCAGGTCGTCACGGGCGACCATGGTGATCACCACGTGCTGGAGGTGCATCTTCGCCACCGCCTCGGCCACTCGACGGGGCTCGTCCAGATCGGTGATCGGCGGACGGCCGGTGTCGATGGCGCAGAACCCGCAGTTCCGGGTGCAGACGCTGCCCAGGATCATGATCGTCGCCGTGCCGAGCGCCCAGCACTCGCCGATGTTCGGGCAGCGCGCCTCCTCGCAGACCGTGTTGAGCGCGCCGCCCCGCACGATGCTCTTCGTCCCGGCGTACGTGCCCCCGACGCCGACGCGGACCTTCAGCCACTCGGGGCGCCGCCCGCCCGGACCGGCGTTCTCCGGGATCGGGTCGCCGGGCGCCAGCAGGCCGCCGTCCATCTGCGGGCCGCCGGGATACATCACCTCCGACGGCGTGGCGTGCCCGCCGACCGGGTTGCTGACGACGGTGAGCTCCCCGAGGGAGCCAAAATCGGTGCGCAGCGGTTCCGAGGCCATGCGAGGAGTCTACCGAAGGCGCGTAGGATGCGCCGATGGACGTCCAGGCCGTTGCCGATGCCATCGAGGCGAGCCTGCGTCGCATCGGGACGCCGGCGCGAGCGGTCGGTGAGAAGGCGTACCTGAAGAGCGACCTGGAGTTCGTCGGGGCGACGGTCTGGCAGACGCGCGACGTCGTGAAGGCCTTTCTGGCCGAGCACGGGCCGTATGCGCACGACGACCTCGTCGCGCTCGCCGACGCCTTGTGGCGAACGCCGATCCACGAGCGTCGTGCGGCGGCGATCGAACTGCTCAAGGCGCACGCGGCCCGGCTCTCGCCGGGCGATCTCCCGTTCCTTGAGCGACTCATCCGAGAGTCACGCACCTGGGCCCTCGTCGACGAGCTCGCGGGTGTCCTCGTCGCCCGGATGTTCGTCGAGCACCCGGAGATCAGCTCCACCCTGGACCGCTGGGCGCGCGACGACGACTTCTGGGTTCGGCGCTCCGCGCTCCTGGCGCATCTGAGGCGAGTGCGGGCCGGCGGAGCGCTCGACGGATTTGCCGATCAGGCCGACGCGATGCTCGAGGAGCAGGAGTTCTTCATCCGCAAGGCGATCGGCTGGGTGCTTCGCGAGGCGGGCAAGCGGCGCCCCGACGAGGTCGTCGCGTGGCTCGGGCCGCGGACCGCCCGCGCGAGCGGGGTGACGATGCGGGAGGCGGTGAAGTACCTGCCGGCGGACGACGCCGAGCGGTTGCTCAGCGCGTATCGGTCCAAGCGTTCGGCCGGCTGAACGCCACGGGCTCGTCGTCCGGGTCACGGGAAGAGCCCGGGCCATGTCGCCCGGGCTCTCGTGGCTCCATTGGGCCGGGAATGGTCAGCCGACCGGCGTGTCGATGTCCCACTCCTCGAGCAGCTTGCGGACATCGGCCAGGAAGAAGCCCACCTGGGCTCCGTCGAGGACGCGGTGGTCGAAGCTGCAGACCATGTTCATCATCGGCCGGATGGCGATGATGTCCTCGCCGTCGAGCTCGACGACACGCGGCCGCTTCACGATCGCCTCCATGGAAAGGATGGCCACCTCCGGCGCGTTCACGATCGGCATGGAGGTGACCGATCCGAACCAGCCGGTGTTGTTCACCGTGAAGGTGCCGCCCTGCAGCTCGTCGAGCCGCAGCTTGCCGGCGTGCGCCCGCGCGGCGAGGTCGCGGATCCGGGCGTTCACGCCGCTGATGCTGAGCTGGTCGGCATTGTGGATGACCGGCACGATCAGGCCGTTGTCGACCGCCACCGCGATACCGATGTTCATCGCCCGCTTCAGGATGATCCGGTCATCGGCGAACTGGCTGTTCATGGTCGGATGGCTGCGCAGGGCCTCGGTCACCGCCTTGATGACGACGGCCACGTAGCTCAGCGACGCGCCCTCGCGGGCCTTGAAGGCCTCGTTGTTCGCCTCGCGCCACTTCGTGGCGTTGTTCATGTCGACCTCCACGACCGTGTAGGCATGGGGGACCGTCTGCTTGACCTGGGCCATCTTCTTCGCGATGCCCTTGCGCATCTGCGAGAGCGGGACCTCGACGTC
>DATAKU010000056.1:0-13644 GCA_036261425.1 Candidatus Limnocylindria bacterium | reverse complement strand
GCATCGCCCGCGTCGACGTCGACCTGGATACCGGCGAGGTGGCCGTGCGGGACTACGTGGGCGCGTCGGACATCGGCCGCGCCATCCACCCCGTGCTGGCCGAGGGCCAGGTCGAGGGCGGCTCGCTCCAGGCCATCGGGTACGCCACCATCGAGGAGATGAAGCTCGTCGACGGCCGCTACCTCAACGACCGGCTGGCGACGTACCTGATCCCGACCTCGCTCGACGCACCCCGGATCCGCTCGATCCTGGTGGAGAAGCCGTTCAGTGGCGCCCCGCACCGGGCGAAGGGCGTCGGAGAACTGCCGATGGACGTCGGCGCCCCCGCGGTCGTCGCCGCCATCCACGACGCGACCGGCGCCTGGATCCACGACCTGCCCGCCACGCCGGAGCGGATCCTGGCCGCCCTCGCCGGCGGCCCGATGCCCGCCGCGCCCGGTGTCTCGCTCGAGGAGCCGGCGGCCGAGACGCCGCCCATCGAGGACCTGCCACACGGCGGGGACGAGATGCCCTTCCGCGCTCCGTCGGACGAGCCGCGGGAGCGAGAGGGATGACGTTCCACTTCAGCGTCAACGGTCAGCCCGTGGAGGTCGAGGCGACCGGCTCGCGGCGCCTCCTCGACGTCCTGCGCGAGGATCTTGGCCTCACCGGCACCAAGGAGGGATGCGGCGAGGGCGAGTGCGGCGCGTGCAGCGTCCTGCTGGACGGTGCGGTGGTGGACGCCTGCTTGGTGCCGGTCAGCCAGGTCCGCGGGGCCGCAGTCGAGACGGTCGAGGGCCTCGCCGTCGACGGGCGCCTGAACGACCTCCAGCAGGCCTTCCTGCAGACCGGCGGCGCGCAATGCGGCATCTGCACGCCGGGCATGCTCATGGCCGGCGAGGCCTTCCTCGCATCCGGCGCCGACCCGACCGAGGACAACATTCGCGAGGCGATCGCCGGCAACCTCTGTCGCTGCACGGGGTACACGAAGATCATCGAGGCCATTGCGCTGGCGGCCGAACGGCGGGCCGACCGATGACCGAGCACCCCGAGTCCCTGGCCGAGGCCATCGACGACCATGACGTCACCCTGGCCCTGACGCCAGCCCAGCTGGCGCTGCTGGTCGTGGGCGTCTTCGTCGTCCTGCGCATCCTCCGCGGCCTGCGACGGAGCTAGACCGATGCCGAACGCGGTCGAGCCGCTCACCGAGTCCCCCACCCGACTGGACGCGGCCCTCGCGCTCCTGGCGGACACCGAAGGCCCACCGTGGCAGCCATTGGCCGGCGGCACGGACCTCATGGTGCGCATGACCGGCGAGATCGGTGAGCCGCCCGAGCGCATCGTCGACATCTGGGGCCTGGACGAGCTGCGCGGGATCGACGTGGACGACGGCGCGCTGCGCATCGGTGCGCTGACCACGTACACCGAGATCCGCCGCTCGTCCCTGATCGCCGAGCACGCGCCGGTCCTCGCCGAGGCCGCCGCCACCATCGGTGCCGCGCAGATCCAGAACCGCGGCACCATCGGCGGCAACGTCGTCAACGCCTCGCCGGCCGGCGACACGCTGCCGGTCCTGCTCGCCCTGGGCGCGGAGCTTGTGCTCGCCTCGGCGGCCGGCGAGCGCACGGTGCCGGCGGACGAGTTCTGGCCGTCGTACCGCGTCACGGCACGGCGGCCCGACGAGCTCCTGGTCGCGGTTCGCGTGCCGCTCGCCCCCGACCGTCAGGCCCGGTTCCGCAAGGTCGGGACGCGGCGGGCGCAGGCCATCAGCAAGGTGGTCCTGGCCATCGCCTGGCGTGCGCGCGTCTCCACCGCCCCGTGGAGTGACGTGCGCGTCGCCCTCGGATCGGTCGCCGCCACGCCCGTTCGCGCAACGGGCACCGAGGCGCTCCTCGAGGGCGCGATCCCCAGCCGGGAGACCGCGGACGCCGCCGTGGCGGCGCTGAGCGGCGAGATCCACCCGATCGACGACGTGCGCTCGACGGCCGGCTACCGCCTCGCCGTCGCCGGACGCGTGCTGCACCGACTCATCCGCGACGCGGGAGGCTGGTGAACGCCATGAGCTGGGGCCGGTTCCTCGTCGTCGGCGCGGTCACCCTGCTGCTCCTCATCCCGATCACGCCGTTGGTGGGGGCCGTGGTGACCGGCATCGGCGAGCCAATGCGGACGGTCGTCATCCTGGTCATCGGGGTGGCGGTCTTCTTCGGGGTGGATCGGTTCCTCCTCCACTTCTTCCCGGGCCTCCGCAACGCCGGCCGGTCGGACTGAGCGTGGAAGCGCACGACGTCCGGGTCTTCGCAGACGCGGCGGCCTTCCGATCGTGGCTGGAGGAGCACCACGCCACGGTCAGCGAGCAGTGGGTCGGCTTCTACCGCAAGGGCGCCTCGAAGTCCGCCATGAGCTACCCCGAGGCGGTGGAGGAGGCCCTCTGCTTCGGCTGGATCGACGGCCAGATGAGCTCCATCGACGACGAGCTCCGCGCGATCCGCTTCACGCCCCGGCGCCGGACCAGCAGCTGGAGTGCGAAGAACATCGACACCGTCGCCCGCCTGACCGCGGAGGGCCGCATGCACCAGGCCGGCCGGCGCGCCTTCGACGAGCGCGACCGGCGCAAGGACCAGGTGTACTCGTACGAGCGACCGCCGATGGAGCTGGCACCCGAGTTCCTGGATCGCTTCCGGGCCGATCCCGCCGCCTGGTCCCACTGGGAGTCCGAGACGCCGTCCTATCGCCGCACGGCGACCTACTGGGTCATGGAGGCCAAGAAGCCCGAGACGCGCGAGCGGCGCTTCGCCGACCTGGTGGCGCGCAGCGCGGAGGGAACCCGGCCGCGTCCGTTCCTCGTCGCCCGGGCGGAGCGCGGCGTCGGCCGCTGAGCGGGTCCGCACGCCGTAGTGCCGCCCATACGTGGTGGGCGACATCCCGATGGACCCAGTAGCGGTAGTACATTCGTCCGGCCGTGAGCGCATCGGCGGTCATCGCCTGCAGCGGAGCCGTGTCTGGGCCTGGTGGAGCGTCGGTCAGCCGGCATGGACGAGGCGGACAACGTCGGAGAGCGCGCGGACTCCGTTTGACTTGGCGGAAACCGGCCCTGCCCACGCCAGGTCCAGCCGCACCTCGTCGAAGCCGAGCTCCGCGAACCCGAGCAGCGATTCGGCGATCTCCGCACTGGAGCCGCGCAGGACTCCGCCGTCGTCAGGCCGTGGGTCGTCTCCTCCCGGCGGGAGGACGGAGTACACGTCCAGAGAGCGAGCCAGGTCGTGCGTCGAGCGTCCGACCGCCTGGCACGCCTCCTCGAAGCCCCGGACCACGTCCTCGAGCTCCGAACGCTCCGTTCCGCTCACCGTCCACCAGTTCCACCCATCGGCGTGGCGCGCCGCGAGCTCCAGCATCTTCGGCCCTCTGGCTGCGACGACGATCGGCGGCCCCTGCGGCCGGGGGCCACGGAGGACAAGCTCCGCGTCGCGTGCCCGATGGAACTCCCCATCGAAGGAGACGCGACCCGTACGCAGCAGGTCCGCGATGATCGGAAGCGCCTCGGCGAAGCGGGCATACCGCCGATCGGCCGGGATCCCGAACGGCTCGTAGTCGTATGGCGTGTTGCCAAGCCCGATGCCGAGGACGTATCGGCCGCCGGTGATCTCGTCGATGGTCTCCGCGATCTTCGCGGTGAAAGCCGCCGGCCGGTAGGGCGCATTGATGACCGAGTGGCCGATCTCGATACGCGAGGTGGCCGCGCCCAGCGCTGCCGCCATCGCGATTGCCTCCCAGTACCCGATGGTCTTTCGCTCGTCGCGGTACAGGAGCGCATCCTCGAGGACGACGAGGTCGAACCCCGCCTCCTCGGCCGCGACGGCCTGGGCCAGGACGTCCGTCCAGCGGGGTGCGTCCTCCGTGCTGCCGTGAAGGCCGATGACCAGTCCTGCGCGCATGTTGTCTCCATTGGGCGTGAAGGACCACCGTATCGGTGCGCGTCAAGGCATCGTGCGTGCACTACCCTGAGCCTCCATGACCGATTCACCCGCCGGAGTCGAGATCGTCGGGCCGTCCGCGGGGCACGCAGACGCGGTCCTGACGCCCGAGGCCCTCGGCTTCGTGGCCGATCTCCATCGGCGCTTCGAACCTCGCCGCCGAGAGCTGCTGCGGGCGCGGGCGGAGCGCCAGGAGCGCATCGAGAGCGGCGAGCTTCCCGACTTCCTCCAGCAGACGGCGCCGATCCGGTCGGATCCGGACTGGCGGGTCGCCCCGGCGCCGCCGGACCTGGATGACCGGCGGGTGGAGATCACCGGACCGGTCGAGCCGAAGATGATGATCAATGCCCTGAACTCCGGCGCGCGCGTCTTCATGGGCGACTTCGAGGACGCCCTCTCCCCGACCTGGGAGAACGTCGTCGCTGGACACTGGGCGGTCCGCGAGGCCGTGCGCCGGCGCCTGACCTTCCGCACCGAGGAGAAGGCGTACGCCCTCGACGACGAGATCGCCACCTTGGTCATCCGGCCGCGCGGCTGGCACCTCGACGAGGCGCACGTGCTGGTGGACGGGTCGCCCATCAGCGCCAGTCTGTTCGACTTCGGCATGGTCTTGTTCCACAACGCCCGGGAGCAGCTCGCCCGCGGCAGCGGGCCGTACTTCTACCTCCCGAAGCTGCAGTCCCACCTCGAGGCGCGGCTATGGAACGACGTGTTCGTGGCTGCCCAGCACGGCGTCGGCATCCCCAGGGGGACCATCCGCGCCACCGTCCTGGTCGAGCACATCCTGCTGGCCTTCGAGATGGAGGAGGTGCTGTACGAGCTGCGCGAACACGCGGCGGGCCTGAACGCGGGCCGCTGGGACTACATCTTCAGCGCCATCAAGACGTTCCGATCGCGCCCCGAGCTGGTCCTGCCGGACCGGGCCCTGGTGACGATGACCGTGCCGTTCATGCGCGCCTACACCGAGCTGCTGGTGCGGACCTGCCACCGGCGCGGCGCCCATGCGATGGGTGGCATGGCGGCCTTCATCCCGTCGCGTCGCGACCCCGAGGTCAACGAGCGCGCCATGGCCGCGGTCCGCGCCGACAAGGAGCGCGAGTCCTCGGACGGGTTCGACGGAACCTGGGTCGCCCATCCCGACCTCGTCCCGTTGGCGACCGACGTCTTCGACGGCGTGCTGGGTGAGCGTCCGCACCAGAAGGAGCGGCTCCGGACCGATGTCGACGTCGCGGCTCGCGACCTGCTCGAGCTGCGCGTTCCCGGTGGACGGGTAACCGAGGCGGGCGTGCGGGCCAACGTGTCCGTCGGGCTCGCCTATCTCGCCTCCTGGCTGGGAGGCAACGGCGCGGCGGCGATCAACAACCTCATGGAGGACGCCGCCACCGCGGAGATCAGTCGCTCGCAGCTGTGGCAGTGGCGCGTCCATGGCGTGCCGATCGACGGGGGGAACCCACTGACCGCGGACCGGTATCGCGCCATCCGCGACGAGGAGCTCGCCGCGCTCCGCGACGCCACGCCCGATGCCCCGTGGGACGATGCTGCGGCACTGCTCGCCGAGCTCGTGCTGGCCGACGAGTTCGTGGAGTTCCTGACCATCGGCGCCTACCAGCGTCTGCGCTGAGGTCCCCGGCGGCCGGGGGCGGCCCGCCGCCCGTCGGGGGCTGAGCGGAAGGGCCTGCCCTCTCGGGCCGGTTGGCTCTTGCCCTCCGCACGGCGGGAGGGCCACGGTGGGCGAGACCGCGCTGCGAATCTCGACGTACCAATGGTGACGCGATGATCACGCTCGACCGATCCATCGACACCGGAGCCACCGCGGCTCACGAACGGGCGTCGGGCGGCGAGGTGTCGTGCACCGTGCGGTCGCTCGATCTCCCGCCCGTCCCGGGCGCCGATGAGGACGTGGCGCGGATCCTCGATCGACCCATCTCGCTCGACGGGTTCCGCGCGCTGCGCGGGATCGCCCGCTACCTCGACGTGACGCCCGAGTTCCGCGAGGTGGTGACCTACTTCGCCACCCCTGCCGGTGAGACCCCGGCCGGCTTCCGGGTCGAGATGCGGCTGGAGCCTGACGGGGTGCTCGCCTTCGACCTCGTGCGCGACATCGCCCACGACGCCAACGGGGTGCTCCGCCCGACCCGCGTTCTCTTCAGCGCCGACACCGCCAACCCGTACGAGATCGCGCCCGTCGCGAAGATCGTCGCCAACCTCACCTGCAACCCCGGCATCGTCTACGACCTGTTCCTCAACGATCCCAAGGCGAACGTCGGCGGGCGCTTCCGGGATCGCGACGAGGTCTTCCGCGAGATCGGACGCATCCTCGGGCCGGGCAGCGACATCACCGTGGAGCTCGATGACCCGTTCGCCGATCTCGGCCACGTCCTCGAGGAGGCCGAGCACTTCCGGGAGATCCTGTCGCGCTGGCGGCTCGTCATCAAGGTCCCGCACACCGGGCCGGTGAACGCCGCGAACGTTCATGAGCTCCTCGAAGGCGACAGGCACCTCGACACGCGGTTCGAGCAGCCGACCACGGCCGACGCGTTCTACCCGCACAACCTGGCCCTGGCGATGCGGGAGCACGGGTTCCGGATCAACTTCACCCTCATGTTCGAGCCGTACCAGACGCTGCTCGCCCTCCAGGCGCGGCCGTACTTCATCAACGCCTTCATCCGGCACCGCAAGTCGCAGTCGGCGACGATGCGCGGCCTGATCGATGCGTATCGCGAGACCGATGACGAGGCCCACCTCGACGAGCTCCGGACCTTCCTCATCGACAAGGACTACCTGGCACGGACCGATGTCGACGTGCCGCTGGCCGACTGCCTGGCCATGGCCCAGCGCATCGTGGCCTACCGGCACTTCGACGACGCCGAGGGGTCGGACGGCCTCGACTCCGTGCGGCATGCTCTCCGCGTCCTGCGCGGAGCGAACCTGCCGGACACGCGCCTCATCATCTGCTCGATGGAGGGCGACGTGATGTATCCCGACATCGATCGGCTCCTCGCCAGCGACGAGTACGCCGACATGCGCCATCGGATCGTCGTCACCGCCGAGCCGAACTACCTTGCCCGATTCACCTCCGCCAACCAGGTGATCAGCTACCAGCGGCGCTTCATGACCGCGGCGCAGGGTCAGCGCTGAGGTTCATCACCACGCTGTGTACGGCGCGGCCGCGCACGATATCGTGTGCCGATGCGCCTTCCCGGAACCGATCCGGACTGCGGTCCGCTCCTCGACCTCGGGCAGATCCGCCGCCAGCTCCGTCTCGGCGCGCCGGTGCCGGAGGGGGACGCCACGATCCCGGTGTCCCGCGTGATCGGTACCGCGGGGCGGAGCCGGGACTTCGACGGCTGCTTCCGACCGGTTCACCTCGCCCTGCGGAAGCGGATCGAGGAGGTCATCGCCGCCGCCCCGAGCTCGCTCGACGAGCCGATCGAGGTGATCCGGGTCGACCAGGCCTACTTCGTGTCGGATGGCCACAAACGCGTCGCCATCGCCCGGCGCCAGGGACGCGAGTTCATCGACGCGCGCGTCAGCCGCATGCCGTCGCCCTATGCCTTCGGCCCCGAGATCGAGCTCGAGGCGGTCGAGCGAACCGCGCGCGAAGGCGAGTTCCGCCGCCACAGCGGGCTCGCGCGGGCCGTGCCGCGTGCTCGGTTCGCCCTGACCGACGTGACTGGCTACGGCGAGCTGCTCCTCGCGGTCCAGAGCTACGCCTACGACCGCGTCCTGGCATTCGGCCGGATGGTCGACGCCGACGAGTCGGCCCGGCTGTGGTACGAGGATCGCTACCTTCCCACCGTGGAAGTCGGCCGTCGCGCCAGCCGCGACCTCCTGGGCTCGGTGACCGATGCTGACCTCTTCCTTGCCCTTCACCGCCAGGAGCGCGCCGATTGGGGCGGCGAATGCGGCGAGCTCGAGTGCATCGCCGACATGGCGCTCGCCGAGCAGCGCCGCCGGGCGGCGGCCCAACGCTCCACGCTCGGCCGCCTCCTCAACCGGGATCCGAGGCGCGGGGCCGCCCCCGCGCTCCTCCTGCCGCTCGCCGACGAGATCGACGCGACGCGCTCCGAAGCCGATGTGGCCGCCGAGCCGGACGCCGCCTCGGACCCGGCGACGCATTCGTCCTCCTGATCTCAGCGCCGGGTCGGGAGCTGGCGCGGTCGCCCTGAGGGTCGGAGCTCGGGATCGGCGAGGTACGCCGCGAAGATGGGGCGGAGGTCGGCGGCGCTGCGTACGGACAGGTGGGCGAGCAGCCGCGCGCCGCTGGCAACGTCGTGGCGGTAGCGCTCCACCCACGACCGCATGGCGTCGAAGAAGGTCTCGTCGCCCATCGCCGCACGGACCGCGGTGAGGAACTCGGTGCCGCGGTAGAAAACCGCGTGGAAGTAGCCGTCGCAGCTCGTCCAGTCGCCGCCGCTCACCGGTCCGGCCGGCCAGGCGAAGACCTCGCTGTCCACCGGGCGGGTCGAGCACTGGTTCTCGCCGATGCCCATCAGCAGCCGCGCGCTGAAGTCGGCGAACGCCTCGTCCAGCCACGGCTCGCGCTGCTGATCGTTGCCCACCTGGGCGTAGAACCACTGGTGGGCGACCTCGTGGAAGACGACGTACCGATCGGTCACCTTTCCGCGGGTGAGGTGGATCATGCGGGGGTACTCCATGCTGAAGCCGCCGCTGCCGCCAACCTCGGCCACCACGAGATCGGCCCACGGATACGGGCCGAAGGTCTCCCGCATGCCGGCCAGCGCCTCCTCGGCCAGGGCTGCGGTGGCCTCGCCGGACACCGTCTCGGTGTAGACGCGCAGCGCCACCCCGTCGACCGTGCGCTCGGTGATCCGGAAGCGGGGGTTCACCACGAAGCTGAAGTCGCGGACCCGGTCCACCTCGCAGCTCCAGCGCGTCCCGCTCGTCTCGGGCGCCGCCACCAGGCCCGGACACGCCACCGCGTCGCGTGGCAGCTCGGTCGTCGTCGTAAGCTCGAGCCGGATCCGCTCCGCCGTGAACGAGACCTGCGCGTCCCCGATGCCATGGACGTCGTGCTCGGTCGAGACGATCGGGAACCAGTGCCCGAAGCTCACGACGCCGTTCTCGCGGCTCGTGCGTGCCGCGTAGGCCTCGGGGCTGCGACCGACCTCCAGGGTGAAGGGAACGCGGATGCGAGCCGTCGCGCCGGGCTCCAGGCCGAGCGGCAGCCGCAGGTTGATCATCGTCGTCCACTCGGCCTCGACCGGCGCCCCGTCGACGGTGATCGGATCGGGCAGTGACAGGTAGCCGAGCGCCCGCGGCACGACCGAAAGATCGACATGATCCATGCTCCGCACCGAGCGGTTCGTCAGCTCGATCTCGACCACAGCCTCGAGCCGGCCGGTGGCGACGTCGAGCGTGGCAATGATCGCGTAACGCTGCTCGACCTCCGGGTGGAACGACGCGCGGACGGGCTGCAGGGGAGCGCCCAGCACGCCGGCGCCGCCGGTCACCATGGCGGTCAGCAGGGCGAGGAGGCGACGCCCGGTCATCGGGCCATGTTGCCGGAGGGAGACCGCAGTGTCATGCTCGATGTTCGACCATGACCCGCCGCTGGCCGCTCGCCGCCCTCACCCTGCTCCTCCTGTTCGCCACCAGCTTCACCGTGGTGCGCGCGAACGTGCTCGGCATGGGCGAGCGCTGGGACCGGCTGACGTCGCGCATCGAGACCTTCCTCGATCCCCCGCCCCAGCGCTCCACCATCCCCACCGTCGTGGTGACCCCGGCGCCCAGCGCCACCTCGGCGCCGACCGCGGCTCCGACCCTGCCGCCGTCCGCCACGCCGAGCCCGTCTCCCACCCCGCTCCTTCGCGCCCCGGTGGACGTCGCCGTCGTTGACGACCACGCCGCCGTCTTCGCCTCGCAGATCACCAAGGACGACTGTGCGGTGGCCGCCACGCAGATGGTCCTGACCATCCTGGGCCTGGGGAACACCTCCGACGCGTTCCAGGCCGAGATCAAGGGTCGCATCGGCGAGTGGGAGTCCTGGGAGGACAGCCACAACGGCGGATGGGGGCCCGCCGCGGTGGCGCTCGCGCTGAAGGCCTATGGCGAGCCCGACTATCGGCTCTTCGCCTACGACTCCTACGCCGATGCGCTGCGCGACTCGGCCATTGCCATCAGCGAGACCGACAAGCCGGTGGTGATGTTCCCGTGGTGGGGCGCCCACACCTGGGTCATGACCGGCTACCGCGCCGATGCCGACCCCACCCTGTTCGACGACGCCGCCATCAGCGGCGCCTACATCCTCGACCCGTGGTACCCGCGCATCTCCTCCATCTGGGGTCCGTCCGATCCGCCCGGCAATTTCGAGGGCCTGGCCGAGCTCGAGCGCAACTGGCCGGCCTACCAGGGGCCGCCCGGCTACGAGTCGATCGGGCCGGGCTGGACGCGACCCGAGGGCGCGTATCCGGATCGCGACGGCAAGTTCGTCGTCCTGCTGCCGACCGCCCCGCGCGGCGGCTAGGAGATCACCGCGAGGGTCAGGCCGATCCCGTAGGCGAAGGCCGCCACCGCCAGCGCGCCGATCACCCACGAGGCGCGGCGCACGGCGCGGTCGCTCGACAACGTGTCGACCAGCACCGCCCGCACGCCGAGCGCGGCGTGGACGATGACGCTCCCGAGCAGGCCCAGCTCCGCCGTCAGGGCCATCGGGTGGCGGAGATACTCCACCACCGCGGAGAAATCGCGAAGGCCGCCGGGCACCAGGAAGTGCTGCGCCACAAGGTGCATGCCAAGGAAGCCGATCAGCAGGACGCCGCTGACCGCCTTGACGAGCCACAGCCGGCCAGCCCGGGTCGGGGCGCGAACGGCGTCCGTCGGCGGCAGCAGGTCCTCGAGGCCGGGCACGAAGCCGGGCGGCGCAGCCTCCGGGCGACCGGGGTAGCGGCGCGGGACCGAGGTGCCGCTCATGCGAACAGGATCGCCCAGCCGGCGATCGCCGCGAGAATGCCGCTCAACCCGATGACGGCGATGACGCCCAGCGCGTGGCGTCGCGTGCCGAGCCCCATCGTCAGCGCGATGACGCGCAGGCCGTTGAGGCCGTGGAAGATGACCGCCGCGATGAGCAGGACGTCGCCGATCAGGAAGGGCGTGGAGCCGAATAGCCCCAGCAGCTGGTTCCAGCCGGCCTCTCCCTGCAGGAGCATGCTGAGCACGACGAAGTGGGCCAGCAGGTAGGCCACCAGGATCAGGCCGGTGAACCGGTTGAGCGCGAACGCCCACCAGCCCGGATCGCGCCAGCGCGGCACGAGCCAGTAGGTGGCGCGCCGGCCGAGTCCCGGCGCGCGACTCTCAGCCATGTGCGACTCCCTCAGCTTCCGCCGGGCGGCGTCCCCACAGCCGGCGGCGCAGGTTCATGATGCGTGCCGCCGGATCCACGTTCGAGGGGCAGACGGCACTGCACGCCCAGATCGACCGGCACTGCCAGACGCCGTGATCGGTGTCCACCAGGTCGAGGATCCGGCCGGCGGACCCGTTGCGCGGCTCCTCGACCGCCCGGTGCGCCGCCGCCAGCACGGCCGGCCCGAGGTAGTCCGGATCCGCCCCGGCAACCGGGCAGGCCGAGACGCACGCCAGGCACTCCAGGCAGTCCTCGAAGCGCTCCGCGGTCCCGACGTCGGCATCCGCCACGCCGGACGCGCCCCGCACGGCGGCCTCGACGGTTCGGACGTACGGCAGCGGCAGCTGGGCCATGCGGCCGAGCATCGTGGCCGGGTCGATGGCCAGGTCGGCCACCAGCGTCGCGTTGCGCAGCGGCTCCAGCGTCAGCGAGCCGCGGCCGTCCCAGACCTCCTCGACGCGCGTGACGCACGGCAGGCGCTCACGCCCGTCCACCAGCAGCGCGCAGGTCCCGCAGGAGGCGTGATGACAGGCGTGGCGGAAGACGAGGGTCCGATCCCGGTCGGCCCACGCGCGCTCGACCAGGTCGAGCACGTAGTCGCGCGCCGGATCGGTCGTCACCTCGAGGGTCTCGAAATGCCCCTGGGCGCTGTCGTGGGCCTGGCGCCACACGCGCAGCGTGATGGTCGTCTCAGCCACGGTAGAAGTCCCGATACGAGCGCAGCGGCGTGGTGGCGGTGCGGCAGGACTCCTCGACCCCGAGGTGGCGGCAGACCACATCCGCCGTCGCCTGGCCCATGGCACGGGCCGTCGTCGTCTTTCCTCCGCTGATGGTCACGAAGCCGGCGACGCCCTCGGCGGCGTGATCGAAGCACTCGAAGGTGCGCGACAACTCGCGTCCGCCGCTCGTGTCGTCCGGCCGGCCGATGAGCGGACGGGATGCGGCGAACACGCCGCGCAGGGTGGCCGTTCGGATGGACGGCACCAGGTCACCCCCGCGCTCCGACATGAGGGCGACGTGCTCCGGCGGGATCGTCACGAGATCAGGGTCGCTGATCGGCCAGGATGAGGTGCCGATCACCACGCTGCGCCGCTGCGGGACCACGATGTCGCCGTCCGACGGTGCGTTGAGCCGGTTGATGACGCGGTCGACGAAGCGGCCCGCCATGGCGACCATGACGCCGGCGGTCGGCACGACGGGAACGTCGAGGCCGGCCATGGCTGCGATGCGATCGGCCCACGGGCCGGTGGCGTTGACGATGACATCGGCCTCGATGCGCCGGAGCTCCCCGGTGCGGCGGTCGCGCACGACGGCGCCCTCCACGGTCGAACCTCGCAGGATCAGATCGCGCACCTCGGTATAGGGATGGATGACCGCCCCGTTGGCCTGCGCCGTGGCCAGGAAGGCGAGGCACAGGTGGAGCGGGTCGAAGACGCCGTCCGGTACCTCGACTGCCGCAAGCACGTGCTCGTTGAGGGCGGGCTCCAGATCCCGCGCCTCGGCACCGGAGAGCGTGCGCGCCGGGATGCCGCAGGCCGCGCAGGCCTCCAGGAATCGGTCGCGGTAGGCGAGGTCGTCCTCGGTCGTCGCCACGAAGAGACCGCCGTTGAGCTCCAGGACCTCCGGCATGATGGTGGCGAGGATGTCGCGCTCCTGGATGCACTCCACGGCCGACTCCGGGTCCTTGACGGCGTAGCGGCCTCCCGAGTGGAGCAGCCCGTGGTTGCGTCCGGTCGTGCCGGAGGCGATCTCCCCGCGCTCGACGACGGTGACGCGGACGCCGCGCAGCGCCAGGTCATGGGCGACGGCGGCGCCCGTCGACCCGGTGCCGATGACGAGGGCGCTCGGCGCGGTGGCTTCCATCTGTGGCGAGGATGCCCCGCGGTCGGGGCGTTTCAGAGGGCCATTGCGACCCTTTCGAAGGGTCTATCGGGCCTCCGGCGCTTGCTCCGCGCCAGTCACGGGCGCGCCGAAGGTGCGCATCCGGGTCGCCAGTGCGCCCGCCAGCAGGACCACCTTCAGCGCCTGGCCTGCCGCGAAGCCGAGCGGGATGGCGACGACCCCGGCGTCGGCCACCAGCGCCTGGGTGACGACGACGGTTGCGCCCAGCCCGGCGAGCGATGAGAGCACCTGGAGCACCGTGTGCCGGGTGGCGTAGATGGCGCGGCTGAGCAGGTGAGCCAGGCTCTCGAACGGCACCGAGATGGCGAACGCGCCCAGCACGAGGCCGGTGAGGGCGACGTCCTCGGCGTCGAACGCGCCGCCGCCGAGCAGGATCCCGATCGCCGCCTCGCCCACCACGGCCAGTCCGATCGCCGCGACGACGGTGAC
>DATAKU010000044.1:0-4580 GCA_036261425.1 Candidatus Limnocylindria bacterium | reverse complement strand
GACGTCGTGCGTGGCTTCCGCGGATGGGCCGAGGATCACCGGACCCTGTTCGTGGTCAGCTCGAAGTCGGGTACGACCACGGAGCCGAACGCCTACCAGGCGGCCATGAGCGACATCGCGCCGGCACTCGACTTTCTGGCCATCACCGACCCGGACACGGCACTGGCGGAGCTCGCCCGCGCCCAGGAGTTCCGCGGCATCGTCGAGGCGCCGCCCGACGTGGGCGGTCGGTACTCCGCCCTGACCGTCTTCGGCCTCGTCCCGGCCGTGCTCACCGGCGTCGACATCGCGGCGCTGCTGGACCGGGCCGTGGCGATGGCCGAGGCCTGCCGGGTCGCCGACGCGGCCGAGAACCCGGGGCTGCGCCTCGGGGCGGCCATCGGCGAGGCGGCCCTGGCCGGGCGGGACAAGCTCACCATCCTGACGTCGCCGCGGCTGGCGGCCTTCGGCGACTGGGTGGAGCAGCTCATCGCGGAGAGCACCGGCAAGGCGGGCACGGGGATCGTCCCGATCGTCGGAGAGCCCCTGGGTGCACCGGACGCCTACGGCGACGATCGGTCCTTCGTCTTCCTGCGCCTGTCCGGTGATGCGGACGAGCCGGAGTGGCAGGCGTTCCGCGACGAGATCTCGAGCCGCGGGGCGCCGGTGCAGGAGATCGTGCTGGACGACCCGCTCGACATCGGCGCCGAATTCCTCCGCTGGGAGGTGGCGACCGCGGCTGCGGGGATCGTGCTGGGCATCGACCCGTTCGACCAGCCCAACGTCCAGGAGAGCAAGGACGCCACGAAGGAGCTGCTGCAGGCGTTCCGGGACCGGGGCGCGCTGCCGCAGCCGGCGCCGCTCGTGGCCGAGCCCGGGCTTGCCGCCAGCGGCGACGCATCGGCGTTGGGCGACGTGCCGGTCAACGTGGAGGGGGCGGTGACGCAGCTCCTCTCCCTCGTTCGCGGCGGACGGGACTACGTCGCGATCCTTGCCTACCTGCCTCCCGACCGCGAGGTCGAAGCCCGGCTGCAGCGCATCCGCGCCCGAGTTCGGGACGCCACCGGCGCGGCGACGACGCTGGGCTTCGGGCCGCGATTCCTGCACTCGACCGGGCAGCTGCACAAGGGCGGACCGGACACCGGGGTCTTCCTCCAGCTGACCGCGGATCCGCGCAAGGACCTGCCGATCCCCGGCTGGGAGGAATCGTTCGGCACGCTCATCGCCGCCCAGGCGCTGGGCGACATGACCTCGCTCCAGCGGCGCGGCCGCCGGGCGCTCCGCCTCCATATGGCGGAGCTGGAGAGCGGACTGGACCGGCTGGAGCAGATGGTCGCCGATGCCCTGGCGCTCGGCGCCCGATGAGGACGGAGGAGAGCTGATGCAGGTCGCGGTCTGCGGACTGGGGAGGATGGGCGCCGGGATGGCCCGGCGCGCGGCACGCGGCGGCCACGAGGTGGTCGTCTGGAACCGGACCGAGTCGGTCAGCGCCGAGGTGGCCGCGGAGCCGGAGAACGAGGGCCGCATCGCCGTGGCGGAGCCGCTCGAGCGGCTGGTCGAGATGATGCCTGCCCCCCGGCACGTCATCGTCAGCGTGCCGTCGGGAGCCGCGACCGACGCGATGATCGAGCAGCTGGCCGGCGTCCTGGAGCCGGGCGACGTGGTCATCGACTCGGGCAACAGCCGCTTCCACGACTCGAAGCGCCACGCCGCCGAGCTCGAAGCGAAGGGCATCGAGTGGCTGGACATGGGCGTCTCGGGCGGCATCTGGGGCCTGGAGGTCGGGTTCTGCGCCATGCTCGGCGGCAAGCGCGAGGTCTTCGAGCGCTTCGAGCCGGTGGTGAAGACCCTGGCGCCGGAGGACGGCTACCTGTACTGCGGCCCGGCCGGCGCAGGGCACTACGTGAAGATGGTCCACAACGGCATCGAGTACGGGATGATGCAGGCCTACGGCGAGGGCTTCGACATCCTCCACGCGTCGGAGTACGACCTCGACCTGGCGGCCGTGGCCCGGATGTGGAACCACGGGTCGGTCATCCGCTCCTGGCTGCTGGAGCTGGCCGGGAACGCGTTCGAGAAGGAGGGCAACGACCTGGCCGACATCCACGGCTGGGTCGCAGACTCGGGGGAGGGCCGCTGGACGGTTGCCGAGGCGATCGACCATGACGTCCCGGCACCGGTGATCACGCTGAGCCTGATCCAGCGCTTCCGGAGCCGTCGGGAGCCCGACAGCTTCACCGATCGCGTCCTCGCCGCACTCCGGAACGAGTTCGGTGGCCATGCGCTGAAGGAGCGCTGAGGGGAGGCCGATGGCGACGCGGACCGATCCCCGCACCGCGCCGGAGCAGCGACCGATACTCGAGGGCGGTGACGGCCGGCTCCGGCCGAACCCGCTGCGCGAGGGCCTGCGCCTGGAGCGCATGGCCGAGCCGTGCACCATGGTCATCTGCGGCGCCACCGGCGATCTGACCGAGCGCAAGCTCGGCCCGGCGCTCTACAACACGCTCCTCGGCGGGTTCCTGCCGCCGGAGTTCACCGTCGTCGGCTTCGCTCGGCGGGAGATGACCGACGACCAGTTCCGCGAGCACCTGCTGGCCGGCATCAACCAGCACAGCCGCAACCGACCGGCGAAGCCCGCCATCTGGCAGTCGTTCGCGCAGGGGATCGAATACCACCAGGGCGACCTGGACGACCCGGCCTCGTACGAGGCGCTGGCCACGCGCCTCGATCGGATCGACCGCGACCGCGGCACCGGAGGCAATCGCCTGTTCTATCTCGCCGTGCCGCCCAGCCTCTACCCGGAGATCGTCAACCAGCTCGACCGCGCCGGCCTGGCTGCCAGCGGTCCGGCGCGGCGGGGGACCGGCAAGCGGGGGTGGACGCGAGTCATCGTCGAGAAGCCATTCGGCTTCGACGTGGAGTCGGCGCGCACGCTGAACCACGAGATCGCCGAGGTCTTCGACGAGGAGCAGGTCTACCGGATCGATCACTACCTCGGCAAGGAGACGGTCCAGAACCTGTCGGTCTTCCGCTTCGGCAACGGCCTCTTCGAGCCGATCTGGAACCGCCGCTACATCGACAGCGTGCAGATCACCGTGGCCGAGACGGTCGGCGTCGAGGGGCGCGGCGCCTTCTACGACGCCACCGGGGCCCTGCGCGACATCGTCCAGAACCACGGCCTGCAGCTGATGGCCATGTTCGCCATGGAGCCGCCGGTCGCGTTCCGCGCGGCGGACCTGCGCGACGAGAAGGTCAAGGTGCTCCGCGCCGTCCGACCGATCGCCCCCGACGAGGTCGCCGCCACCACGGTCCGCGGCCAGTACGTGTCCGGCTGGGTGGAGGGCGAGAAGATGCCGTCGTACCGCGACGAGCCGGAGGTGGCCCCCGACTCGCAGACCGAGACCTTCGCCGCGCTGAAGCTGTACATCGACTCGTGGCGCTGGGCCGGGGTGCCGTTCTACATCCGCACCGGCAAGGCCATGCCGAGCCGGGTGACCGAGATCGCGGTGCGCTTCAAGAGCGCCCCGCTGGCCCTGTTCGCCAGCGCCGGCGTTCCGCAGATCGATCCCAACGTCCTCGCCATCCGGGTCCAGCCCGACGAGGGCATCCTGCTCCGCTTCGGGGCGAAGGTACCGGGCCAGGGCATGCACATCCGCAGCGTGAACATGGACTTCCGCTACGGGTCCAGCTTCGCGGTCGACTCGCCCGACGCCTACGAGACCCTGCTGCTGGACGCGATGGTGGGGGATGCCAGCCTGTTCACCCGCGACGACGAGGTCGAGCGCGCCTGGGAGATCCTTCAGCCGATTCTCGACGCCTGGGCGGCCGGGGAGGGCGGTCCGCTGCACTTCTACGCCGCGGGCACCTGGGGGCCGCCGGCCGCCGACGAGCTGCTGGAGCGCGACGGGCGGACATGGCGCCGGCCGTGAACCAGGCCGCCTCCCGGACCGCGCGCGAGGAGCAGGCCCTCCACCGGCGGCTCATGGAGTTCGGTCAGGCCGAGAGCCTGGTCACGCCGATGTGGGACGAGCGCCAGACGACCGTGCGGGCCATCGCCGCTCACCTGGCGGAGCTGTGGGGGCCGGCGCCCACGCCCATCGACGGCGACCCGCTGGTGCGCGAGAAGGGCATGCCGCACGCGCGCGCATCGGTCCTCAACCTGATCGTGGTCGTGGTCGACAGCGCCGCTGCCGACCGGGTGGTCCACACCCTCATGGGGCTCGGGGAGCGCCATCCCTCCCGGGCCATCGTCCTGGTGCCGGAGCACCGCACCCCCGAGCCGTCGATCGGGGCGCGGATCAGCGCCCACTGCCACGACACGAACGGTTCGGACCGCGTCTGCTACGAGGAGGTCGTGCTCACCGTCCGAGGGGAGGCGGCCGCGCACCTGTCGGGCATCGTGGCCCCGCTCCTCATCCCGGACCTGCCGACCCACATCTGGTGGCCCGGCGATCCACCCATGCGTCATCCGGCCTTCGAGCAGCTCGTCGAGCTGGGCGATCGGCTCATCGTCGATTCGGCCGACATGGCCGATCTGTCCACCGGCCTCCGGCGACTCACCTCGCTGCGCCGGGAGTGTGGCGTCGGCGACCTGTCCTGGG
>DATAKU010000043.1:0-10710 GCA_036261425.1 Candidatus Limnocylindria bacterium | reverse complement strand
CCCACGAGGACGACGCCGAGCGCGCGGTGCGCGCCGCCCTGTCGATCGTCTGGGCCGTCGACCGCATCGGTGGGGCGGCGGCGGGTCGCTCGCTGCGGGCGCGGGCGGCGGTGACGAGCGGGGAGGCGGCCGTCACGGTGGGCGCCGTCGACCAGGGGCTGGTCACCGGGGACCTCGTCAACATCGCGGCCCGGCTGCAGGGCAAGGCGCCGCCCGGCGGAGTGGTGGTCGACCGTGCCACGCGCGACGCTGCGTCGGCCAGCATCCCGTTCGTGCGCCTCGGGTCCCTCGCCCTCAAGGGCCGCACGGGCCGCCTGGAGACATACCGGGCCACGAGCCTGCCGGACGGGCCGATCCCGCGCAATGCCACGCACACCGGACGGCTGGTGGGACGCGACCGCGAGCTGCGTGAGATCCGCGAGCTGCTCCAATCGGTGATCGATGAGCATCGCAGCCGGCTCGTATCGGTGACCGGGATCGCCGGGATCGGCAAGAGCAGGCTGGTGTGGGAGCTGGACCAATGGGTGGATGCCCACCCGGTCCTCATCCACTGGCACGAGGGGCGCGCGCTCGCCTACGGGGAGGGGGTCGCCTTCTCGGCGGTCGGACAGATGGTCCGGCGTCGGGCGAAGATCGCCGACGATGCCGCGCCGGAGCTCGCCCGACGGCAACTCGCGGCGTCCCTGGAGGAGCTCGTCCGTGACGACGCGGAGCGACGCTGGATCGAGCCACGCCTGGCCACGCTGATCGACGGAGAGGAGGAGGCCTCCTTCGACCGCGATGAGCTGTTCGCCGCGTGGCGTCGGTTCTTCGAGCGCGTCGCGGACCGTAGCCCGTCGGTGCTCGTCTTCGAGGACCTCCATTGGGCGGATCCAAGCCTCCTCGATTTCGTCGAGCACCTCGCGATCTGGGCGCGCGACCTGCCGATCTTCGTCATGACCCTGGCCCGGCCCGAGCTGCTGGATCGCCGCCCTGCGTGGGGAGCCGGCGTTGGCAGCTTCACATCCATCAACCTCACCCCGCTGGACGACATGTCGATGCGCACCCTGCTCGATGACCGCGCGCCGGGCCTTCCGGGCACGATCGCGGGCCAGGTCCTCCGCGATGCTGGGGGCGTGCCCCTCTACGCGGTGGAGGTCGCGCGCATGCTGACCGACCGTGCCGCCGACAGCCGCGCGGAGGATGCCTCGGCCGCGCCGGCGGTCACCAGGGACGTCCCGGACTCGCTGCGCGGAGTGATCGCCGCCCGCCTCGACGGCCTGCCGGCGTCGGAGCGCCGGCTCCTGATGGCGGCCGCGGTCCTGGGGCATCGGTTCCGACCCGACACGCTGATGGCGGTGAGCGACGAGGAGCCCACCCAGCTCCGGGAGCAGCTCGACAGCCTGGTGAGGCGGGAGATGCTGGTCGTCGACGACGACCTGGGCTCTCCTGGCCGAGGACAGCTCAGCTTCGTCCAGGACCTCGTTCGCGAGGTGGCGTACCAGACGCTGGCCCGCAGCGAGCGGAGAACGCTGCACCTGGCGGTTGCGCGCCATCTCGAGTCGCTGGATGAGGACGCTCCCGATCAGCTTGCCGTGCACCTGGTGGAGGCCTTCCGGCTCACCTCCCAGCCGCGTGAGGCGGAGCGGATCGCCCACCGCGCCATCGGCGCCCTCCGCCGGGCGGCGCGTGGCGCCACCGCCCTGCACGTTCCCGCACGTGCGATGGAGTACCTCGAGGCGGCGCTCCGCATGGCCGACGCCGACACGCGCCCGGTGATCCTGGCCGAGGCAGCCGACGCCGCCCGGGCGGCCGGTCGTCTGTCGGTGGCAGAGGAACGCCTCCGGGAGCTCATCGGACTTCAGCAGTCGGCCGGGCAGGCGTCAGCCGCGGCCCGCACGCGGGCGCAGCTGGCGAGCGTGATGCTCACCGCTCAGGCCAACGAGCTTGCCCTCAAGGAGCTCGAGGCGGCCATCCGCGACGTTCGCAACTGGCGCAGCGAACCGGCTGGCCTGGAGCTGGCCGCGCAGCTGGCACGCGCACGATCGGTGCTCGGCGACGATCGTGAGGCGCTGCACTGGGCGGAGGACGCGCTGACCGCCGCCGAGCGCCTCGGGGTCGTCGCTGTCGCCACGGACCTGCTCATCACCCGGGGCACGGCCCGGATGTCGCTGGGCGAGCACGAGGCCGGCATGGCCGATCTGCGAGCCGCCATCGTCCGAGCCGAGGAGGGCAGCGTTCCGCGAACCGAGCTGCGCGCACGGAACAACCTGGCGTGGGCTCTGATGGCCGATGATCCGGCGGCGGCCTTCGAGACGGCCCGTCAGGGCCTGGAGCTCGCGACCGAGCTGGGCCTCGGGGACTTCGCCCTTCCACTGGCCGATCTGGCCACGGCAGCCGCCGTCGAGGTGGGAAGCTGGGACTGGGCGCTCGAGACGATCGCCGACCTGCAACAGCGAGGCGTCGGAGACGCGTACGGGATCCTCCTCTCGGCGACGGTCGCCACGATCCGCTCCCTGCGTGGTGAGCCTGCCCCGCTCGCGGAACTCGACCGCTACGAGCCGCTGTCAGCGGACACCGATGCGCAGGTCGCGGCAACCGCCCGCCTCGCCCGCGCCTGGGCGGCCTTCCTTTCCGAAGACTTCCCGAACGCTGTTGCCCTCGCCCGCGAGGGCGCCGATCGCATGTCCGGCGCCATCCAGCATCACGACCGTGCCCGGGTGATGCGCTTCTGCCTGTGGTCCGCGAACCGGGACGACGCGGCCGCCGAGCTGGAGAGGTTGCGGGCCGTGGCGGACTGGGGACGAGCCGCCGAAGCCGCCGTGCTGACCATGGAAGCGGGGGTGCTTGCGCTCGCCGGCGACGGCCTGGCCACGATCCGGTACGGCGCGGCACGGGAAGCCTGGGAGCAGCTGGAGATGCCGCTCCAGCTGGCCCTCTGCCTCCTCGACGAGCAACGACTGGTGGGCACGGCGTCCCACAGCTCCGAACTGCTCGCCATCTGCGACCGGCTCGGCGCGGACGGCCTGCTCCGTCTCGCACGTAGCGCCGGCGGCGCGTCGCTCGGCTGAGCCTGACGCCCGCCGTCCCGCTAGCCTGTGGCGGTGTTCCTCAGTGGCACGCTCCTCAACGTCGCGACGGTTCTGCTCGGCACCCTGATCGGCCTGGCGCTCGGCGCGCGCATTCCGCGACGCATGCAGGAGAGCCTGGTCGTCGGTTTGGGGTTCTTCACGGTCCTCATCGCCGTCAGCATGGGCCTGCAGGTCTTCACCGCGGGGGAGGCACGGCCCGGCGACGACCTGGCGGTGCTCGCCTCGGTCCTGCTGGGAGTGGCCATCGGCGAGGTCCTGCGCCTCCACGATGGGCTCGAGTGGCTGGGCGCGTGGTTTCAGCGCCGGCTGGCCCGAGGGGAGCGGCCGAGCCGCATCGCCGAGGGCTTCGTGACCGCCAGCCTGGTCTTCTGCGTCGGCCCGCTCACGATCCTCGGTTCGCTGGAGAACGGCCTGACCGGCGACATCAGCCTGCTGGCCATCAAGTCGCTCCTCGACGGCGTGGCGAGCGTGGCCTTCGCCGCGGCCCTGGGCGCCGGCGTCGGCCTGTCGGCCATCACCGTGCTCATGGTGCAGGGCGGGATTGCGGGCGGCGCCTTCCTGCTGCGGGACGTGATGGACGGGCCCACCATTTTGGCCATCACCTCGGCCGGCGGCGTCATCCTGCTCGGGGTGGCGCTGCGCCTGCTGGACCTCAAGCAGGTCCGGGTGGCGAACTTCCTGCCGGCGCTGCTCCTTGCGCCGATCTTCGTGCGACTGGCCGACCTGGTGCGCGGCGCGCTCGGCTGACGCCCCGCGAGAGGGCAGCGCCTACCTCAGCGTGAAGGCTGCCCGAACGTCGCCCGTGCGCTCGCCGCGAGGGTCGACGATCGGAGGCGAGGCGAACTCCACCAGCCGCTGAGGGAGCGGGTCGGCCAGCAGTCCGAGCTGGCGCAGGACCTCGATGCTCGCCACGTCGCCGGCCCGCCGGGCAAGGTTGCCGTCCTCGATCTTGGCCGCCACGCCCATCGGTCCATCGCCGAAGCGCGTCCGCGCCGTCAGCGCGCCCGGCGGCAGCCCCATGGCCAGCACGCCCTCCGCGCCGCCCTTGCTGACGACGCGGCTCGGCATCGCTCGCATGAGCGCCGTGTCGATGCGCCGGCGCTCCCCGGCCACGAGCTCGGGGTTCGCCATCATGGCGTCGCGGATGCGGACCAGCGCCGCGCGCAGCGGCGGATCGGCGACCGCCGACGGATCGGCCAGCCGCGCGAAGGCGACGGCGAGCCCGCGCAGCGGCGTCCCGAAGGTGATCACCCCGCAGCCGTCGACGGCGGTGGCGATCTCCTCGACCGGCACGTCGGACAGCGCCGACACCGTCTGGAGCGCCTGCTGCTGGACCGGATGCTCGGCCTCCCAGTAGCCATCGGTCGGCCAGCCCGAGGCCCTGGCGAACAGGACCATCCCGGCGTGCTTGCCCGAGCAGTTGCCGCGCAGCACGGTGGGCTTCTCCCCGTCACGGACCAGGCGCAGGGCGGTCTCGGAGTCGTACGGCGGATGGACCTGGTTGTGGAGCACCGCGCTCGTCAGGCCGGAGCGTCGCAGGATCTCCTGGACCAGGCGGACGTGCCGGTCCTCGCCAGAGTGACTGGCGGCCATGATGGCCAGGGCCTCGGGGCCGAGGTCGTACTCGTCGAAGCGGCCCGAGGCGACGAACGGCGCCAGCTGGAAGGGCTTGGCGCTGGAACGCCAGAAGATGAACTGGTCCGGGTCACCGACCGCGGCCAGCAGCGCGCCGTCGGGCGCCGCGACGACGATGGATCCGCGGTGGACCGACTCGACGCGATCCCCACGCGTCACCTCCACCAGCACGGGCGGTGCGGCGAAGGCGGAGCGTCGGGATCGCGTCACCGAGGAGGCGCGGGACGGGCGACCGGGCTACTGCCCGCCGCCACCGCCCTGGCCGGCCGGCTGGCCCTCGCGCTGCTCCGACCCGGAGGTCGAGCCCTCGCGCTCGCCCTTGCTGAAGATGCTGCCCGCGCGGGCCGGCTGCTGGGCACTGCCCGCGGCGGCACCCGAGGCCGGTCCGGACGAGGGCGTGGTCGGGCGGGCCGATGGCTCGCGCGTCATCGTCACGCCGCCCTCCCAGTGCGCGCCCTCCTTGACGACCAGCACCTGGGTCTTGATGTTGCCCTTCACGCGTCCGGTCGAGCCGATCTCGAAGCGGCCGCCGCAATCGACATCGCCCTCGTAATCGCCGTTGACGATGACATTGTGGGCCTTGATGGCGCTGCGCACGCGGGCCTGCGGGCTGATGATCAGCGTCCCCTGGCACTCGATCTCGCCCTGTGCCTCGCCCTCGATGCGCAGGTCACGATCGGAGACGTACTTGCCGTTGAACCGGGCGTGCGGGTCGATCACCGACTCGTTGCCGCGGTCCGGCGTGCGGGGGAATTCGCTGGGTGACTGTGCCACGTCGACCTCACTCGTCAGGCTATCGGGATACAGGTTTCCGACCACGTCCTCGCGCGAGAGGCCGCCTTCGGGCTTCGTGTCGCGCTTCGATCCGAAGACCATGCTGTCCTAACCTCCTCATTACGGATCCGGCGACGGGCTGGGCACGGTCCGCGCGATCGGGTCGCTAGGGACGGATAGCCTAGCAGCAAGCCGCGTCCACAGGTAGATCCAGCCGATCTCCCGCACGCCGCATACCAGCCCGGGCCGCGGGGCGACGCTCAGCGGCGCGCCAGGCGCGAGGTGGCCGCCAGGCCGATGAGCGCGCCGGCGATCGGGACCACCAGCAATGCGACGCGGAGCCCCGCCAGCTCGCCCAGCAGGCCGACCAGCGACGGTCCGACCAGGAACCCGGCGTAGCCGAGGGTGAGCACGTACGACGCCGCGCGCCCGGCGTGGGCTCCCGCGCGGCGGGCCGCCAGGCTCACGACCACCGGCACCACGAACGAGGCGCCCAGCGCCGCGACGGCCATGCCGGGAATCGCGAGTGAGGCGGCCGGCAGGGCGAGGGCGGCGGCCATGCCCGCCGTCGTCATGGATCCGGCCACCAGCAGGGTGACGGCCGGTCCGAGGGCGCCGGCCACGCTGGCGCCGAGCAGGCGTCCGGCGAGCATGGCGGCGTGGAACGCCGCGGGCCCGAGAGCGCCCACGAAGGCGGCGGCTCGGAGCTCATCCCGCAGGTAGATGGCCGACCACGTCTCCATCGAGCCCTCGGCCAGGAAGGCCAATCCGGCCAGCACCGCCAGTGGGAGCATCGCCAGCGCCACCGCGCGGGGAACCGATCCCTCCGCGCGCGCGGGCCTCCAGCGCGATCGGCCCGCGAGCACCGCCAGGACGAACAGGCCGAGCGCCAGGGCCGCGTAGGCCGCGGTGAAGGCCACCCCGCTCGCCACCACCCCGCCGCCGGCGAGGGCACCGGCCACGCCTCCGGCGCTGAAGGCGGCATGGAGCAGCGTCATCCGCACCGGCCGGCTCCACTCGGCATCGGCCATGGCGGCGCCGTTGATGGCCACGTCGAACGCTCCGCTGCCGGCCGCAAAGACGACGATCGCCACCACCAGGACGGGCGTCGGGGGAAGCAGCGCCACGACGAGCAGGGCAGTCGCCATGGCTGCCGCGGTGAGGCCCATCCCGCGCCCGGCGCCCCAGCGGTCGACGAGACGGCCGATCCCCAGCATGGCCGGCAGCGCGACCGCGAATCCGGCGCTGAGCATGGCTCCCAGCGGGCCGGTGGACAGCTGGTAGTGCCCGGCGAGGTCGGGGAGGACGGCCTGCCACGCGCCCCACACGGCGCCGAACAGCGCGAAGGCGGCGGGCAGGAGGATCGGTGGCGGTCGCATGGGTGCATAATCGGCGCCGATGCCGATCCATGTCAGCCAGCACCCGCTGGTGGCGCACAAGCTCGCCATCCTGCGCGACAAGTCGACCGAGCCCAAGAAGTTCCGCGAGCTCGTGCGCGAGCTGACGTGGCTCCTCGGCTACGAGGCGATGGCCGATCTCGCCACCCAGCCGGTTGAGATCGAGACGCCGCTGCAGGCCATCACCGCCCAGCGGCTCGAGCCGCGGGTGGGCCTCATCCCGATCCTGCGCGCCGGGCTGGGCATGGTCGACGCCATGCTCGAGCTGCTGCCCACGGCCGAGGTCTGGCACATCGGCCTGTACCGCGACGAGCGCACGCTGAAGCCGGTGGAGTACTACAACAAGCTGCCCGACGCGGCGACCGTCCAGGTCTGCCTGGTGCTCGACCCGATGCTCGCCACCGGCGGGTCCGCCGCGGCCACGGTTGACATCCTCAAGCAGTGGGGCGCCGCCCGCGTGAAGCAGCTGTCACTCATCGCGGCCCCCGAGGGGGTCGCCACGTTGTCGGGCCAACACCCGGACATCGACATCCACGTGGCGGCGCTCGACAGCCACCTCAACGAGCGCGGGTACATCGTCCCCGGGCTGGGCGATGCCGGCGACCGGCAGTTCGGCACGTTCGCGGGGCCGGCCTCGGAGCCGGGACGGGGTGGGCGTGGCCCCGACGACGAGACGGCCGAGATCGTGCGGCGCCTCCAACAGGGCACGCGCGGCTGACCGATCCGGCGGCTTGCGACACAACGAAACGTCCCGAAGGAACCGCCGTCAGACCGTTGATGCAATCGCTGGTGCTGTTGGCTGCCCCTTCGGGACGACCACAATGTACGAGCGGCCGATGACGGCGCGCAAGCCCCCTTCTCCACCAGCTTGCCCACCGCGAACGAAGTTATCCACAGGTTGTCCACATCGGTGGACATTGACGTTGCCTTGACGGACGCGCGCTAGCATCGATCCATGAGCACGGTCCGTCAGCGAGTGATCTTCGTCTGCACCCACAACAGCGCCCGGAGCCAGATGGCCGAGGGCATGCTGCGCGCCTGGGGCGGCGACCGCTTCGAGGTCCTCAGCGCCGGCACCGAGCAGACGCGCGTGCGGCCGGAGGCCATCGCGGTGATGGACGAGATCGGCATCGACATCGGCGACCATGCCAGCAAGACCCTCGACCGCTTCCTGGGCCAGCCGTTCGACTGGCTCATCACCGTCTGCGACCAGGCGCGCGAATCATGTCCCACCCTGCCGGGCGTGAAGCAGCAGGAGCACTGGAGCGTCGACGACCCGTCGGCGGCGGACGGGGACGAGGAGGCGCGCCTTGCGGCCTTCCGCGTCGCGCGCGACGACCTCGCCGGCCGCGTGAGAGCGTTCCTGGCCGCGCGCTGATACGCTCCACGGCGTGAGCCGCAGCGTTCCCGCCTGCCCCCACTGCGCGGAGCCGTCGGAGGAGCCGCTCGTCTGCGATCGGTGCGGCTGGCGCTGGTTCTCGAACCCGAAGCCCGCTGCGGCGGTGCTCGTGGAGCGCCGGACCGATCCTGACGCCGAGCCCGAGATCCTCCTCCTGCGACGCGCGGTCGAGCCCGGACGAGGCGACTGGGACCTCCCCGCCGGGTACCTGGATCCGGGCGAGTCGTTCGAGGTGGCCGCCCTCCGCGAGACGCGGGAGGAGGCGGGCATCGAGATCGAGCTGCTGGGCCTGGCCGGCGTCTACCACTCGCCCGCCGCCAATGCGGTCACGGCCGTCTTCCGCGGCCGGGCGCTGCAGGCCGATGCCGAGGTCCGCATCGACTTCGAGTCGAGCGACCACGCGTGGGTGGCCCACTCGGACGTGCCCGACTGGCTGCCGCGGATCGCGTTTCCCTCCATGGCGGCCGCCGTGTCGGACTGGCACCGCAGCAGCGGTCCGTCGTGAGCGCGACCCCGTCGATCGCCCTCGAGGCCGACGGCGTGTCCCGCCGTTTCGGCGACGTGCTCGCGCTCGACGGCGTGACCTTCTCGGTGCCGATGGGCCAGGTGGTCGGCCTGCTGGGCCATAACGGCGCCGGCAAGACGACCACCATCCGGCTCCTCAACGGCCTGCTGCGCCCGAGCGAGGGCAGCGTCCGCACGCTCGGGATGGATCCACAGCGTGACGGCCCCGCCGTCCGCGCCAGCACCGGCGTGCTGACGGAGACCCCGTCGCTCGACGATCGCATGACCGCGCGCGAGGCTCTGCGCTTCTGGGCCGAGCTGTGGAACGTGCCGCGCGCGGCCGTCACCACCCGGGTGTCCGAGCTGCTGGAGCGCTTCGAGCTCACCTCCCGCGCCGACGACCGCGTCGGCGGTTACAGCCGCGGCATGCGGCAGCGGCTGGCGCTGGCCCGCGCCCTGGTGCACGATCCGCCGGTCCTGTTCCTCGACGAGCCGACCGCCGCCCTGGATCCGATCGCCTCGATCGGCGTGCGCGACCTGGTCCGCTCGCTGGCCGCGACGCATCGGCGGACGATCCTGGTCTGCACCCACAACCTGGCCGAAGCACAGGAGCTGTGCGACCGGGTCGTCATCCTGCGCCACGGGCGCGTGGTGGCCGACGGCACGCCCACCGAGGTGGTCGACGCGGCCCGGCTCCCGGTGCGGGTGCAGATCGAGGTCGACGCGGACCACCGGGACGTCGCGATGCGCCTCGCCCGGGCAGCCGCCGGCGACGGGGTCACGCCCGGTGACGACGGGACCCTGCGCCTCGACGGTGCGACGCGGGAGGCGGTCGCCGCGCTCGTCTCGGAGCTGGTGCGAGCCGGCGCATCGGTCTACCGGGTGGCGCCGGAGCAGGCGACCCTGGAGGCTGCCTACGTGGCCCTCTACAACGCGCCGGAGCCGGCCGCCGAGCCGGAGGCGGACCGATGAACTGGCGCGCCATCTTCGCCATCGTCCGCCGCGACCTCATCCTTGTGGCCCGGGCGCGAGCGGTCCTGGTGCCGCTCATCGTGGTCCCCGCGCTCTTCTTCGTCGTCTTCCCGGTGCTGGCGGTGCTGGCGGTGAGGGCCGGCGGCGACATGCTGGCCGAGCTCGAGCCGCTGCTCGAGATGCTGCCGGCGCAGGTCGTCGCATCCCTGGGCCCGGGTCCGCTGGAGCGGCAGCTCGTCGTCTACCTGCTCGAGTACCAGTTCGCCACCTTCTTCCTGATCGTGCCGCTCATGGTCTGCGCCGTCATCGCCGCGGACAGCTTCGCCGGCGAGAAGGAGCGCAAGACGCTGGAGGGCCTGCTGTACACGCCGACCAGTGATCACGAGCTGATCGGCGCCAAGCTGCTGGCGCCGTGGCTGGCCGCCCTGGCCCTCTCGGTCGGCAGCTACGTGGTCTACGCGGTGCTCGCCAACGCCCTCGCCGCCGACCTGGTCGGCCGCCCGGTGGTGCTCACCCCGCTGTGGCTGCTCGTCATCGGCTGGCTCGGTCCGGCCACCGGGGCGCTGGCCATCTCGGTGCTGGTGGTGGTCTCGGCCAAGGTGCGCGGCTTCCAGGAGGCGTACCAGCTGGGCGGCGCGCTGGTCCTGCCGGTGGTAGCGCTCATCGTGGGGCAGCTTGCGGGCCTGCTGGTACTCGACGCGCTGCTGGCGCTGGTGCTCGGCGCGCTCGTCTGGGCGCTGGCCGCGGCCGTGCTGCTGCTGGCCAGCCGCGGCATGGATCGAGAAGGGCTCCTGCGGCAGGTCTGAGCGGCACGCTGCGCTACACTCACCCACAGCCCATCATGGACAGGAGACCGATGTCCGACTCGCCCGTCCGCGTGGCCGTCACCGGCGCCGCCGGCCAGATCGGCTACGCGCTCCTCTTCCGGATCGCGTCCGGCCAGGCCTTCGGCCCGGAC
>DATAKU010000038.1:0-2946 GCA_036261425.1 Candidatus Limnocylindria bacterium | reverse complement strand
GGCAACGCGTTCCCACCTTCCCTGAGTCGAAGGATCGGCGCCTCGGAGGCGGGCCGAGGCGCCAGACCCGCCGATCAAATCGAAGGACGCGACCTCGCGACCCATCAGCCCGCGGCGAGGCGCCGGAGGACGGTCTGGAGGACGCCGCCGTTGCGCAGGTAGGTCACGTCGATCTCTCCGTCCAGCCGGGCGACCACCCGGAATCGGACCTCGCGTCCGTCCTCCCCGCGCGCCACGACGGCCAGGTCCTGGCGGGGCCGCAGCCCGTCGGCGATGCCGGTGATGTCGAACGTCTCGCGGCCCGTGAGGCCCAGCGACGCGGCCGACTCCCCCGGCAGGAACTGGAGCGGCAGGATCCCCATCCCGACCAGGTTGGACCGATGGATGCGCTCGTACGACTCGGCGATGACCGCGCGCACGCCCTGCAGCATCGGCCCCTTGGCGGCCCAGTCGCGGGACGAGCCGGAGCCATACTCCTTGCCGGCCAGCACGATCAGCGGCGTGCCCTCGGAGCGATAGCGCTCCGAGGCGTCGAAGATGCTCATCCGCTCCCCACTCGGCAGGTGCTCGGTGACGTTGCCCTCCGCGTCGGGCGTGAGCAGGTTCCGCAGCCGGATGTTCGCGAACGTGCCGCGCATCATCACCTCGTGGTGGCCGCGCCGCGAGCCGTACGAGTTGAAGTCCCGTGGCTCGACGCCGCGGTCCATCAGCCACTTCCCCGCTGGGGAGGTGCGAGCGATGGCACCCGCCGGGCTGATGTGGTCGGTGGTGACGCTGTCGCCGAGCACGGCCAGCGCGCGCGCGCCGCCGATGTCGGCCGGGTCGGCGGGGTCTCCTGCCAGCCCGTCGAAGAAGGGCGGTCGCGCGACGTAGGTCGACTCCGGATCCCACGCGTAGCGGTCACCGGCCGGGACCGGCAGGTCGCGCCAGCGCTCGTCGCCGTCGAAGACCGATGCGTAGTTGCGGCTGAAGACCTCGCCGCTCACCGCCTTGAGGACCACCGAGGCGACCTCCTCGGCACTCGGCCAGATGTCGGCCAGCATGACCGGGTTGCCGTCCGCATCGGTGCCGATCGGCTCGGAAACCAGGTCGATGTCGATCCGGCCGGCCAGCGCGAACGCGACCACCAGCGGCGGCGAGGCCAGGTAGCTGGCCTTCGCCAGCGGGTGGATGCGGCCCTCGAAGTTGCGGTTGCCGGAGAGAACGGCCACGGCGGTCAGGTCGTTGGCCTCGATTGCCTCCGCGATCGGCTCCGGCAATGGTCCGGAGTTGCCGATGCAGGTCGTGCAGCCGTAGCCGACCAGGTTGAAGCGCAGGGCCTCCAGCGGCTCCATCAGGCCGGCGGCGGCCAGGTAGTCGGTGACGGCCCGGGAGCCGGGCGCGAGCGACGTCTTCACCCATGGCTGGGTCCGCAGGCCCCGCTGCAGCGCGTTCCGGGCCAGCAGCCCGGCGGCGACCATGACCGACGGGTTGCTCGTGTTCGTGCACGAGGTGATGGCGGCGATCACCACCGATCCGGTGCGCAGCTTGACGCGCTCACCGGCGAGGTCCACCTCGACGGCGCGGTAGTGGGCCTCGGTCGGCAGCTGCTGGCCGGCGTCGCGCGGCGGTGCCGGCTCCGCGTTCCGCTCCGCCTCCGGGTCTCGCGTGTAGGACGGTGCATCCGACGCGGGGAACGACTCGTCGCTCGCCTCGTCGACGGTGCCGCGCGGTCCCGCCGGCTCCGTGGGGTGCTCGTGGACCGATCCGTCCTCGTGGGTGTGCAGCCCGTCGGGGAAGAGCCCGCGGAAGCTGTTACGCACGTCGGTGAGCGCCACGCGGTCCTGGGGCCGCCTGGGCCCGGCCAGCGATGGCGCCACGGTCGACAGGTCGAGCGAGAGGGACTCGCTGAAGATCGGCTCCGGGGCGTCATCGGTGCGGAACAGGCCCTGGGCCCTCGCATACGCCTCGACCCGCTGGATGACCTCGGCCGACCGGCCGGTCATGCGCAGGTAGCGCAGCGTCTCGTCGTCGACCGGGAAGAGCGTGGCGGTGGCCCCGAACTCGGGGCTCATGTTGCTGATCGTGGCGCGGTCGGCCAGCGGCAGCTTCGACAGGCCGGGGCCGTAGAACTCGACGAACTTCCCGACCACGCCGTGGCCGCGGAGCATCTCGGTCACGAAGAGGACCAGGTCCGTGGCCGTGGCGCCGGACGGCAGCTCCCCGTCGAGCCGGAAGCCCACCACGATGGGCGAGGGCTGGTAGAGGGGCTGCCCCAGCAGCGCGGCTTCGGCCTCGATGCCGCCCACCCCCCAGCCCACGACGCCGAGGCCGTTGATCATCGTGGTGTGCGAGTCGGTGCCGACCAGCGTGTCGGGGACCAGCAGGCCGTCACGCTCGGTCACGACGTCGGCGAGGTACTCCAGGTTCACCTGGTGGACGATGCCCGTCCCCGGCGGCACGACGCGGAAGTCGGCGAAGGCCTGCTGCGCCCAGCGCAGGAGGGCGTAGCGCTCGCCGTTGCGCTCGTACTCGCGTTCGACGTTGATGAGGAAGGCGGCATCGGTGCCGAATTGGTCGACCTGGACGCTGTGGTCGATCACCAGGTCGGCCGGCACCAGCGGGTTGATGCGGGACGGATCCCCGCCCATCTCGGCCATCGCGTCGCGCATGGCGGCCAGGTCGACGACGCACGGCACGCCGGTGAAGTCCTGGAGGATGACGCGGGCCGGCATGAAGGGCAGCTCGGCCTCGGCCGGCTGGGCCGGGTCCCAGGTGGCCAGCGTCCGGACGTCGTCGGCGCTGACCAGGTCGGGCTGGGTCGCCGCGCCGCGCAGCATGTTCTCGAGCAGCACCTTGACGGTGTACGGCAGGCGCGCCAGGTCGGGAGCGCCGGCGGCGTCCAGGCGGTAGTAGGAGAAGTCGCGGCCGCCGATGGTGAGCGTGTCACGCGCGGCCTGGGGATCG
>DATAKU010000001.1:0-5566 GCA_036261425.1 Candidatus Limnocylindria bacterium | reverse complement strand
GCGAAGTGCCCTGGTACGGCACGTTGTTCAATCACGGCGGGATCGTTGTCGCGGTTGTCATTGGCGGCCTAGCGCTCGAGGGGGGCAGACTTCTTGTGCCTTCCGATCCTTCTGTCGGACCGGCCATCGAGCTTCTCGTCTTCCTCGGCGCGTGCGGGGTCCTGTTCCTAATCAACACCCTGTTGGGCGTGGTGGCCGTCAGCACGCGGACCGGTGTGTCGCCACGAGTGGTATGGGCGCAGGATGTGAGCGGCGTAGCGCTAAACCTGGCCGGGTTGGCGCCGGTGGCGTGGTTGATGGCCCAGGTCTTCCAGCTCCCCAATGGCGTGGGCTGGTGGGCGACGCCGCTCTTCGTGGTCCCGCTCTTCACGACCCGCATCGCGTACGCGCGGTACGTCGAGACGCGTGAGCTCTTCGAGCAGACCATCGAGGCCCTGGCCATGGCCGTCGACGCCAGGGACGAGTACACCCGCTACCACTCGGTCCGCGTCAGCCACATCGCGGAGGCCATCTGCCGCGAGATGCGATTGCCGGAGCCGGAGATCGAGCGGATCAAGTGGGCGGGCCAGCTCCACGACATCGGCAAGATCGGCATCCGCGACCACATCCTCCTGAAGGAGGGACCGCTCGACAAGCGCGAGCGAATCCTCATGAACCAGCACCCGCGGATCGGTGCGGAGATCGTCGAGCCGGCGTCCCAGCTGCGGCCGCAGGCCCCGCTGATCCACGCCCATCACGAATGGTTCAACGGCTCCGGCTACCCGGCCGGCAGGGAGGCCCTCGACATCCCCATCGGCTCCCGCATCCTCGCCGTGGCCGATGCCTACGAGGCGATGACCAGCTCACGCCCGTACCGCAAGACGCCGCTCACCCACGAGCAGGCGGTCGAGCAGCTGGAGAAGTTCTCCGGCATCCAGTTCGACCCGGAGCTGGTGCCGATCCTGGTCAACCTCGACCGCGCCATCCTCGAGTGGCGGCCGGATACGTCAAAGAAGGCGCCGACCACCCTGGAGCGCGACGAGGAGGACGTCACGCCCGAACCGCAGCCGAAGGCGGCCCAGGCGAGACCTGCGCTCGCCTCGGACGATGTTTCTTAGCACCATCCTCCTGGCGCTGATCATCGGCGCCATCGCGGGGGGCGGGATCCCGAGGCTCGCCGACCTTCGCCTGCGCTGGTCAGTCCTCCTGGTGGTCGCGTTGGCGCTGCGCATCGGTGCAGGATTGACGCGGGAGCTCGACATTGGTGCGGAGATCCCGGTCGGCTGGGCCTACATCGCCGCCTACGGGCTCATCCTGGCCTGGCTGTGGGCGAACTGGCGGGTGCCCGGGCTCCAGATCGCCTCCGTGGGCGTGGGCGCCAATCTCCTGGCGATCCTGCTCAACGCCGGACAGATGCCCATCTGGTCCGCCGCCTACTTCGCCGCCGGGTTCACCGAGGCAACGATCGCCAACGACCCGTTCCACTTCATCCTGCGCGCCGATTCGGTGTCCGAGTTCGTGGCCCAGGGCGGCCTCTTCGGCGACGTCATTCCGCTCCCGCTCCCGATCATCCGTGACGTCATCAGCCTGGGCGACGTCCTGCTGGCGCTCGGCATCTTCTGGGCGATCGTGTACTCCATGACCCGGGCCGATACCCCGACGCGTGGCACGTACGCCATCGGTCCGAGCCCGATGATCCGATCCGGGGCCTCCGCGCCCATCACGGTGGGAGCCTCGTTCGGCGATCCGATGCGCATCGAGGGCGAGATGACCGCCGCCGAGGCCGCGGAATCCGGCGTCCGACGCCAGTCGCCGTACCTGCGCCTGGCCCGAAACCGCAACTATTCGCTGCTGTGGGTCGGTCAGCTGGTCAGCCTGTTCGGAGAGCGGATCCACCAGGTGGCCATCGCCTTCCTCGTCTTCCGCGCGACCGGATCCGCGGTCGAGGTGGGCTTCACGTTCGCGGCCACCGCCATCCCGAACATCCTCCTCGGCCCGCTGGCCGGCACCTTCGTGGACCGATGGGACCGCCGCCGCACGATGATCGGCTGCGACCTCGTCCGCGCCGCCATGGTGCTGTCCGTGCCGTTCCTGGTCGAGATCAACGTCCTGCTCGTCTACCTCATGGCGTTCCTGATCGCCACGGTCACCCTCCTCTTCCGCCCGGCGAAGACCGCGATCATTCCGCGAATCGTCAGCGACCGGGACCTGGTGGCGGCGAACTCCGCCAGCAGCGTGGCAGACGGGATGGCCGACCTCATCGGCCTGCCCCTGGCCGGCATCCTCATCGCGACGCTCGATTCGCTGGAGCTGGCCTTCGCCCTCAACGCGGCCACGTACACGGTGAGCGCCATCCTGATCTGGGCCATGATCGTCCCGCGCGAGATCGGGGAGGCCCTGGGGCTGGGCATCCGCGCCGTCTGGAGCGAGATGGCCGAGGGCTGGCGCTACCTGCGCCGAAACGCCGAGCTGTTCAGCAATACGGCCCTCTCCGCGGTGGCCCAGGTCGCGGTGGGCGCCGAGATCGTGGCAACCGTGCCTTACGCGGAACAGGTGCTCGCCATCGGCACCCGCGACCCGGAGGAGGTCTACGCCTGGATCCTGGCGGCGATCGCCCTCGGCAGCGTGGTCGGGGGCATCACGGTCGGCGCCATCGGAGACCGCTTCCCGAAGGGTCGGATGGTCATCCTCGGGTTCATCGGCATGGGGCTGTCGCTGGTGGCGGCCGGGTTCGTGCGGGACCCGCTGGCGGCCATGGCCGTCTTCTTCGTCGTCGGCCTGACGAACATGCTCTTCATCATCCCGACCATCACGCTCTTCCAGCAGCGCACGCCGCAACGCCTGATGGGCCGCGTGGTGTCGAGCCGCCAGGCGCTCGTCTTCGGCGCCATCGCCCTGTCGATGGGCCTCTCCGGCTGGCTGTCGGAGCTGATCGGCGCCGACATGGTGCTCGTCGCCTCTGGCGCGGTCTGTGCCGTGGCCGGAGGGGTCGGCATCCTCATCCCCGCCATGCGCAACGCGCGCTGACGCGCGGACCTGCTACCCTTCGCGCGCCGTGGGACTCATCCTCGACCTGGCGGTCGCGGCCCTCGCGTTGATCGTCATCGGCTCCCTGGCGCTCCTGGCCTGGACGCTCGCGGTCACCGCGGTGCGCGCCACGCACCGCGCCCGGCAGCGCGTGGCGTTCGAGCGGCGAGCGGTCACCGATGCCGAGCAGCGGCTGCGGACGTCCGCCGCCCGCACGACCGCCGCGCTGGAGGAGCTCAGGCGACGCACCCAGCCTCAGAACGCACACCGATACGCACCACCTGGAGAGCCACCGGACGCATGACCAGCACCGAACCGACCCGCGAGCCCGGCTATCGGGGCGCGCTGCCGACCCGCGACGATCGCCTGGCCCGGCCGTGGCTCATCGTCGTGGCCGGCATCTTCGTGCTCATCTTCGTCCTGTCCTTCCTGGGTCTTCCCTCGAGCCTCGTCCCGGACCCGACGCCGGTGCCGTTGCCGTCGACTCCGGCCGCCTCGGGGTCGGTGGATGCCTCGCCGTCGGCGTCCGTTGGGGCTTCGACATCTCCGGACGAGTAGGGCGGGGTCGGTCACACCGATAGATCGGCATGGGCGGCGTGGATCCTAGCCAGCGCCCCTGGAAGTCGAGGAGCAACCGCTCGATCTCGGCGTCCAGGATCTCGCTGGGTCCGAAGAAGCGCGCCCAACGGGCGTTTGTACGGTATGCGGACGCACGCCTATACTGGCCGCGCGCCCACCTGGCAAGCCATTCCATGCCGGGCCTGCACCGCCCGCGGAGGTACCCGAGTGTCCGAGGTCCAGCGGTCCCTGCTCATCGTCGACGACGAAGAGGACATCCGAACGCTGCTCAGCGAGCTCCTGACCGATGAGGGCTACGCCGTCCGCACGGCGCAATCCGGTTCCGGCGCCCTCGAGGAGGTCGAGAAGGAGCTTCCCGACCTCGTGATGATGGACGTCAAGCTGCCCGACCAGGACGGCCTGTCGGTCCTCAAGCAGCTGAAGCGCGCCCATTCGGACCTCGAGGTCATCGTGATGACGGCCTTCGGCGGCAGCTCGACGGCGATCAAGGCGATGGAGCACGGGGCCTACGACTACGTCACCAAGCCGTTCGAGGTCGAGGACCTGCTCGCCACGCTGAAGCGCGTCTTCGAGCACGCCGACATGTCGAACGAGGTGGCCACGCTGCGCCTCGAGCTGGGCAAGTCGGCCGCCGAGCGAGAGCGGATCGTCGGCTCCTCGAAGCCGATGCTCGAGGTCTTCAAGCTCATCGGCAAGGTCGCGTCGTCGGAGGCGACCGTCCTCATCACCGGCGAGTCCGGCACGGGCAAGGAGCTGGTCGCCGAGGCGCTGCATCGGGCCAGCAAGCGCAACCCCCATCCGCTCGTGAAGGTCAGCTGCGCGGCGCTGCCGGAGACCCTGCTCGAGACCGAGCTGTTCGGCCACGAGAAGGGCTCGTTCACCGGGGCCATGACCATGCGAAAGGGCCGATTCGAAACGGCCAACAAGGGCACGATCTTCCTCGACGAGATCGGCGAGATGACGCTGGGGACGCAGACGAAGCTGCTGCGCATCCTCCAGGAGCGGGAGTTCGAACGCATCGGTTCGAACGTGCCCATCAAGGTCGACATCCGGGTCATCGCGGCGACGAACCGCAACCTGTCCGAGGAGGTCGAGGACGGCAAGTTCCGCGAGGACCTCTATTACCGCCTCAACGTCATCCACATCCACATGCCACCGCTGCGCGACCGCAAGGACGACATCCCCCTGCTGGTCGAGCACTTCCTCACCAAGTTCCGCTACGCACCCGACGCGATCCCGACGGCCATCACCGAGGAGGCGCTGGCCAAGCTCGTCGCCTACGACTGGCCCGGCAACGTCCGCGAGCTGGAGAACGCCATCGAGCGGGCCGTGGTGCTCAGCCGCGGCAACCCGATCACGGTCGAGCACCTGCCCTTCGGCGACCGGCGCGAGGCGCGCGACCGCGCCCGGCTGGCCGGACGCCGATCTCGGATCCAGGCCGCGGAGGACGCCGATCTGGATGCCGATCTGGACGGCGCGGAGGCGGAGGCTCGGGACGGGGACGGGGCCGAGGCGGGTATGGCCTCGGCCAATGGCCACGGCGGAGGGAAGCTCAAGGACCAGGTGTCGGCGCTCGAGCGGCAACTGATCAAGGACGCCCTCGATCGGGCCGGCGGGAATCGCACCAAGGCCGCCGAGGAGCTCGGCATCTACCGACGGCTGCTGTACGCCAAGATCAAGGAGTACGGCCTGGAGGAGTGAGTCGGGCCTGGCCATCCGCGGCTGACCGGTCCGTGTGTCGCTGCATCTTCACCCGAACCGCGGTCCGGGCGCGGTTTCGTCCATAGAGAGAACGTCCTAGAGCGTGAGACGCGCCCACGGGTGCGACTCCTGCGTGGTGATGTTCCCTGGAGGGAAGGAACGCAACCCGGCGGGTGCCCCGGTGAAGTTTCGGCGATGGACCGCGCCAAACCCAGCGAACGCCGTCCTCAGCCGCCCTGGTCGGGCGACGGACCGGGTGACGCGGTGGCATCGATGAGCC
>DATAKU010000161.1:0-4939 GCA_036261425.1 Candidatus Limnocylindria bacterium | reverse complement strand
TCCGCCTCGTCGACCACCAGCCCGTCCGGGCCGAGCGCGATACGGAACAGACCCGGCCGGCCGAGCGTGCTGATGAGCGCCGCCTCCTCCCCGGGTTCGCCGTCGCTGTCGCCGAGCGCGTAGGGCGCGTCGCCCGAGCCGATGGGGAGCTCGGTGGCGGTCACCGCGAACCGCGCACCGGTCCAGCGGTAGACGCGCGCTTCGGTCGGATAGGCGATGTCGCCCAGCGGCGGGAGCGAGCGAGTCACGAGCAGCTCGTCGACGCCGTCGCCATCGAGATCCAGGACGAGGACGGCGTCGGCGGTGATGTCCCGGTCCGCGACGTCACCGAGCGTGGGCGGTCCGCCGTCGGTGACGACGATGTCGTGGACGAGGAGGCAGCAGTCCACCTCGAGCGCGGGCTCCTCGAAGCGCGGACGCCGAACCAGGGTGACGCGCTCCCCGCCGGGGACGCGGCGCACCATCAGCTGCGCCGGGGCGCCGGCATAGACGACGTTGCCCTGACCCCCGGTCGGGCGCGGCGGGACGACCGTCAGCGGTGCGCCGCGCAGGGTCCAGGCACCGCCCTCCTCGTCCCAGACCTCCGCCACGATCGACCCGCGCTCACCGCGTACCAGCCGGACCAGCTCCGCGAAGCCGTCCGCGTCGACGTCGGCCACCACCGCCTGATAGGTCGGGGCCTCGGGCAGCGTGAAGGCTGCCGGCTCGTCGGGAACCGTGGTGACGGCCGTCGGGGCCGGCGGGAGGACGGCGCCGCCGGCGACGAGCGCCGACAGCGCGAGCGCGTGGAGCATCGCCGGCCCAGCATACGACGGCGGTCTGGCATCATCGGTGGCATGCTCCCGCCCGCCGTCCTCTGGACGCCCCCGGCCGACGCGCGCGAGCGCACCCGCATCGGCGCCTTCCTCGCCGACCTCGAGCGTCGCCACGCCCTGGCCTTCCCCGACTACGACGCAGTGTGGCGCTGGTCGGTGGAGGATCCCGGGGCCTTCTGGCGGGCGGTCTGGGACTTCTTCGGCGTCCGCTCCGGCGCCGACCCCGGCCCGGCCCTGGCCGATGCCCGCATGCCGGGCGCGCGCTGGTTCCCCCATGCCCGGCTCAACTGGGCGGAGCACGCGCTGCGTCTGGATGGCCGCGACGGCGACGAGATCGTGCTGGTCGCGCGCTCGGAGACCCGGGGCCGAGTGACGCTCACCGCCGACCAGCTGCGCGACCGCGTGGCGCGCACCCGCGCCGGCCTGCAGCGACTGGGCGTCGGACCGGGGGACCGGGTTGCCGCCTACCTGCCGAACGTTCCCGAGGCGGTCGTGGGCCTGCTCGCCTCCGCCTCGCTCGGGGCGATCTGGTCGAGTTGCGCGCCGGAGTTCGGGACCCGGAGCGTGGTCGATCGGTTCAGCCAGATCGAGCCGTCCATCCTGCTGGCGGTGGATGGATACCGCTACGGGGGGCGGGCGGTGGACCGCGTCGACGAGGTGGCCGCCATCCGAGCAGCGCTCCCCAGCCTGCGTGCCACGGTCGTCCTGCCCTACCTCGAGCCGGTCGATGACCGCATCCCGAACGCGACGACCTGGGAGGAGCTGACCGCTGAGCCCGGCGCGCTGGCCTGCGAGCCGGTCGCGTTCGACCACCCGCTCTTCGTGCTCTACAGCTCGGGCACCACCGGGTTGCCGAAGCCGATCGTGCACGGCCACGGCGGGATCCTGCTCGAGCACCTCAAGGTGCTCGGCCTCCACCACGATCTCGGCCCCTCGGATCGGTTCTTCTGGTTCAGCACCACCGGTTGGATGATGTGGAACTACCTCGTCTCGGGGCTGGCCGTCGGCTCGACCATCGTGCTGTACGACGGGTCGCCGGCCCATCCCGGCCTCGGGACGCTGTGGCGGATGGCGGCCGAGGAGGGCGTCACCTATTTCGGGACGTCGGCGCCGTTCCTGATGGCCTGCCGCAAGGCCGGACTGCGCCCGGGAGAGGCCGCCGACCTCTCGAGCATCCGGGGCATCGGTTCGACCGGCGCCCCGCTGCCGGCCGATGGCTTCCGCTACGTGTACGAGGCGGTCTCGTCATCGGTCCATCTCGAGTCGGTGTCGGGGGGCACCGACGTGTGCACCGCCTTCATCGGCGGCTCGCCGCTGGTGCCGGTCTGGGAGGGGGAGCTGTCGTGTCGGGCGCTCGGGGCCGCGATCGAATCATGGTCGCCGTCCGGCGAGCCGCGCATCGGCGAGGAGGGAGAGCTGGTCATCACGAAGCCGATGCCCTCGATGCCGGTCGCGTTCTGGAACGATCCCGACGGCTCGCGCTACCGCGACGCGTACTTCGGCACCTGGCCCGGCGTCTGGCGACACGGCGACTGGATCACGATCACCGGGCGCGGAACGTGCGTCATCAGCGGCCGCTCCGACGCGACGCTGAACCGCGGCGGCGTGCGCATCGGCACCGCCGAGTTCTACGCCGTGGTGGAGGGCCTCGCCGAGGTCACCGATTCGCTCGTGGTGCACCTGGAGGCCGATGACCGGCTCCTTCTGTTCCTCGTGCTGGCCGAGGGCCAGGAGCTGACCGATGAGCTCCGCGGGCGGATTCGGAGTGAGCTGCGGACCTCGCTGTCGCCGCGCCACGTGCCCGACGAGATCGTGGCGGTCCCCGGCGTGCCACGGACGCTGTCGGGCAAGAAGCTCGAGGTGCCGGTCAAGCGCATCCTGTCGGGCACGCCGCCCGACGTCGCCGCCTCTCGCGGCTCGCTGGCCGATCCGGCCGCCCTCGACACGTTCACCGAGCTCGCGCGGAAGCGCTGACGTGCGCCTCAGCCCGCGTCGATCTCCTCGAGCATCCCCTCGTCCGCCAGGACGGCCGCCGGTTCGTGGTGGCGACGTCCGGGGGTGCGGACGAACAGGACTGCGCCCAGCCCGATGGTCAGCGCCCCCAGGATGGGGATCCAGGGCCATGACCGGTAGTCCACCATCCCGACCACATCGACGCGTGTGGTCGTCTCGCGGCCGAGCGCGTCGCTGGCCGTCACGCTGACGGGCCGCGGCCAGAGCCCCGCGTCGACGGTCACCGAGAAGCTTCCGTCGTCGGCCAGCTGCGTGGCGACGCCGTCGACCCGGACGCTGCTGCCCGGCGTCGCCTCGCCCGAGACGACGGCGCTCCACGCGCCGTCCCGGGTCGTTCCACCGGCCGTCACGCTGGGCGGTTCCCTCAGGACGTCGACGACCCAGTCGACCCCGAAGGCCTGCCCGGTCGGGGTGATGAGGAGGAACGCCGCCTCCATCCGATCGACACGCTCGGATCTTGGCACGATGTTCACGCTGAGCGGTCGGTCGTTCAGCACGCCCTGCCGGACGATCGACTGGTCGCGCACGGCCAGCACCCGCGATCCGGGCGGCCCGTCGATCGACACGCTGAACCCCTCGGCACCGGTGGCCAGGCGCGCACGGCCCTCGGCGTCCGGGAGCACCTCCACCGCCCCGGTGATGGTCGGTCGGAGGAGGCCCTCGTCGGGCTCCGGCGCGAGGAGCGCCTCCGTCGGCAGGATCCGGACGGTGCTGCCCGTCGGCGGGCCGACCGTGAGCCACAGGAGGCGTCCGCCAGCCAGCCAGCCCGCGCCGTCGGTGACCGCCGCCCAGCCGGCATCTGGCCCCGCCGTGCCCAGGAAGCCGACGTCGAGCATGGCCGAGGCCGGCCGCACCTCGGTCGTCCCGTCGGCATGGAAGTACACGGCGTTCCCGCCGCCAACCAGCACCTGTGACCCGCCCGGCAGGCCGCCGAGCAGGGCCCCCGGGAACGGATAGATCGGATGGCCGGCGTTGGCGAAGGCACGGAAGTCCCGGTCCAGGTAGCGCAGCAGGCGCTCGACCGCGGGGCTGGGCGTCAGCTCGGCGATCGTCTCTCCCTCCACGTCGATCACCACCGAGGGCGTACTGCCGGCGAACTGCGATTGCGTTGAGCCGTACCCCACCACCGCCGGCAGGTCGGAGCCGACCCACGGCAGGAACCCACCCACCGTGATCCCCTCGAGCGTGCGGACCGGCGTCAGCGCGCCGTCACGCGGCCAGCGCAGCACCACCGCGCCGCGGGGCGCCTGCGCGACCAACAGGCCGCGAGCCGAGCCGGCGAGCCACATCGGCTCCTCAGCGTCGGTGCGAGGCGCGACCTCCACGACGAGCCCGCCGGCGCCGTCGGTGCGCAGCCGCGCGTAGCGCCCATCGTCGTCGGTGGGCGGGAAGACGAGCTCCTCGCCCGGCACCCCGTCCGCGTCGCCGGGGGCGGCGAAGATGTCCGTCGCCACCTCGCGAAGGCCGTCGACCTGCACCTGCCGCAGGGACGAGCCGTCCCAGGCCAGCACGGCGACGTCCGCGGTGCCGCCGGTGGTGAAGTCCTGGCTGGTCAGGAAGAGCTCCTGGGTGCCGTCGTCCTCGAAGTCGACGGTCATCACGGTGTCGGCCGCCTGGATCTCGTCCGAGCCAGGTCCGACCAGCAGCCTGGTCCCGTCGAGGCGCATCGGGGCAACCTCGACGCAGCAGGCGCGCTCGGCGTCGACCGGATGCTGGGTGGTGATCAGCAGCACGCCGGCCCGGCCGTCCTGCTGCCACCCGAGCAGCGTGGCACCGTCGGCCCCCGCGCGCACCGGACGCGGCTCACCCGTCGTCGAGTCGCGCACCTCGACCGGTCCGCCGGCGCGGACCCGCCACTCGCCAGCGTCGAACCCGTAGGCGCGGGCCTCCAGCCCGCCCTCCTCGGTGACCAGCGCCACGATCTCGCGGCTGCCGTCATCGTCGAGGTCGGCGGTGGCCAGGCTGATGACGCCCTCGATGCTGAACGGCGCATCGGCGGCCGAGGCGGGACGGGGTACGAGGAGTCCGGAGGCCAGGGCCAGGGTCAGCGCGACGCCGCCCGTCCGGGTCGCGTACCGCCCCCGCCCCATCGGTCCGATCCCTACATCGCG
>DATAKU010000014.1:0-3819 GCA_036261425.1 Candidatus Limnocylindria bacterium | reverse complement strand
GAGCCGGGCGGCGACGGAGCCGAGACCCTCGAGAGCGGCAGCCGTGCCGCGGCGCACGGTGGCTTCACCACGGTGTGCACCATGCCGAACACCGATCCGCCGCTCGACCGGCCCGAGCTCGTGGCGGAGCTGCTCGACCGTGCCACAGCGGCCGCCTGCCGCGTCCGCGTGCTGGCCGCCGCGACGCGAGGTCGGGAGGGTCAGGAGGCGTCCGATATCCGTTCCCTGGCATCGCTCATCGTGGGCGTCAGCGACGACGGCGCCTCCATCCCGACCGCGGACGTCGCTCGCGACGTCATGCGCGCGCTGCGCGAGGTCGATCTGCCGCTGGTCGAGCACGCCGAGGACCCGACCATCGCGGACGGCAGCGTCATGCGGGCCGGCCTCCTGGCCTCGCGGCTCGGGCTGGCGGGCTGGCCGCCGGAGGCGGAGCTGTCGATCGTGGAGCGCGATCTGGCGCTTGCCGAGGCCACCGGGGCGCGGCTGCACCTCACCCACCTGTCGACCGCCGGGTCGGTGGACGCCGTGCGGCGGGCGCGCGAGCGAGGGGTGGCGGTCACCTGCGACGTGACCCCGCACCACCTGGCGCTGACGGAGGACTGGGTCGCCGGCTCGCGCCGGTTCGTGTGGGAGGATCCGGAGCCGAACCTGCAGGCCGCCTACGACGGTCGCTGCCGGGTCAACCCACCGCTCCCCAGCCGCGACGACGCGCTGGCGCTGCTCGCGGCCCTCGACGACGGCAGCGTCGACGCCATCGCCACCGATCACGCCCCGCATCCCGCGCAACGCAAGCTGGTCCCGTTCGACGAGGCGGCCCCGGGGCTCATCGGCCTCGAGACAGCGCTGTCGATCGGCCTGGCGGCGGTCGACGCCGGACGCCTGCGCCTGTCTCGGCTGCTGGCCGCGCTGTCGACGCGACCGGCGGCCGTCATCGGAGAGCGGCGGGCGCTGTCCGACGGCGCGGAGGCGGACCTGGTGCTGTTCGACCCGGCCGCACGCTGGCGGGTGGAGCGGGACGCGCTGGCGTCCGCATCGGTCAACACGCCGCTGCTGGGCATGGATCTGCCCGGCGTCGTGCGCCTCACCGTGGCGGCCGGGCGCGTGACGTATCGGTCCTGAGGCGGCGCAGCGAGCGAGCACGCGATGTGGGACCATCAGCCCGCCACGCTGATTCGGCCCGTCGACGAGGAATGGCTTGTCTGTCCGCTACAACGAGGAGCTGGATCCGAACGAGGGTCCGGGCTTCGGCTGCTTCGTCACCCAGGCGATCCTGTTCGCCGTCATCCTGCTGCTCATCCCGGTCGGCCTGTTCGCGTTCAACTGGCCCGTCTGGCTGCTCACCGTGCTGCTGGTCATCGACCTGGTGCTCCTCTTCTTCGTGAGCATGACGAGCGTCTTCCTGCTGCGCGTCTTCTTCGCCGAGCGCCGCCGCGGCCGGGGTCGCACCACCGGCGTGACCAGGCAGCCGACCCGCGTCATCACCACCGAGTCGCAGGAGGGAACCACGACCGATGAATGAGCGACGGAGCCGCTAGATGCCGCTGATGGTCACCTTCTTCAACGTCCGCAAGGGCCGCGACACGATCTTCAAGCGCGGCATGCGGCACCTGTTCCCGCGCACGGCGCGCGAGACGGAGCGCAAGTACGGCGTGCGGTTCGTCGGCTGGTTCAACGTGACCGAGGGCTCGACCTGGAACAACGTGGTCATCGTGGACCTGCCGAACTACGCCGTGCTGGACGAGCTCTACGCGGACCCCTCGATGCGTGGCTTCGGGCATCGCGTGGCCGAGTCGATCTTCGACTCGAAGCACACGATCTTCCTTCGCGAGCGCATGGGCCCCGATTTCGTCTACAAGCCGTGAACAGGCCGTCGAGCTCACCCCGCCTCACCGCCCTGCGCGAGCTCGCCGCCGAGGCCGAGCTGGAGCGTCGCGACTTCCTGTACGAGGCGACGGAGCAGATCCGCCGCTTCCTCGACGCGAACCGTGAGCGCCTTCGAGAGATCGGCCCGATCAAGCTGGTCGACGACGACCAGGACTACCTGCTCTACCACCCCGTCGACGAGACCTGGACGACCCGCCTGACCTACCAGGATCCCGCCGACAACGAGTGGTACGACCAGGAGCAGATCGTCGACACCGTCGCCGAGCTGGCGGAGCTGTACAACCCGGCCGACATCTTCGCCTGGCTGATGGAGGCGGCCAAGGAGCCCACCGAGCACCTGGTGGCCGCGGACGAGCTGGAGCGCGAGGAGGAGCTGGTCGACGGCGAGGGGACCGACGACTGGGAGACCAGCCTGCCGGCCACCCAGCAGGAGACGCTGGCGGCGCAGCGCCTCTGGCAGCTGGCCGATGCCTACCGCACGCAGCTGGCCGCCAGCCAGGGCCAGCACCTCCGCGAGTTCAGCGCCAACGCCGAGGAGGTCCTGCGCCGGACCGGCGACCTGGTCCTGCTCGACGAGCCGGACGACATGCTCATCCTTCGCGCCGACGGACGCTTCGAGACCTCGCTGGACCTCTCCGACCGACCGGAGGACGTGCTGGGCGACGTGGAGCCCCGCCGCCCCGGCCTGTCGGTCACCGAGGCGCGGACGATCGCGACGTACTACGACCCGTCCGACGTGCTGCACTGGGTGACCGATGCGCTGGCCGAGCGCTTCCCCACCGTCGACTTCAGCGCCGTCTACGAATGACCGATGCCGATGCGTCCCTGCGGGCCGCATCCGTGGAGGAGCTCTTCATCCGCTCGGGCGCCCTGCTGGATGGTCACTTCGTCCTCAAGTCGGGCCGCCACGCGGGCCGCTACCTGGAGAAGTTCCTGGTGCTCCAGCACCCGGCCATCGGGGCTGAGTTGTGCCGGCGCTTCGCCGAGGCGCTGGCTCCGTATCGGCCGAGCCTGGTGGTGGGACCGACCACGGGCGGAGTGCTGCTGGCCTTCGAGACGGCCCGCCAGCTGGGGGGTTCGGTGCGCGCAGCCTTCGCGGAGCCCGTCGCCCTGGGCGGCCGGACGCTTCGGCGCGGCTGGCCGGTGGCCTCCGATGAGCGCGTCGTGGTGGTCGACGACATCCTGACCACCGGCGCCTCGGTGCTCGAGACGCTGGAAGCGGTGCGCGCGGCGGGCGCGGAGCCGATGGCGGTGGCCGTCATCGTCGATCGGTCGGTGGCGCCGGTCGACCTCGACGTCCCGATCCACGCGCTCGGCCGGATCGAGATCCCGTCGTGGGAGGCGGAGACCTGCGAGCTGTGCGCGTCCGGCGTGCCGGTCCGCAAGCCGGGGAGCAGCTGAGCGCCGCCGACTTCCGGGAGATGAGTTCCGTCGGCCCATACCGTCAAACTCGATGACAGCCCCCACCGAGGATACCGACCATGCGCGCACCGTATCCCTGTCTCTGGTTCGATGGCCAGGCCGAGGAGGCCGCCACCCTGTACACCTCGCTGCTGCCGGGCAGCCACATCGACCGGGTGTGGCGCTCGCCGGCTGACACCCCCAGTGGCCCGGCGGGAATGGTGCTCACCGTCGACTTCACACTGGCTGGCCAGCGATTCCAGGGTCTGAACGGCGGCCCCGAGTTCCGCTTCGGTGAGGCGGTCTCGTTCGTGATCGAGTGCGAGGACCAGGCCGAAGTCGACCGGCTCTGGGATGCGCTGACCGCCGACGGCGGCGAGCCCGGCCCATGCGGCTGGCTGAAGGACCGCTTCGGGCTGTCGTGGCAGATCGTGCCGCGAGAGCTGATCACGCTCACCCAGGACCCCGACCCGGACCGGGCGCGCCGGGCGATGGAGGCGATGCTCCAGATGGGCAAGATCGACGTCGGGGAGC
>DATAKU010000144.1:0-11779 GCA_036261425.1 Candidatus Limnocylindria bacterium | reverse complement strand
CGGTCCGTGTGTCGCCGCATCTTCACCCAAGCGGCGTGGCGGGTGCGGTTTCGTTCCCACAGTGAACGTCCCCGAGCGTGAGGGGCGCCCCCGGGTGCGCGTCGTGCGTGGTGATGTTCCATACAGGGACGAAACGCAAGCCAGCAGACGCTCCAGGTGAAGACCCGGCGATACAGCGCAACTACCCCCAGTGGACGCGGCCCTCAGCCGCCATGGTCGGGCGACGGACCGGGTGACGCGGTGGCATCGATGAGCCGCAGCGCGGCGTCGTGGTCGTCGCGCCCCAGGACGAACCAGATGGCATGCACCGGCACGTCCCCCGCGTTCTCCAGACGGTGCGGCGTCGTCGAATTCACCGATACCGAGTCTCCCGGCTCGAGAAGGTACTCGCGGAAGCCGATGGTGACCTTCAGCCTCCCCGACAGCACGTACCCCCATTCGTGGCCGGAGTGGCGCTGGTAGGCATCGGCCGGCGAGGAAGCCCCGCCGACCTCGTAGACGACGTAGAGGAACTCGACCCCCGGCTCCGAGGTGGTGGTGAGCCGCTCCCACAGGACGCCCGAGGCGAGCCGGATCCGCTGGCGCTCCCGGCCGCGCTGCACGGGTCCGGACGGCGGTGCCTCCGCCGGCGCGCGCTCCGGGGCGCCGGGCAGCCGCCGGTCGGTGAACAGCAGGTCGTCCAGCGACAGCTCCAGCTCGCCGACGATGGCGTAGAGGGTGCTGACCGATGGGTTCGCCCGGCCCCGCTCGATCTGCGAGATGAGGCTTGGCGTCACCCCCAGCCGATCGGCCAGCTCCCGCAGCGAGAGTCCGAGCGCCTGCCGCCGCGCGCGCAGCCGATCCCCGATCTCGGGGTAGTCCGGTCGCGGCGATCGCAGCGCCGCGGCGGGCTCGGGCGCACCGCCAGGTTCGTTCACGTCGTCATCCAGCCGCCGTCGACCCGCAGGTCGATGCCGTTCACCGCCGGGTTCTCGAGGAGGAACCGCACCGCGTCCACGATGTCGGCCATGGTGGTCAGTCGCTTGGTGGGCGTGCGGGCGACGATGTGATCGAGTGACTTGCCGGTCCAGAACGGGCTGTCGCCCACGATCCCGGGATGCAGCGCGTTGACCCGGATCGGTGCCAGCTCCCAGACCATGGTGCGGACCATCCCCACCACGCCGCCGTTCACGGTCGAGACCGTGGTCGAGCCGGGATACGGGCGGTCCTTGGCGAGCCCGCCGAACAGCACGATCGAGCTCTCCTCCCCGAGCCGATCCAGCAGCGCGTGCACGACCTCGGTGTAGCCGACCAGCTTGAGGGTGACGAGGCGGATCGCTCGCTCGATGGAGTAGTCCGCCACCCGGTTGTCGTCGCGGTCGATGGCCACGACCACGAGATGCTTCACTGGCCCCACCGTCGACAGGGCCCCGGCGATCTCCTCCGGCCGCGTCAGGTCCAGCGCGAGGCCCGTCGTCCGGCCGCCGATCTCGCGGGCGGCCTCCTCGGCGCGGCCGGCGTCACGGCAGGTGATGACGACCTCGTCGCCGGCATCGGCGTAGTGCTTGGCGATCTCGCGACCGATGCCACGGTTTCCCCCGACCACCACGACGCAACCTTCGGCGGCCATGCGTCACCCTCCTCCTTGATCCTGATCGTAGCGCTTCCAGACATCGACCCAGCGGTACGAGTGCCGGGCCGGCGGCTGCGGCGCCTGCGTCTCGATCCAACGCACGCGGCCGCTGCCGGTGTTGAAGAACCCGTGGGTCGAACCGACCGGCGCGAAGACGACGTCGCCGGCGCGGACCGTGTACTCGACCCCGTCGAGGACGGCCTGGATCTCGCCCTCCAGGAAGAAGTACGTCTCCTCGAACGGGTGGTCGTGGACCTGCGCCGATCCGTTCGGCTCGTAGTCGACGGTGAACATCGTCAGCAGCTCGGCGCCGAAGACGCGGTCGACCAGCATCCGCACGCTGATGCCGCTGTAGGCCAGGATCGCCGTGTCCATGCCGGCCGGCCGACGGCCGCGCGCGGGATCCTTCACCGCCAGCGCCTCGGCCTGCGGGGGCGTGCCGAGGTAATGGCCGACCCATCGGTTCTGCGGGTCGCCGAACGGCGGGCGCATCGGCCCCGGCGGCTCAGCCAGTGACGGGACGAAGAACGAGTCGCGCCGGCCCTCGTCGGGCCCCACCCGCAGCGGCGTGCTGACCGTCAACCAGCGCGCCTCCTCCGCCCCGGGATTCGACCAGCCGTGCGCCACGCCGATCGGCGCCAACGCGTAGTCGCCGACGTGCAGCTCCAGCCGCCGCTCGCCGAGCTCCAGGACCGGCGTGCCGGCCAGGACGTAATGGGCTTCCTCGAACGAGTGGAGATGGCGGTCCACCCGCCCTCCTGGATCCAGCCGGCCGATGGACAGCTCGGTATGCGTGGCCCCCGTTGCGCGTCCCACCAGCGTCGCGAGCCGGTGGCCATCGGCGTGGCCATGGAGCTCATCCGGCAGGCTCGCGGCGTCCCAGTCGACCCTGGCGACCATGTGCATCGGTGCTTCCTCGCCTCCTGACAGCCGCCTCCGATTGTAATGGCGCTGTACCAGACCACCTCGCAAGGGGGCTGCGTGAAATGGTATTGCAGACCGCCGTGCAGCGGTAATACACTTCGCGACCTTGGGAGGGTGCGGCGTGGACCAACTGCTTGGCGGGACCGATGGGGCCATCTGGCGCCACGGCGAGCACCCGCCGGCGCCGTGCCCCCGGCTCGACACGGCGCATCGCCCATGTCGCTGATGCGCGGCTCGACCTCGACTGCAGCGAGAGGAACCCGCCCGATGCACCGACCTTCGTTCCCATCCACCATCCTGGCCATCCTGCTCGCCGGGGTGCTGGTCGCCTGCGGCACGCAGACGACGAGCCCGAGCACCGGCGAGACCTCGGGGGAGGAAAGCGCGGCGCCCTCGACCGGCGCCAGCGGGGACGCCGAGCCGACCGGCGCAAGCGAGCCGACCGGTGATCCGATCGTCGTCGGTTCCACCCTGTCGCTGACCGGCCCGCTGTCGGCCACCGGCGTGATCCACCGCATCGCGGGCGACCTGTTCGTGGAGCGCCTGAACGAGCAGGGCGGGCTCCTCGGCCGGCCGGTCGAGTGGGTCGTGCTGGACGACGAGTCCGATCAGGCCAGCGTCGCCACCCTGTACGAGCGCCTGATCAGCCAGGAGGAGGTCGACCTGATCATCGGTCCCTACGCGACGCCGCTCATCATCTCGGCCATGGCCGTCGCCGAGCGCCACGGCTACGTGATGCCGCAGCACACCGCGGTCCTGGCGCCGCTGATGACGTACGAGTGCCAGTTCCCGGCATGGTCCATCGGCCCGGAGCCACAGGTGTTCGTGCCGGAGCAGCTGTACGACGCGCTCGAGAGCCTGGACGAGGCCCCGTCCTCGATCGCCTTCGTCACGAACCAGAGCGGGTCGACCGACTTCGTCACCCACGGTCAGCCCGACGCCGAGGACCGCGACGCGGTCACGATCGCGGAGGAGCGCGGTCTCGAGGTCGTCGCCGACATCAGCTACCCACCGGGCAACGACGACTGGAGCGCCATCGCAGCCCAGGTCCGCGACGCCGACCCGGACTTCATCATGATGAACTCGCTCGGCGTCGAGTCCGTCGGCCTGATCGAGGCCATGGAGCAGCTCGACTACCAGCCGCCGATGATGTTCAGCCTCTTCCCGGCCCCCGGTCCGCTGCTCGGGCTGGGCGAGTCCGGCGAGGGCCACCTCTCCGTCTCCACGTTCGAGCCCAACGAGCCGATCATCGAGCGAATGGGTGACGAGGTGCGGGACATCGTCGAGACGTTCCAGGCGCAGGCGGAGGGCGAGGGCCTGCCGTACACCGCCTTCGAGACCCAGGCGACCGGATCGTGGACGGCGTGGGAGATCCTGGTCGAGGGCGTCGAGGGCGCAGGCGACACCGCCGACCAGCAGGCGATCTGTGACCACCTGCACGAGAACGGGGCGGAGACCACGTTCCACGGGCAGCTCGAGTTCGATCCGGAGGTGAACAACTTCTGGCCGAGCGACCAGACCCTGAAGCAGATCCAGGACGGGGACTGGGTCGTCGTCTGGCCGGAGGACCAGGCCGCCGCCGAGCTCCGCGGACCGTAGCGCCATAGGACGGGCCTCCGGCGCACCGGCGTCGGAGGCCCTGAACCACCCGCCTCGTGATCATCCTGCAGGCCGCCTTCTCGGGGATCCTGGTCGGCGGCCTCTACGCACTCATGGCCATCGGGCTGTCCCTGACCTGGGGCATGCTCAAGGTCATCAACCTCGCGCATTTCGGCATGATCCTGCTGAGCGCGTACCTGACCTACGCCATCGCCACCGGCCTCGGCATCGATCCCCTCCTCACCATCGTCGCCACCGCCCCGGTGATGTTCGTCCTGGCGGCAGCGCTGCAGTGGGCCTTTCAGCGCTTCCGGGTGAGCGAGTTCAACTCGCTGCTCATCAGCTTCGGCGTCCTGATCATGCTGGTCCAGACCATCAGCAACGTGTGGACCGCGGACTTCCGCCGGCTCGGATCCGACGTGAACCCGTACTCCAGCGGCGCGCTGAGCATCGGTCCGCTCGCCTTCCCGATGCCGACGCTCCTGGCCTTCGTCACCGCCCTGGCGCTGGTGATCGCGCTCGAGCTGGCCTTGGAGCGGACGTTCGCCGGCCGTGCCGTGCGCGCCTTCTCGGAGGACCCGCCCATTGCCGCGGCGTTCGGCATCGATCACCGGCGGATCGGCATCCTGCTGGCCGGTGTGGCCGGCGTGACCGCGGCACTGGCCGGGATGTTGTTCGCCATCGGCGGCTCGATGACCCCGTCGACGGCGCTCGAGTGGGTCGGCCTCGTGTTCGCCGTGGTGATCCTGGGCGGCATCGGCAACGTTGCCGGCACGCTGCTGGCCGGCGCGCTGGTGGGCATCGTCACCGGGCTGGTGACCGTCCTGTGGTCGCCATCGGCGGCGCCGCTGGTGGTCTTCTCGATCGTCGTGCTCGCGCTGCTGTTCCGCCCGCGCGGCCTGATCCCGCGCGGAGGGACGACCTGATGGCGCGGCGCACGTTGCTCGCGCTGGCCGTCGCCTTCGCCGTCCTGGCGGCCGTGCCCTGGATTCGCGAGCCGCTCGGCGTGCCGGTCTTCTACCTCGCCTTCGGGGCGCTCGTCTTCTTCTGGGTCGCCCAGGCCACCAGCTGGAACCTGCTGTCGGGCTACACCGGCTACTTCAGCTTCGGGCAGGGCGCGTTCTTCGGCGTCGGGGTCTACACCTCGGCCGTGCTCTCCGGTCGCGGCGGCATGGACTACTTCCTGACCATCCCATTGGCCGGGATCGTCGCCGCGCTGCTGGGACTGGCCGTCGGTGGGGTCGCCTTCCGGCTCCGCTCCCTGCGCGGCGAGATCTTCGCGCTGCTGACACTGGCGGTCCCGTTCATCCTCGCCTCGTTCGCCCGGATCAACACCGCCATCGACGGCGGCCAGGGCATCGTCCTGCGCATCCCGGAGTTCCCCGAGTTCCTCGGTGGCTTCCAGGACCTGGCGTACCTGCTCAGCCTGGGGGTCGCCGGGCTGGCGGTGGGCATCGCCTACGTCGCGCAGCACTCCCGGTTCGGCTGGGCGCTGTTCGCCATCCGAGACGCCGAGAACGTGGCCGAGGGCCTGGGCGTGCCGACCTTCGGCTACAAGATGCTGGCGATCGGCCTGTCGGCGGCCCTGGCCGGGATGGCGGGCAGCGTGTTCGCGCTCCAGATCGGCTTCGTCACGGTCGAGGGCACCTTCAACCTGACCGTGCCGCTGTTCGTCATCGTCATGAGCGTGCTCGGTGGCCGCATGCACTGGCTGGGGCCGGCGCTGGGGGCGCTGATCATCGTCACCCTGCAGGACCGGCTGGCCGCGCAGGGCTTCGAGGGCTACAGCCTGATCATCCTGGGCGCCATCCTGGTGTCGCTGGTGCTCCTCGCCCCCGAGGGCCTCATGGCTCGCCTCCGGCCGCGGCTGCTGCCGGTGGTCGCCGCGGCGGGGGCCGTCTACCTGGCGCTGGCGGTGACCGGCGTGTGGGGGGCGCCCCTCGACTGGTTCGCGGTGGCCCTGGTCGCCGCCGCGGTGGTGGCCTTCTGGCCACGCCGGCGCACGGTGGCGGCCGCACGCGCCGCTGCCCTGGGCGGCATTGCGCCGGTGGAGGAGGTCGAGGACGAGGACCTGACCGATACCGCCGCGCCCGAGGCGCTCCCGACCCCGCCCGCCGAGCGCGCGATCGGGCGACCGATCATCGAGGCGCACGACCTCACGCGTCACTTCGGCGGGATCCGGGCGCTGGACGGGATCTCGCTCACCATCCACGAGGGAGAAGTCGTCGGCCTGGTCGGTCCGAACGGCTCGGGCAAGACGACGCTGGTGAACCTCCTGTCCGGGGCGCTTCGCCCGACGTCGGGTGACATCCGGATCGACGGGCGCAGCGTCCTCGGCCTGCCGGCCCACCGGCTGGCCCATGCCGGCGCGGCGCGCACTTACCAGATCCCGCGGCCGTTCGGCTCGATGACCGTCCGCGACAACGTGGCCATCGCCATCATGTTCGGCCGCGAGGCAGCGTCCCTGGCGACGGCACGGCGCGAGGCCCGCCAGCACCTGGAACTCGTCGGGCTGGTCCGCCACGCCGATGCCCTCCCGGGCGAGATCAACCTCCACGAGCGTCAGCTGCTGGAGATCGCCCGGGCCATCGCAACGCGGCCACGGGTGCTGCTGCTGGACGAGGCGCTGGCCGGCCTGAATCCCGCCGAGATCGACAACGCCGCGGGCGTCGTGCGACGGGTCCACGAGTCGGGGATCGCCATCGTGCTGGTCGAACACGTCCTGCGCATCGTCAACCAGCTGGCCACCCGGGTCGTGGTGCTCGACCAGGGCCGCCTGCTGGCCGAGGGCGAGCCGGCCGACGTCATGCGAAACGCCGACGTCGTGCGCGCCTACCTTGGACGCCGGGCCCATGCTTGAGGTCCGCGGCATCGACGTCTTCTACGGCGACGCCCAGGCGCTGTGGGCCGTGGACCTCCACGTCGACGAGGGCGAGATCGTCTGCATCGTGGGGCCGAACGGGGCGGGCAAGTCGACGCTCGTGCAGGCCATCGCCGGGCTGCTTCCGGTCCGCGAGGGATACATCGCCGTCGACGGCGTGGACGTGAGCCGCCTCCCGGCTCACCGCGTCTGCGACCGCGGCGTGGCGATCGTGCCGGAGGGCCGCCGCATCTTCCCCGGCATGACCGTGTCGGACAACCTGGACCTCGGCGCCTATCGGCCCGATGCGCGACGGCGCCACGCCGAGATGCGGCGCCGCGTCCTCGACCTGTTCCCGCGCCTGGAGGAGCGGTCGCGCCAGCTGGCGGGGAGCCTCAGCGGCGGCGAGCAGCAGATGCTGGCCATCGGACGCGCCCTCATGGCCTGCCCGCGCATCCTGCTGCTGGACGAGCCCTCGCTGGGCCTGGCGCCGGTGATCGTGGACGAGGTGTTCGACGTCATCGGCGAGATCAACCGCACCGGCGTGGCCGTCCTGCTGGTCGAGCAGAACGTGCAGCGGGCGCTCGAGATCGCGTCGCGCGCCTACCTGCTGTCGGAGGGCCGGGTCGAGATGGCCGGCACCGCCGCCGAGTTCATCGGCGACGCCGAGCTGCAGCGGACCGTGCTCGGCATCGGTCCGGAGGCGGCTGCTCCTGCAGTGTCGCTGCACGAACCGGCCGACCAGGCCATCGGAGAGACCGATGCGTGAAGCAGTGTTGAAATCCACGGGTCGCGGTTCGATAATCGGCCGACCACCCGCAGCGACCCGATCCGTGCCGCTCGTTCGCCTCGTCGAGGTCCCCGACGCCGATCCGGCCGCCGTTCCGACGCTCGAAGCCGGGATGGCGCAGTACGGCATCGCCCTGAACACGTGGCGAGCGCTCCTGCACCGGCCGGAGATCTTCACCGCCTACCTGCCGTACCTGCGCGCGGTGGTGGGGCCGGGCACCGTGCCGGGCCGGATCAAGGATCTCGCCGCCCTCACGGTGGCCATCGCCAACGGCTGCCGCTACAGCGCCAGCCACCGGGTGCGCTCCGGGGTCACCAACGGCATCACCCCCGACGAGCTCGACGCGCTGGCGACCGATGACCTCGAACGGTTCGCGCCGGAGGAGCGGGTCGCCATCCGCTTCGCTCGCGAACTGACCCTGGCGCCCCCGGCCGTTCGCCATGCCGACAACCCGCAGGCCGTCGATCCCGTCCTCCTGGCCGAGGTGCGGGAGGCCTTCGACGCGCCGCAGACCGTGGAGCGGACCGCCTCGTTCGCCCTGTGGAACGCGCTCACCCGCTTCCACCGGGTCATGGACCTGCCGCTGGACATGCCCGCCCCGCCCCCCGCCATCGAAGCCGCCCTGTAGGAGGACACCCGTGAGCGCCGTCGAGACGGTCGCGCCACCCGCGACCACCATCCGTCCACCGGCATCGCCGGGCTCGATGAACGTCGACTGGGAGGAGCGCGTCAACACCGAGCGACTGCGGACGTATCGGTTCGGCCGCGCGCGCGACGCCCTGGCCGCCTCCGACCTCGGTGCGCTCCTCCTGTTCGACTTCAACAACATCCGCTACGTCACCAGCACCCACATCGGCGAGTGGGCGCGCGACAAGATGACCCGCTTCGCGCTCCTGACCCGCGGCGGGGAGCCGCACCTGTGGGACTTCGGCAGCGCGGCGCGCCATCACCGGCTCTACGCCCCGTGGCTCCTGCCCGAGAACGTGCGCGGCGGAATGATCGGCCTGCGCGGGGCGGTGGCGCCGGAAGCGGGGCTCTTCACGCGGGCGGCGAAGGAGATCGCGGAGATCCTCCGCGCGGAGGGCGTGGCCGACATGCCGATCGGCGTCGACATCGTGGAGCCACCCATGCTCGCCGCCCTCGAGGCCGAGGGCATCGCGGTCCGCGACGGCCAGCAGACGATGCTGAACGCGCGCGAAGTCAAGTCGATCGACGAGATCATGCTGCTCAACACCGCCTGCGCCATGGTTGACGGCGCGTACCAGCTCATCAGCGAGCGGCTGAAGCCCGGCGTTCGCGAGAGCGAGCTGGTGGCCGACGTCACCAAGGCGCTGTTCGACATGGGCTCGGAGCACGTCGACAACATCAACGCGGTCTCGGGCGAGCGCTGCTCCCCCCACCCGCACGTGTTCAGCGACCGGATCATCCGGCCGGGCGACCAGGCCTTCTTCGACATCATCCAGACCTACGTCGGCTACAAGACCTGCTACTACCGGACGTTCACCGTCGGCACCGCCACCGATGCGCAACGCGACGCGTACAAGCAGGCGCGGGAATGGATCGACGCATCGATCGAGCTCATGCGGCCGGGCGTCACCACCGACCAGGTGGCATCGGTCTGGCCTCGGGCCGAGGAGTTCGGATTCGAGAACGAGATGGAGTGCTTCGGGCTGCAGTTCGGCCACGGCGTCGGCCTGTTCCTGCACGAGCGGCCGATCATCAGCCGCCTGAATTCGCTCGACAACCCGATCGAGATCAAGGAGGGGATGGTGATCGCCCTCGAGACGTACTGCCCGGCCCGGGACGGCTATTCCGCGGCGCGCATCGAGGAGGAGGTCGTCGTGACGGCGCAGGGCCCGCAGGTGATCACCCGCTTCCCGTCGCAGGAGCTGTTCGTGGCGAACGAGTACTGAGCCGATGACCACCATTCCCGTCGTCCCACCCCCGGCGCCGGACGGCGCCGCCACGCTGGACCGCGAGGTCGGGCTCCGCCTCTACCGCACGATGCTCGAGTGCCGGATGTTCGAGCAGCGCACCCACGAGCTGTTCCTGGCCGGGCTGGTGCGCGGCACCACGCACCTGGGGCTGGGGCAGGAGGCGGTCGCCGCCGGCTTCGCGGGCGCCATGCGGACCGATGACTGGACCTTCTGCACCTACCGCGGCCACAACCACACCCTCGCCCGCGGCGTGCCGATGACCCCGGTCCTCCTCGAGCTGGTCGGCAAGCAGGGCGCGCTCATGGGCGGGAAGGGCGGCTCGATGCACCTCACCAGCGTCGAGCACGGCGCCATGGGCTCGTACGCCATCGTCGGCGCGCACCTGCCGATCGCGGTCGGGGCCGCCTGGTCGGCCCAGTACCGCGGGACAGAGCAGGTGGCGGTCTGCTTCTTCGGCGACGGCACCACCAACATCGGCGCCTTCCACGAGGCGCTGAACATGGCCGCGGTCTGGAAGGCCCCGGTCGTGTTCGTGTGCGAGAACAACCAGTACATGGAGTACACGCCGATCCGCTCCGTCACCGCCGTGGAGCGCCCGGCCGCGGACCGCGCGTCCGCCTACGGGCTGGAGCCGTTGGTCGTCGACGGCAACGACGTCGAGGCGGTGTACGAGATGGCGAACCTGGTCATCGACCGGGCGCGGCGCGGCGACGGGCCGTCGCTGGTCGAGGCGCTCACGTACCGCCAGGGCGGCCACTCGCGCGCCGATCCGGGCAAGTACCGCCCCGACGAGGAGGTGGCCGCCTGGCTGGCTCGCGACCCCATCCCGACGTACCGCCAACGGCTGCTCGACGCGGGCATGGTGGGGGCCGAGCTGGAGGCCATCGAGACCGAGGTCAAGGCCCTGGTGGCGGAGGCGGAGCGCGTGGCGCGCGAGGCGCCCGACCCGGAGCCGGAGACCGCCACCACCCAGCTGTGGGCGGACGGAGGCTCGGCATGGCGGAGTTGACGTACCGAGCGGCGGTCGCCCGCGGCATCGCCCAGGAGATGGAGCGCGACCCCAACGTCGTCCTCTTGGGCGAGGACGTGGCCGCGGCCGGCGGCGTGTTCAAGACGACCGAGGGCCTGCTCGATCGGTTCGGCCCGAAGCGGGTGCGCGACACGCCGATCAGCGAGCAGGCGATCATCGGTGCCGCCATGGGGGCCGCCATGACCGGGCTGCGCCCGGTGGCCGAGCTCATGTTCAGCGACTTCTTCGGCGTGGCCTGGGACATGGTCGCCAACCAGATCGCGAAGACGCGCTACATGACCGATGGTCAGGTCGCGCTGCCGCTCGTCATCCATACCGCCAACGGCGGGGGGCTGCGCTTCGGCGCCCAGCACTCGCAGGCGATCGAGAACTGGGCCATGGCCATCCCCGGACTGAAGGTCGTCGCCCCGTCCACGCCGCATGACATGGTCGGGCTCATGGCCGCCGCCATCCGCGACCCGGACCCGGTGATCGTGTGCGAGGCGAAGTCCCTGCTGGCCGACAAGGCCGATGTCGCCGACGGCGAGATCGTCGAGCCGCTGGGCAAGGCCCGCGTGGCGCGGGAGGGGACGGACGCCACGGTCGTGGCGCTGGCGAGCATGGTGCCCCGGGCCGTGGCCGCCGCCGAGCGGCTGGCCGCGGACGGCGGGCCGTCGCTGGAGGTGATCGACCTGCGCAGCCTCGTCCCGCTGGACGTCGATGCCGTGCTGCGCTCGGTCGAGAAGACGACCCGCCTCTTCACCGTGGAGGAGAATCCGCGGCTGTGCGGCTGGGGAGCGGAGATCGTGTCGATCGTGGCGGAGGAGGCGATCTACGCCCTCGATGGACCGGTGGTGCGGATCGCCACGCCGCACGTGCCGCTCGCGGCGAATCCCGTTCTCGAGGATGCGCAGATGCCGTCGGCGGAGCGGATCGCGGCGACGATCCGGCGCACGCTCGAGACCACCGACTGATGCCGACGGTCGCGGTCCTCGGCACCGGCCGGATGGGCTCCGCGATGGCTCGAGCCCTCGCCCACGGTGGTGCG
>DATAKU010000138.1:0-3373 GCA_036261425.1 Candidatus Limnocylindria bacterium | reverse complement strand
CAGCGGCAGGTCGGTGGCGTCGCCCAGCGCGAAGACGTTCGGTCGATCGCCGACCTCGAGGGTGTGTCGGTCGGTGGGCAGCCAGCCGCCGGGCGCCGGCGCGAGCCCGGAGTCCATCAGGAACTGCTGGCCCTTGTGCGGTGGCACGAGGATCAACAGGTCGTACGGGAGCTCCTCGCCTTCGAGGCTCTGGACGACGTGGCGAGTCGGGTCGATCCCCTCGACGTTGAAGAACGTGTGGACCTCGATGCCCTTCTGCTCGAAGATCGGGGCCGCCATCTCCGACACGCTCTCGATCGTGAAGGCCCTGGCGATCGGCGAGCAGAAGTGAATCTCCGACTTCTCGCGCAGGCCGCGGTCGCGGAGCTCCGACTCGAGGAGGAGCGTCACCTCGAGCGGCGCGGGCGGGCACTTGTACGGCATGCCCGCGATGCCGATGACGACCTTGCCGCCCTCGAACGCGTCGAGGGCCGCGCGCAGCCGCTGAGCGGCGTCCACGCCGTAGAAGTTGTGCGCCTCCTCCTCGAAGTGCTCGATCTCGTGGGGCACGATGCGCGCGCCGGTGGCCACGATCAGCCAGTCGTAGCCGAGCGGCTCGCCCTCCTCCAGCTCCACCTGTCGCGCCTCCGGATCGATCCGCGTCGCCCGGGCGATGCGCAGGCTGATCCGCTTGTCGAGCAGGGATCGCTCCGAGCGGCTCAGGCTCTCCGGCCGATCGCCGTTCATGGCGATGTACATGAAGCCGGGCTGGTACACGTGCTGGCCGCCCTCGTCGACCAGCGTGACGCTGACCGCGCCGTCGTCGATGCGACGGCGGAGGCGCTTGGCGAACAGGTTGGCGGCGAGCGTGCCGCCCACGCCGCCGCCCAGGATGACGATCCGCTGCATGGCGTGCCTACCGCTGCTTCTCGACGATGATCTCGTCGTAGCCGTCACGCGACTCCACGCCGACCAGCTTGTGGCCGGCCTTCTCGATCCAGGCCGGGATGTCGACCCGAGAGCCGGAGTCGGTGGACCAGACGGCGATCACATCACCGATCTCGCTCTCGCGGATCGCGCGGATGAGCTCCATCAACGGGCCCGGGCAGAAGCTGCCGCGCGCGTCGACGGTGCGGTTGATGGGGACCTCGATGACCATCATCGAACACTCCTTCTCCGGACTAGATGAAGATCGCCGGGACGCGATCGGCGACCATGCCCAGGACGGTGGCGGCGCCGGCCGGCTCCTCGATGCCCTCGATGAGGTCGTCGCGGGTCAGCCCGAACATGTCCATCGTCATCTGGCACGGGATGAGCTTCACGCCCATGGCCTGGGCGATCTCGAGCAGCTCGCCCGGCTGCGAGACGCGGTACTGCTTCGCGAGCCGCTTCATCATCCAGGGGCCCATGCCCATGAAGTTCAGGCGGCTGAGCTTCAGGTGATCGATGCCCGGTCGGTTCATGACCGCCAGCATCTTCTGCATCCAGTTGTCGCCGATCTTGGCGCCGGGCTTGATGAGCGGGAAGAAGCCCCAGAAGGTGAGGAAGATCGACACCTTCATGCCGCTGGCGGCGGCGCTGGTGGCCAGGATCAGGGTCGCCCAGGTCCGCTCCAGATCGCCGCTCTCGAAGATGATGAGCAGCTCGTCGGCCTTGGACGGCAGCCGCTCCTCGGCTTCCGGCTCGGGCTCGGTGGCGATCGTGGTCGTCGGCTCGTCCAGGACGGGGGCCGCGGCGGCGATCGGCTCAGCGCCGACCGATGCGGCCGCGGCGAACTCGCCTGACGGCCCGTCGGCGATGGCGTTCACGAAGACCTCCCGAAGGAGGTCCATCGGGATCGATCGGGTCGCAATCGTCATCGGTGGTGCCTCACTTCTTGCGGAGGACGAAGCGGAACACGCCGCCATCCTCCGATTGCTCGACGAGCTCGTGGCCCGTCGTCCTCGACCACGCGGTGAAGTCCTTGGTGGACCCGGGGTCGGTGGCGAGCACCTCGAGCAGCTCGCCGGAGCCGATGCCGGCGATCGCCTGTGCGGTCTTCACGATCGGCATGGGGCAGGCGAGGCCGCGCGCGTCGACCTGGTGCATCTGGAGCGTCATGGGATATCGGTCCTCCCGTTCAGATGAAGACGACCTGGCCCGTCTCGGCGGCCATCCAGAAGGCGGTCACGCCCTCGACACCGTCGACCAGGGGATCGAGGTCGGATTGTTCGATCTTCAGCAGGTCCATGGAGAGCGAGCAGGCCTGGATGTCGACTTCGCCGATCTCCTTGGCCTGGCGGAGCGTCTCCGCCCAGCTGCTCTGGCCCGCCCGCGCGAGCCGATCCACCGCCGTACGACCGGCCTCGCCGGCTTCCGGGGCGAGCCCGTGGTCGGCGCCGATCCGGTCGGCCCGGAAGGCGTCGAGCGCCCAGTACTGCAGGAAGACATGGACGGGGCGGCCCAGCGCGGCGGCGCCGGCCACCAGGACGGCGGCGGCGTTGAGCCGGTCATCGGTCCCCGAGAAGAGGCTGATGGCGAGGCGCTCGCTCATCGAGGGGTTACCTCCGGGTGGATACTTGAACCTGCCTGGAGCGTGCGGCACGACGCCGCCGGTGCTGAGTGCCACCCGGCCCATAGGCCCGTGCCATAGCGCCTACCATCGGCAGGCGGCGCCGCGCCGATGGCCGACGTGACGAATGGCAGGCCATCGCCGGGACGTCCGGTTCTGGCGACGGCGCGCCGCGGCGCAAAAGGTGCAGGGCGTCGAAGCATGGAGGGACCGATGCGCATCCTGGTGGGCCTGGACGGATCGACCGCATCGCGGATCGCGACGGACTTCGTGGCGGGACGCAGCTGGCCGGCCGGCACCCGGATCCGCCTGCTGTGCGCCGTCGAGCCCCACGTCGACTGGACGGGACTGGCGCCGGTCGCGAACGACACGACCGAGGCCGACCGGGCGCTGCTCAGCGACGTGCTGGACGAGCGGGCGGAGGCGCTGCGCAGCCCGTCCCACGTCGTGGAGAGCTTCCTCGAGAACGGGCGTGCCGCCGACCTGCTCATGGCACATGCCGGGGAGTGGATGGCCGACCTCATCGTGGTCGGCAACCGAGGCCTGGGAGCCGCCGCCAGCGCGATCCTCGGCTCGGTCTCGGCCCACCTGGTGGACAACGCACCGTGTCCGGTCCTGGTCGCGCGGTCGCCGTCGATCACCCGCGTCCTGCTGGCGACCGATGGCACCGAGAGCTCGCGCAGCATCCCGCGCATCCTCGCCGCCTGGGGCCAGGCCTTCCGGGGCGTTGCGGTCGAGGTGCTGAGCGTCGCGGCGGAGGAAGACCTTCCGTCGCGCGGCCTGCCCGGCGAGCCGTCGGAGGAGGTGGCGGAGTACGAGCTCCACCGGCAGATCGCCGAGGAG
>DATAKU010000137.1:0-3188 GCA_036261425.1 Candidatus Limnocylindria bacterium | reverse complement strand
CCTCGGGCGAGCCCGCGGCGTCGGCCCCGGCCTCGGCGTCTCCCTCGGGCGGATGACCGGTCGCCGCGCGGAGGCAGCCGGCTGATGCGACTCGTCGTGCAGCGCGTGACCCGCGCGACGGTGCGGGCCGGGGACGAGGTGCTGGGCGAGATCGGCGCCGGGGCGGTCGTGCTGGTCGGGATCGGTCGGGAGGACGACGTCGCCACGGTCGAGCGCATGGCGGAAAAGCTCCTCGGACTGCGCTACTTCACCGATGCGACCGGCCGCACGAACCTGGCCATCGCCGACATCGGTGGCGCGCTGCTGGTCGTCAGCCAGTTCACGCTCTACGCGGACGCCCGACGCGGGCGCCGACCGGGCTTCACGGACGCGGCGCCACCCGAGGCCGCCGTGCCGCTGCTCGGTCGGTTCGTCGCTCGCCTGCGGGAGGGCGCGGTCGAGGTGGAGACGGGCAGGTTCGGCGCCGCCATGACGGTGGAGCTCGTGAACGACGGCCCGTTCACCCTCATCCTGGACTCGGCGCGCGACCTCGGGACCTGAGCCGGGCACGGCAACGCCCGCGTCGACGGTGACGCGGGCGCATCGGTGCGGGGTGGGTCAGACCTTCTGGGCGGTGCGGCGGCAGCGGCTGCAGGCGTTCACCTTGGTGGCCTTGCCATCGCGGACGAGGGTCACCGGCTGAAGGTTCGGCAGCCATCGGCGCAGCGCGCGCTTGCGGTTCATGCCGACCGACTGGGGGTTCCAGCCGGTGATCGGACGCTTGCCGCAGATGTCGCAGACGCGGGCCATGGTCGTTGGGTCTCCTGGGATCACACGAAAAGCCGGCGCTCGCCGGCGCCGGAACGGCCTCAAGAGTAGCACGCTAGGATCGGCGCATGCAATCGAGCCGGCCGCTGGCGACCGACGAGCTGGACCGGCCGATTCGCCTGGCGCTCCCGCAGCTGGGACGCGGCGCCGCCTCGCTGTCGAAGCTGGGGATCACCACCCTGCGCGAGGCCCTCTGGTACCTCCCCTTCCGCTACGACGACTTCAGCGATCTGCGCACCCTCGACCGCCTCGTCCCGGACGAGAAGCAGTCGGCCCGGGTGCGGGTGGAGGCCGTCCGCGTCGAGCCGGGGTTCGGCCGCCGGCCGCAGCGGGTCCTCGCCCAGCTGAGCGATGCGTCGGGTAGCGCGGAGGCGATCTGGTTCGGGCGGCGCTACGTCGAGCGGCGGCTGAAACCCGGCGACGAGGTGATCGTCTCGGGCAAGGTGACGCAGCGGGGCTGGCGCTGCCAGTTCACGTCGCCCGAGTTCAGTCCGGTGGGGCACGAGTCGGTGCACACCGCCCGCGTCGTGCCGGTCTACCACCTGTCGGGCGGCGTGACCCAGAAGCGCCTGCGTGAGCTGCTGGCGCGCATCCTGGAGGCGGCGCTGCCCGCCGTCGAGGATCCACTGACCGATGCGGAGCGCGGCACCCTGCCTCCGCTCGCCGACGCGCTGCGGACCGCCCACTTTCCCGAGGAGGCGGCCGACGTGACCGATGCGCTCGATCGGCTGGCGCACGACGAGCTGCTCGCCCTCCAGCTCACGCTGGCCCAGGCGCGCCAGATGCGCGAGCGCCTGGTCGCTCCCCGGATCGCGGTCGAGGACACCCAGCTCGCGGAGATCGTGGCCGCCCTGCCGTTCGACCTGACCGGCGACCAGGCGGCCGCGGTCTCCGCGGTGGCCGCCGACCTCGCCTCGGAGCGGCCGATGCGCCGGCTCCTGCAGGGTGACGTCGGGAGCGGCAAGACGGCGGTCGCCGCCGTGGCGCTCGCCAGCGCCGTGCGTGCCGGCTGGCAGGCGGCACTCATGGCACCGACCGAGATCCTGGCCCGGCAGCACCACCACGGCCTGGCGCCGCTGCTCGACCGGCTGGGCGTGCGGGCCGAGTTCCTGTCCGGCTCCCTCCCCGCGGCGCGGAAGCGGGAGATCCACGACGCGATCGCCGGCGGGATGGCCGAGGTGGTGATCGGCACGCACGCCGTCATCAGCCAGGCCGTCGAGTTCCCGCGCCTCGGCCTGGCCATCGTCGACGAGCAGCACCGCTTCGGCGTGGGGCAGCGGGCCGCGCTGCAGGCGAAGGGGAGCGGGGGAGAGCCGCACCTGCTGGCGCTCACCGCCACCCCGATCCCGCGCACGCTGGCCCTCACCGTCTACGGTGACCTGGCGATCAGCACCATCCGCGAGCTGCCGCCGGGACGCCAGCCGATCCGGACCGAGATCCGTGACCGACGGGCGCTGCCGAAGATCGAAGCCTTCCTGGCATCCGAGGCGGCGGCGAAGCGCCAGTCGTTCGTCGTCGTGCCGTTGGTCACCGAGTCGGAGTCGCTGCAGGCGGCGAGCGCCGAGGCGGAGGCGGAGCGGCTCCGGGCGGCCCTGCCGGACCTGCGCATCGGGCTCGTCCACGGCCAGCAGCGGGCCGACGCGCGCGACGTGACCATGACGGCCTTCGCCGCGGGGGAGATGGACATCCTGGTGGCGACGACGGTCATCGAGGTCGGCATCGACGTGCCGAACGCCAGCGTCATCCTCATCGAGGACGCCGAGCGCTTCGGCCTGGCGCAGCTCCACCAGCTCCGCGGACGCGTCGGCCGCGGAGCCCATCGGTCCTACTGCATCCTGCTGTCGGACGCCACCGACGAGCTCGCGCTGCGCCGCCTGGAGGTGGTCCGCGGTTCGCAGGATGGCTTCGCCATCGCGGAGGCGGACCTCGAGCTGCGCGGAGCGGGGAACCTGCTCGGAACGCGCCAGTCGGGCCTGCCACCGCTGCGCGTCGCCTCTCTGTTCGAGCCGCGCCACCTGCGCCTCGCCGAGCGGGCCCGTGAGCTGGCGGACCGGCTGGTGCGGTCAGATCCGACCCTGGCCGGGCGGCCCGGGCTGGCGCGGCTGCAGACCGACTTCGCGGCGACCGAGGAGGAGGGAGACGCCGCCTGATGCGCGTCATCGCCGGGTCGGCGAGGGGCGTGCCGCTGGCGGCCCCCAAGGACCGATCCACGCGTCCCATCACCGACCGCGTGAAGGAGACGCTCTTCGCCATCCTGGGAGACCGCGTGCCCGACGCGCGCGTGATCGACCTGTATGCCGGCAGCGGCGCCATCGGTATCGAGGCGCTCTCTCGGGGGGCGGCCGAGGCGGGCTTCGTCGAGCGCGGCAGAGAGGCCGTCG
>DATAKU010000102.1:0-4693 GCA_036261425.1 Candidatus Limnocylindria bacterium | reverse complement strand
CGGTGGCCCGGCGGAACAGGTCGGTGAAGCGGGTGACCCGCTCCTCGGCCGTTCCCGCCGCCGCGATGGAGGCGAACCCGTCCGCCACGTCCGCCACGGTCCGCGGCGCGCCGCCCGATGGTGCGCGCTCGCCGAGCAGCTCCGCGGCGGCGTCGCCGAAGTCGGAGTGGCGCAGGTAGGCGGTACGCAGCCGCTCCTCGTCGGCGCCGCTGGCCGCCGCGAGCGCCGCCCCCTGCTGGACCCAGCCCATGCCGAGCTTGGCGGTCGGGTCGGTGAGCGGGCGGCCGGCAAAGAAGGTCGTCGCCGCCACCAGGTCGCCCGCCGGCAGGTCACGCAGGTAGCCGGCCAGCAGGTCGCGCTTGGCGTTCTTGCTGCGAGTGGCGCCGACCGCGTCGGCCGTCGCGGCCAGGCGAGCGAACGGCGTGGAGGCGGCGCGCGGCGGCATCGGCCCAGTCTACGCAGCGCCCGGCCACGGCCGGGCTTGACCCGGAGGCAGCCGGGGCGGATGCTGCCGCGCATGGTCTTCCCGTGGCAGAAGCGCAACGTGCCGGACGAGCTCGCCGCCCGCGTCCCACCGGGGCAGGTGCTGACCGAGAAGTTCCCGGTCCTGCATTTCGGGCGCGTTCCGGACTATGGCGACCTGTCGGGCTGGGACTTCCGGGTGTGGGGTGAGGTGGACGAGCCGTTCCGCCTCAACTGGGCGGAGTTCCGCAACCTTCCGGTGGCGGAGCTGACGACCGACATCCACTGCGTCACGCGCTGGTCGAAGCTCGACACGCGCTGGGAGGGCGTCGCCTTCAGCCATGTCGCCGAGGTGGCCGTCGTGCGCCCGAGCGCCCGCTTCGTGATCTTCCACGCCGAAGGCGGCTTCACCGCCAACGTGCCGCTCGAGACGGCCATGCGCCCCGAATGCATCCTGGCGTGGTCCTACGACGGGCAACCGCTGACGGCGGAGCACGGCTACCCGCTGCGGGCGATCGTCCCCGGGACCTACTTCTGGAAGAGCGCGAAGTGGCTGCGCGGCGTCGAGTTCACCACGGACGACCGCCTCGGCTTCTGGGAGCGCAACGGGTACCACAACGACGCGGACCCGTGGAAGGAGCAGCGCTACTCGCGCTGACCGGAGTCCTCGCCGGGCTCGCCGGGCATGGTCTTGGCGCGAGCGATGAGCTCAGCGACCCGACGTCCACCCTTGCGGCCGATCTCGCGGAAGTGCTCGTTCGAGTACCGCTCGCTGACCGCCTTGCCGCCCTTGGCGCCGATCTCCTGGAAGAACTCCGGCCCGTAGCGGGCTCGCGTGGTCTTGCCACCCTTCCGCCCCGCCTCCCGAACGCTCATGTTGCCGCCGGCCTTGCCGGCCGCGGCCGTCCCGCCCGTGTTGACGGTGTTGCTGCCGTTCTGCTCGGCGCTGCCGCGCTTCGCCATCTGGCGCTCCTGTTCTGCGTGCTTGGTGCTCCGATCCCCCCGCTCCCCAGCCGAAGCAAGTTGCGTACCTGCCGTCCCCACGGGCGAGCGGCACGCGTCGAGGGCCGGGAGCGCGACCGGGCTAGAATCAGCCGCCCATGCACCCGATGCTCCGCAACACCATCATCGGCATCGTCGGCCTGATCATCGCCGGCGCGCTGGTGGCCCTCGCCCTCCTCGGCGACGATTCCGACCTTTCCGTCCTCGCCATGCTCGTGGCGGGCATCGTGGCCGTCGCCATCGGCCTGTTCGTGTACGCCCAGGGCTGGGTATGGGGCTCGCGCGCCGCGCGGCAGCGCGCCACGGGCCAGTCGCTCCTCATCGCCGTCGGCGGCGGAATCATGGTGCTGATCGCCGGCGTCGCCATGGCCGGCCTGGTCATCCTGGTCCTGCTGTTCTACCTCGGCTGACCGCCACGCCTGGCCGATCGGCCGGCCGCGACGCCGCTGGTACCATGCCGATGCGCGCGCGTGCCCCCATCGTCTAGAGGCCTAGGACGCCACCCTTTCAAGGTGGAGATCACGGGTTCGAATCCCGTTGGGGGCACCACTCCTCAGATGTGGTTGATCTCGACCCGGTCCCCGCAGTTCGGGCACCACAGCAGGAGCAGCTTCGGATCCTCCGGCAACGGGCGCCACGAGTAGACGTTGGCCTCGGTGATCTGCTCGCCGCAGCGGGGGCACTCCGAGCCGAGGTCCAGCCACTGATCGCGCGGCACGTTCTGCCGGCCCATCAGCGACGCTCCGGTGGTGGCGGTGGCGCCCATCCTGGCTTCGGGCCGGATGGCTCCGACCCGTCCGGCGAGTCGGCCGCGACGATGGCGGCACGCGTCTCCTCCGCCTTCGCCGACGGCCTGATGAGGGGGTACGACATGGCGGCGTAGCCGGGCCAGCTGCCGACGTCCCCGTCGCGGATCATCACCATCGTCTTGGTGAACGCGCCGGTGACGTCGCGCACGGCGCGGTCCAGGACCTGGAAGTCGCGACCCGTCACGTGGCGCAGGGCCGGCGGCAGCGTCTCGACCAGGTAGGCGGGGTTCGGGTTCTCGGCGAACGCGAGATCCAGCGCCTCGACGACCTGCTCGTCGGGCAGCGAGGTCGGCAGCGGCCGGCTGATGTAGGCCATGCGCGGATCGCGGCTGGGTCCCTTGAAGGTGCGGACGAGTGACTTGAACATCGGCGCGGCCGATTGTAGCGCCCTCGACCGCTCCACCCGGCCGGCGCCAGCCGGCCAGCGCGGGCCTGGCCCGCGCATCGGTCCGTGCAACGCCGGTTGGTATACTGGCGTCCCCTGTGAGGAACCTAACCGCGGCCCCGCCGCGCGCAGCGATCCGGCGCGCCCTCGCCGCGCATTCGACCCCGTACCAAGGAGCCCATCGATCATCGTGCGCGTGAGAAAGGCCGTCCTGCCGGCGGCAGGATTCGGCACCCGCTTCCTCCCAGCCAGCAAGGCCGTCCCCAAGGAGATGATGCCGCTGGTCGACCGCCCGATCATCCAGTACGCGGTCGAGGAGGCGGTCGCCTCGGGCATCGAGCAGATGATCATCGTCATCGCGACGGGGCGCAGCGCGATCGAGGACCACTTCGACTCCAACTCGGGCCTCGAGCGCTGGCTGGAGGACCGCGGCGACATCGAGATGCTGCGTCAGATCCGGCGCATCAGCGAGTTCGGCACGGTCGCGTTCGTCCACCAGCGCGAGCAGCTGGGGCTGGGCCATGCGGTGCTCATGGCCAAGGACCTGGTCGGCGACGAGCCGTTCGCCGTCCTCCTCTCGGACGACGTGATGCTCAACCCCGGCGGAGAACCGGTCACGCGACAGCTGATCGACGCGTACCTGGCGCATCGCGGCTCGGTGATCGCCGTCCAGCGGGTCGATCGCCAGGACGTCAGCCGCTACGGCATCGTGGACCCGCTCCACGAGGAGGGACGGCTGGTCGAGATCCGCAACCTGGTCGAGAAGCCGACCGTCGAGGAGGCGCCATCCGAGCTGGCGGTGCTGGGCCGCTACATCCTCACCCCGAAGATCTTCGACGTGCTGGAGCACACCACCCGCGGCGCGGGCGGCGAGATCCAGCTGACCGATGCGATCCGGACGCTGATCGGCGAACAGCCCGTGTTCGGCTACCAGTTCGAGGGCACGCGGCACGATGCCGGCACGCGGCTCGGCTGGCTGAAGGCCAACGTGGCGGTCGCGCTCGAGTCCGACGAGGCCGACGAATTCCGAACCTACGTGCGCGGTCTCGACCTGCGAGACTGACGTCGTGGAGATGATCGGCAGGCTCATCAGCGGCCGGTACCGCCTCATCGCCCCGCTCGGCGAGGGCGGCATGGCGACGATCTGGCGCGCCGTCGACGAGCAGCTCGACCGCGAGGTGGCCGTCAAGATCCTGCGGCCGCAGTTCAGCGCCGATCCCGGCTTCGCCGCGCGCTTCAAGCAGGAGGCGCGCGCCGCCGGTGGCCTCAGCCACCCGAACATCGTCAGCGTCTACGACTACGGCACCGACGGCGCCGACGGCGAGCAGTACATCGTCATGGAGCTGGTCGAGGGCCGCGACCTGGCCTCGATCATCTCCGAGCGCGGCGCACTGTCCGTCGACGACTCGGTGCGCGTCGCGATCGCCGTGGCCAGCGCGCTGGAGGCCGCGCACCGCAAGGGCATCGTCCACCGCGACGTGAAGCCGGGAAACATCCTGATCACCGATCACGGTGACGTGAAGGTCACCGACTTCGGGATCGCCCGCGCGGTCAGCGAGGCGTCGATGACGGTCACCGGCACGACGCTCGGATCGGTCCACTACTTCAGCCCGGAGCAGGCGCGCGGGGACGAGGTCACCGGCGCGTCCGACGTCTACGCCCTCGGCATCGTGCTGTTCGAGATGCTGACCGGCCGCCGTCCCTTCGAGGGCGACTCGGCCGCGGCCGTGGCCCTCAAGCGGCTCAACGAGGACGCGCCGACCCCCTCGGGCATCGGCCGCCCGGTCCCGGCCGGCCTGGAGGCGATCCTGGCCCGCGCCCTGGCGCGCGAGCCGATCGATCGGTTCCCGGACGCCGGAGCCCTGGCGGAAGCGCTGCGCGTGTGGCGCCGCGACCCGGATGCCGTCCCCGGCGTGGTCCCGGCCAGCGCCGCCACCATGGCGGGCGCCGCGGCCGCCGCACCGGTCCCCGCCGGCACGCCGCCCGCCGGAGAGCCCACCGTCTACGTCCCGCCGCGCGTCACGCGTCCCGCCGA
>DATAKU010000013.1:0-9880 GCA_036261425.1 Candidatus Limnocylindria bacterium | reverse complement strand
GCAGCCGATGCAGGCGCGGGGAGGTGGAGGCGATCTCGTCCCGCGTCAGCCAGCCGACCTCGGCGATCTCGCCGAACTGCGGCTCCAGCTCACCGCCGACGACAGTGCCGCGGAACACGAAGCTCACGTCGCGGCCCCGGCGCGCGTCGACCAGCACCAGCCGATCGGCACGGGCGCGGAGCCCGGTCTCCTCCTCGGTCTCGCGCTCGGCGGCGTCGTGCGGCGTCTCGCCGTGCTCAACCCGCCCGCCGGGCAGCATCCAGCCCGGCCCGAGGTAGGTCGTGCGGACGACGAGGATGCGGCCATCGGCATCGGTGCACAGCAGGTGGGCGCCCTCGGTGCGCCGATAGCGGCCGCCGAACAGGCCGGCGAACTGGATGGCGCCGCCGATGATGAGGCGAGGCAGGTCGCGCAGGCCGAGCCGGCGCCTACGGCGCATCGGGGCCCGCTGTGCCAACCGATGTTGCGAGCTCCCGGTCGAGGTACGCGCGCACGCCGTCGTAGTCGCCCGGGCCGGTCCACCCGGTCGGGATCAGGATGTACTGCCCGACGGTGTTCGTGGTGGCGGTGAGGACCGGTCCCTCGGTCAGCTCGACGCGCCGGTCGCTCGAGAAGTGCGACGAGAGGAGGAACAGGTCGATGGCCGACAGGTCGGTGTGCACGTTCCCCTCCATCGCATCCATCAGGCTCAGGCCCGGACCGATGGCGCCGATGCCGCCGTCGCCCAGCTCCGAGCGCAGCGCGCCGATGACCCGAGACTGGCGTGCCGATCGCGCGAAGTCGGTCGACTCCGACGCCACGCTCGTGTAGCGCGCGCGGGAGTACATCAGCGCCGCCTCGCCGTCGAGCGTGAGGAGGCCCGAGTCGAAGCATCCCGAGTCCCACTGTCCGGCCCGGTGGCGATCCTCGCCCGTGGTCCAGCAGAAAGCCGTCGGGTTCTCGACCGTCACCCCGCCGACGGCGTCGACCATGGCGCGAAAGCCGGCGAAATCGATCGACATCCAGTGCTGGATGTCGAGTCCGGTGACCTCCGACAGCGCTCGCGAGAGCAGGGCGCCGGCTCCATCCAGCTCACCCTCGATGTAGCCGGCGGCGAAGACCTCGTTGACCTTGCCGCTGCGAGCGAAGCTCTCGACGCCTTCCAGCCACAGGTCCCGGGGGATCGGGATGGTGGTGGTCGTATCTGTCTCCGCGTCGATGGAGAGGATCTGGATCGAGTCGGCCAGGTACGCCCCGTCGTGGCCGGCGCCGCCGTACCCGACCAGCAGCACGTTCACGCGCTCGTCGCCGTTCAGCGGCCCGAACAGCGCGCTGGAGACGAACGGCGCGCTGGAGACCGATGCGTGGAAGGCCGCGGCGCGAATGCCGACGAGGACGACGACGATGGCGACCGCGGCGACGAGGAGGAGGAGGAGCGCCCTTGCGAGCCCGCCGCTCCGCCGGGGCCGCGCCGCGGGTCGCGGGCGCGATCGTGGTCGCTCCGCTGCCGGGCTCCGCATGGCCGCGTCGCGCTGCCGGCCCGAGGTGACGCCTCCGGAGCGGATGAGCTCGCGGTCGTACGGAAGGGCGTCGTCTGATCGGGCCGGCTTGGGTCGGGGTTCCACGGTGTCCTCGTGCGGAGACCCGTGTCGTGCGAGCCTCGGGCCGCAAGGATACCGGGAGCGAGCCGGCACGGCTCCGGCCCGCTCCGACCACCCGGTAAGCCGCCGATAACCGCGGGCTAAGCCGCCGTCATGATGCTGTGCGGATGACGACCGCCGCGTCGGTCCTGGACACCGTCCTCGGTGCGCTCGATGCGGAGCAGCGCGCTGCCGCGACGCTCCCCGATGGACCGGCCCAGATCATCGCCCCCGCGGGGAGCGGCAAGACGACCACGATGGTGGCACGGCTCGCCGTCCTGCTTGCCCGTGGCGTCGCGCCCGACCGGATCTGCGTCGTGACCTTCAACCGGGACGCTGCCCTGGACCTGCGCGCGCGGGTGGAGGGACGCCTGGCCGGGGCCGTCCCGGCGGCCGCGCGGATCGAGATCCGGACGCTGCACGCGCTGGCGCGCCAGGTGCTGCTCGACGCCGGTGAGTCGCGCACGATCGTCGCCGACCGGCTGCCGCTCCTGCGGGCCGCCCGGCGGCGCGTGGCCGAACAGGGAGAAGCGGGGAGGCTGGTCCCCGAGCCGGCCGCGCTCGACACGATCCTGTCTGCCTGGAAGATCGAGGGCCGACCCCCTCCCGAGGACGCCGTGCCGGTCCTGGCGGCCTTCGCCGAGCTCCTGCGTGTCCGCGGGGCAGTGGACTTCGACGACCTGGTGGCCGGGGCAGCCGACCGCCTGGAGACGGACCCGCGCCTCCGACTGCGCTGGCAGCACCGCTTCACCCACGTCTGCGTGGACGAGTTCCAGGACGTGGACGCGGCACAGCTCCGGCTCGTGCGGCTGCTGGCCGCACCGGAGGACAACCTGTTCGTGGTCGGTGACGACGATCAGACGATCTACGCCTGGCGTCTCGCGGACGTCCGGCGCATCCTTCGCTTCGGCCAGGACTACCCGGCCGCCCGCCGCGTGATGCTGGCGACGAACTACCGCTGCCCGGTCGCCGTGGTCGAGGGCTCGGCCCGCCTGGTGGCGCACAACCGGGAGCGCTTCGCCAAGCCGATCCGAGCGCCGGCCGGTTCGTCCCTCGACGCGTCCGCCATCGCCGCCTGGAGCACGGCGCACCCGTCCTCGACCGAGGTGCTCGCCCGATTCGCGGCGCGGGAGCGCGACGAGGGCCGCAGCATCTGCTTCCTGGCTCGCACGCGCGCCGAGCTGGGTCCGATCCAGCTGGCCCTCGTGCGGGCCGGCGTCCCGCACGCGACCGCCATCCCGGCGCTGGTCGAGACGGAACCGGTGGTGGCGCTCACCGACGACGCGCGGCGGACGGCGGTCGCCGACGGGCAGCACCCGTTCCACGTCCTGCGACGGCTCCGCGCCGCTCGCGGATGGGTGCGCGGCCATCCGGCCGGAGATCGTTTGAGCGACGAGGACCATGCCGCCCTGGACGCCCTGCTCGGCTGGGCCGCCGCCTTCGGGACGGCGTCCACGTTGCTGGCCGCGTACGACCGCGCGCGGGAGCGCATCGCCCGATTGCGCGACCCGGGCTCCCCCGTCGAGCTGGCGACCGTCCACGCCGCGAAGGGGCGGGAGTGGGAGACGGTCGTCCTCATCGGGTTCGAGGCCGACCGTATGCCGAACCGGCGATCCATCGACGAGGCGGCCGATCCGGCGCGCGCCATGGAGGAGGAGCGTCGCCTGGCCTACGTGGCCACGACGCGCGCCACACGCCGGCTCGTCCTCGCCTTCGACCCCGCTCGGCCGTCACCGTTCCTGGCCGAGATGGGGCTGGCGGCCAGCATGGGTCACACGGCCCGGTCGACGATCCCGATGCGCCGAGGACCTCCGGCGACGTAGCGCCCGCCGCCATCGGCCCCGATGGCGCCCTCCAGCAGCGCGTGGAGCCGGCCCTTGTCGGACTCCGGCGTCAGGATGCGACAGCGGTGGGGCGACGAGGGCGGCGCGCCGCCTTGGCGGTCGGCCGCGGGTCCTCCGCGAGACCGAGCACGGGTCGGAGGTAGCGCCCGGTGTAGGACGCGGGCGACTCGGCGATCTGCTCGGGCGTGCCTGCCGCCACCAGCTGCCCGCCCTTGTCCCCTCCCTCGGGACCGAGGTCGATGACCCAGTCGGCGGTCTTGATGACGTCGAGGTTGTGCTCGATCACGACGACCGTGTTGCCGGTGTCGACCAGGCGCGAGAGGACGCTGAGCAGCCGCGCCACGTCGTCGAAGTGCAGGCCGGTGGTCGGCTCGTCGAGGATGTAGAGCGTCTTGCCGGTGGCTCGCTTCGACAGCTCGGTGGCCAGCTTCACGCGCTGCGCCTCGCCGCCGGACAGCGTGGTCGCCGGCTGGCCGAGGTGGATGTAGCCCATCCCGACGTCGTGCAGGGTCTGAAGCTTGTTGCGGATCGACGGCACCGCGTCGAAGAAGCTGAGCGCCTCCTCGACCGTCATCTCGAGGATCTCCGCGACGTTCCTGCCCTTGTAGTGGATCTCCAGCGTCTCGCGGTTGTAGCGCTTGCCCTTGCAGACCTCGCACGGCACGTAGACGTCGGGCAGGAAGTGCATCTCGATCTGCACGATCCCCGCGCCCTCGCAGGCCTCACAGCGGCCGCCCTTGACGTTGAAGCTGAAGCGGCCCGGCTTGTAGCCACGGAGGCGCGCCTCGGGCACGGCCGCCAGCAGCTCCCGGAGCGGCGTCCACAGGCCGGTGTACGTCGCCGGGTTCGACCGGGGCGTGCGACCGATGGGCGACTGGTCGATGTCGATGACCTTGTCGATGTGCTCGATGCCCTCGATCCGGTCGTGCTTGCCAGCCGGCTCCCGCGATCCCCAGATCCGCTGGGCCAGCGCCGGGTAGAGGATCTGCGTGACCAGGCTCGACTTGCCCGAGCCACTCACCCCGGTGACGGCCACGAACCGGCCGAGCGGAAAGGCCACGTCGATGGACTTCAGGTTGTTCTCGCGCGCGCCCCGCACGACGAGCGCGTCACGGCGCCCGTTTCGCCGCCGCTTCGGCACCGCGACCTGCTTCTCGCCGCGCAGGTAGGCCGCCGTGATCGAGCGCCGGCTCTCCAGGAGCGCCGGGAGCGGACCCGAGTGGATGAGCTCGCCGCCGTGCTCACCGGCCCGCGGGCCGATGTCGATCACCCAGTCGGCCGCCCGGATCGTCTCCTCGTCGTGCTCGACCACCAGGAGCGTGTTGCCGAGATCCCGCAGCCGCACGAGCGTGGCGATCAGCCGATCGTTGTCCCGCTGGTGCAGGCCGATGGAGGGCTCGTCGAGGATGTAGAGCACGCCCATCAGGCTCGAGCCGATCTGCGTCGCCAGCCGGATCCGCTGCGCCTCACCGCCCGACAACGTCCCCGACGCCCGGTCGAGGGTCAGGTAGTCGAGCCCCACGTCGACCAGGAACCCGAGGCGGGCCCGGATCTCCTTGAGCACCTGGCGCGCGATCTGGTTCTCACGATCGGTGAGGCGCTGCGGCAGCGTCTCGTACCAGGCCAGGGCATCGGTCACCGAGCGCTGCGTCGTCTCGATGACGTTTCGCCCGGCGATCGTGACGGCCAGCGACTCGGGCTTCAGTCGCATCCCGTTGCAGGTCGGGCACGGCTTGTTCGTCATGTAGCGCTCGAACTCGGCGCGCATCGCGTCCGAGCCGGTCTCCCGGTACCGCCGGGTCAGGTTCGGGATGATGCCCTCGAAGGTCGTGCGAAAGGTGTGGATGTTCCCGTTCCGGGCGCGGTACTGCACGCCGATCCGCTCCCCGCGGTTGCCGTACAGCAGGATCTGCCGAGCCTGCGGCGACAGCTCGCGCACGGGCACATCGGTCCGGAAGCCGTAGTGCTGCGCCACCGCGTCCAGGATCTTGGCGAACCAGCTCTCGGTGGCGGCCATCCGACGCCACGGGAGGATGGCGCCCTCGTCGACGCTCAGCTCGTCGTTCGGCAGCACGAGGTCCGGGTCGATCTCGAGGCGCGAGCCGAGCCCGGTGCAGTCCGGGCAGGCACCGTGGGGCGAGTTGAAGCTGAAGTTCCGGGGCGCCGGCTCCTCGAACGAGCCACCGTGCTCCGGACAGGCGTAGCGCTCGCTGTAGAGCCGATCCGCCTCCTTCGCCGGCGCGTCGGGCAGATTGACGATCAACAGCCCGTCGGAGAGGCGGAGCGCCGTCTCGATCGAGTCGGCCATGCGCGACGCATCCGGACGGGGCGTCCCGTCGTCATCGGCGTGGCGCACGACCAGGCGGTCGACGACGACCTCGATGGAGTGCTTGTACTTCTTGTCGAGCTTGATCTCCTCGTCGAGGTCCCGCAGCTCGCCGTCCACGCGGACGCGCACGAAGCCGGCCTGCTTGGCGCCGGCCAGGAGCTTCTCGTGCTCGCCCTTGCGATCCTGGACCAGGGGCGCCATGAGCATGACGCGGGTCCCCTCGGGCAGGGCGTAGACCCGGTCGACCATCTGCTCCACCGTCTGGCGCTCGATCTCGCGGCCGCAGATCGGGCAGTGCATCCGTCCGATGCGCGCGAAGAGGAGCCGCAGGTAGTCATAGATCTCGGTGACGGTGCCGACGGTCGAGCGCGGGTTCCTCGAGGCGCCCTTCTGGTCGATCGAGATGGCCGGGGAGAGCCCGTCGATCTGATCGACGTCCGGCTTCTCCATCTGGCCCAGGAACTGGCGCGCGTAGGCGGACAGGGACTCCACGTAGCGGCGCTGGCCCTCGGCGTAGATCGTGTCGAAGGCGAGGCTCGACTTGCCGCTGCCGGACAGCCCGGTGATCACGATCAACCGGTCACGCGGCATCTCCACGTCGAGGTTCTTGAGGTTGTGCTCGCGGGCACCGCGAACGACGATCTTGTCCGAGGGCATGCGTCCGCCATCCTAGCAGGAACGGCGCCGATGTGAACGCCTGTTCGATTCAGGCGGACAGGACGAGCGCATCGACACGCCGATCTTCCGGCGCAAATCGGACACCGCCTGTCACGATTTCACGCTCACCCCGCGGTGCGGCCGATGAGATCGGCGTAGCGACGCCCGCTCTCCTTGATCGTCCGGCGCTGCGTGGTGAAGTCCACGTGGACGATCCCGAAGGGGTGGTGGTAGCCCTCCGCCCACTCGTAGTTGTCGAGCAGGGACCACACGAAGTAGGCGTCCACCGGGACCCCAGCATGCCGGGCGTCGGCGACGGCGGCGAGGTGACGGGCCAGGTAGCTCCAGCGAAGGGGATCCCGGAGGGTGCCATCGCTCACCGGCGGATCGGGGTAGGTGGCCCCGTTCTCGGTGATGGCCACGCTGGTCGGGCCGTAGTCGCGGTGAACGCGCTCGAGCACGGCACGCAGGCCGTCGGGCCACACCTCCCACCCGTTGCCGGTTCGTTCCCCGACGTCCTCCACGACCCGCGATCCGATCCCCCACTCCGGGCGGACGGGTGCCGCCGTCACGCGCTCCCGCCGGTAGTAGTTCAGGGCCAGGAAGTCGATCGGCTCCGCAGGTCCCACGGCCGAGAGGTCCAGGCCGTGGAGGAACCCGTGGCGCGCGTACCACTCGAGCATGTCGGCCGGGTAGCCCCGCCCGAACGTCGGTCCCAGGAACCAGCGGGTCATGGCACTGTCGTGGCGCGCTGCGGCGGCCACGTCGTCCGGCGCGTCGCTCGCCGGCACCGCCTCGTTCACGTCGTGGCAGATCCCGACCAGCGCCCGTGGCGCCGCCGACCGGATCGCCCGGACGCCGGCGGCGTGGGCGAGGTGCGCGTGGTGCGCGGCTCGCATCGCGCCGGCCCAGCCGGAGCGGCCCGGGGCGTGGCGACCGGTTCCGTACCCCATCAGCGCGTGGGTCCGGGGCTCGTTGAGGGTGATCCAGTGACGCACGCGGTCGCCCAGCCGCGCGGCCGCGATGCCGGCGTACTCGGCCAGCCGGTCCACGATCGCCGGGTCCGTCCAGCCGCCCTCGTCCTCGAGCGGCTGCGGAAGGTCCCAGTGATAGAGGGTCGCCCACGGCTCGATCCCCCGCGCGAGCAGCCCGTCGACCAGCCGGTCGTAGAAGGCGAGGCCGGCGCGGTTTGGCACCCCGCGCCCCTCTGGCTGGATGCGGGGCCAGGCGAGGCTGAAGCGGTACGCCCGCAGGCCCAGCTCCGCCATGAGGTCGAGGTCCTCCTCGAGGCGGTGGAAGTGGTCGCAGGCCACGTCCCCCGTCTCGCCGTTGCGGGTCCGTCCCGGAGTGCGGCTGAAGGTGTCCCAGATGGACCGGCCCCGTCCATCGGCGTCGACGGCGCCCTCCACCTGGTACGAGGCCGTGGCGGCTCCGAAGCGGAAGCCGGGCGGGAAACGCCCCGCCAGCGCCTCCACCGCACCGTCGCCGCCTGGCAGCGTCATTTCTCGACGCCGCCGAAGACGACACCGCGCATGAAGGCCCGCTGCGCCAGGAAGAAGACGACGACCGGCAGCGCCATGGCCATGATGGCGCCGGCCTGGACGAGCGTCGGCTCCTGGGAGTAGAGGGCGTTGAACCGCGCCAACCCGACCGAGAGCGGCTGCAGGTCGGGCTGCGACTGCAGGTAGACCAGCGGCAGGAAGTACTCGTTCCAGGCCCAGAAGAAGTGGAACAGGGTGACCGCCACGATGGCCGGGATCGCCTGCGGGACGATCACCGAGCGCAGGATGCGGAAGGGGCCGGCGCCGTCGATCATCGCCGCCTCGTCCAGCTCGCGCGGGATGGTGAGGAAGTACTGCCGCAGCAGGAAGACGTTGTAGGCGTTGCTGAACGCGTGCGGGATGATGAGCGGCCACCACGTCCCGACCCAGCCGAACGCCAGGTACACGACGTAGCTCGGGATGAGCGTCACCTGGAAGGGCAGGATGATCGTGGCCAGCATGAGCAGGAAGAGGCCGTTCCGGCCGGGGAACTGGAAGCGGCTGAACCCGTAGGCGACGCAGATGGCCGATGCCACGGCGGCCACGGTCGAGAGCCCGGCGATCATGAAGCTGTTGAAGAACAGGCGCGGGAACTCGATCGTGTCCCAGGCTCGCGTGAAGTTGTCGACGTTGAGCGAGAAGGTCCAGTGCTGGTCGAGCGTGCGCCAGCGACCCTCCCACTCGATCGGTCCCGCATCGGGGTCTGCCGGGTCGACGAAGACGCTCGACTCGCGTCCGGGCTGGACGAGCGCCCAGGCCCGCATGACCCCGTCCTCGTCGGGGACGTCGTAGACCGGATAGTCCATGCCTTCCCAGGCGAACGTGTCCGGCTCCGCCGGGTAGAGCGGCGCGCCCGGCGTGCTCAGCTGCGTCCGCTCCTTGAAGGCCGTGGCGACCATGTAGCCGAGCGGCATCAGGAAGACCGACACGACGGTGATCGCCAGCATCGTCACGCCGGAGACGGCGAGGAAGCGGCGCATGTCGCCCTGCAGTCTCGAGCCGCCCTGGGCGCCGGGGGCCGGCGTCGTGGCCGCGGTCATCGGCTGCCTCCCTCGTAGACCCAACCGCTCGCGGTGCGGAAGAGCAGGACGGTCAGCCCCAGCACGATCACGAAGAGCAGCCACGCCAGCGCCGATGCGTAGCCCATGTTGAAGAAGGTGAACGCCTCGCGATAAAGGTTGAGGTTGAAGAAGAGGGTCGCCCGGTCCGGGTCACCCCGCCCGTTGCTGATGACGTACGCCTGCGTGAAGAACTGGAACGTGGCGATGAGCGCGATGATCAGGTTGTAGAAGAGGACCGGCGAGATCATCGGCACGGTGACGAACCGGAAGCGCGCCCACGGTCCCGCGCCGTCGACGCGCGCCGCGTCATAGAGCTCGGTCGGCACGCTCTGCAGTCCCGCCAGGAAGATGAGCATCATGTTGCCGATGCCCCACAGGCCCATCAGGGCCAGGGCCGGGCCGACGTAGGTCGGGCTCTGCAGCCAGTTCGGTCCGGGCAGGCCCATCGCGTTGAGGGCCAGGTTCAGCCACCCGTTCTGGGCGTGGAGGACCCCCATCCAGACGAGCGTGCTCGCCACGATCGGGATCTGCATCGGCATGTAGAAGAGCGTCCGGAAGACGTTCCGGCCGGCCAGCAGCCGGCTGTTGACGAGGATCGCCACGCCGAGTGCCACCCCCAGCGTCAGCGGGACGACCATCAGCCCGAACCGGACCGTCACCCACAACGACTCGTGGAGGACCGGGTCGCGGAGCATCTCCGCGTAGTTCTCGAGACCGATGAAGTGGATCTGGTCGGGCTCGCGCGGGTCGAAGTCGGTCAGCGACAGGACCAGCGAGGCCGCCATGGGCAGGGCGGAGAACAGGATGAACCCGACGATGAACGGGGCGA
>DATAKU010000087.1:0-7051 GCA_036261425.1 Candidatus Limnocylindria bacterium | reverse complement strand
CGGTGGCGGCGGTGGCGGCGGTGGTGGTGGGGGCACGACGGCCCCGGCCGCGCGCCAGGCGGCCCCGGCAGCCACCCCTGAGCCCGAGCCGAAGGTGATGAGCATCGGTGCGCTCCAGCGTCCGCGATCCGCGGCCGGCGTGGACGGCGTCGCAAGCGTGGTGGCCCCTTCCGGCCGCTCGTCGGTCGCCGCCCTGGTGGCCCGCTTCTCCATCGACGATCTCGAGGGCTGGCAGGACCGCGCCGACCGCGGCCCGGCGAAGGGACCGGCGCCCGTCATGGTCCGCGCGCCGCTCGAGGTGAGCGCGGCTCCGTCGTCGGGTGGGCCGTTCGACGGGTTGCTGAACGCCGTCTTCGGCTTCCTGTTCGGCTGACCGCACCGCTTCGTGCCGGTGCACCGCGTCACCATCGGTCGGTAGACTGCCCGGCATGGCGGTGATCCTCGAGGCGCACGACCTCGTCAAGACCTACCCGCTCGGCGACCACCAGGTCGAGGCGCTGCGCGGCGTCTCGCTCAGCGTGGAGCAGGGTGAGTTCGTCGCGATCATGGGCGCCTCAGGCTCGGGCAAGTCGACCATGCTCCACCTGCTCGGCGGGTTGGACCTGCCGACGTCGGGCGAGGTCGTGATCGACGGGGTTCGCATCTCGACGCTCGACGAGGAGCGGCGGACGCTCACGCGCCGGGCGAAGACCGGCTTCGTGTTCCAGTTCTTCAACCTCATCCCGCTCCTGACGGTGGCGGAGAACGTGGCGCTGCCGTTCCTGATCGCCGGGGAGACGGTCGCCCGCAACCGCGAGCGCGTCGACGAGCTGCTCGCGCTGGTCGGCCTCACCGACAAGGCGGAGCACAGGCCGGACGAACTTTCCGCCGGCGAACAGCAGCGCATCGCGCTGGCGCGGGCGCTGGCCACGTCGCCGGCCATCCTCCTCGCGGATGAGCCGACCGGCAACCTGGACTACACAACCGGGACGGAGATCCTGGACCTGCTCTGGGATTCGTCTGACCGGCTCGGACAGACGATCGTGCTGGTGACCCACGACGCGCGCGCCGCGGCCTACGCGGACCGGGTCCTGGTCGTGCGCGACGGACAGGTCCGCGACGAGATCGTCCTCGGTCGCCGTGCCGACCACGAGGCGCGACCGCTGATCACCCGGCTCTCCGAGCTCGGGCTCTAGCGCACCGATGCGCCTGGCGTCCCTCGCCTGGCGCGGGCTCCTGGCCCGTCCGCTTCGGACCGCCCTGGCCGCGGCGGGCGTGGGCCTGGGTGTCGCCGTGGTGACCGCCACGATCATCACCGGCTCCGCCTCCGAACGCGCGCTGAGCAGCGCGACCGCGGACCTGCTCGGGGCGGCCGATGTCCGGTTCCGTGCCTTCGACGACACCGGCTTCACGCCGCGAACCATCCAGGCGCTGCGGGCGCTGCCCGACGTCGAGGCCGTCGCCCCGGTCGCCGAGCGGCGACTGGTCGCCTTCACCGCGCCGGGCGAGGACGAGCGGGTCTTCACGCTGCTGGTGCTGGGCATCGAGCCGGAGGTGGACGCCCGGATCCGCCCGCCGCGGCTGGCGGAGGGCCTCCCGCTCTCGGCCGACAGCCCGACCGATGCCCTGGTCCCGGCCAGCTTCGCGGCGCGCAACGGCCTGGACCTGGGCGAGGAGATCCGGCTCAACGGCCGGCGCGAGGGACTGCCTCCGCTGCGTATCGTCGGCCTCGTCGAGGACACCGGCTTCGCCGCCCTCGAGGGCGGCGACGTGCTGCTCATCAGCCGCGCGACCTTCGACGACTCGTTCACCGTGCCGGCCCCGGTCCGCTACCTCGACGTCGATCTCGGGTCCGAGGCGACGGCGGCCGAGGTGGACCGGGCGGCCGCGGCGCTCGGCGAGCCGTACGTGGTCGAGACGCCGGCCGCCGCCGCCGAGCGCCTGGCATCGGCGCAGGCCGACTTCGCGGGCGTGGCGCTGGTCTTCGGGCTGGTGGCCCTGGTGGTCGGCGCGTTCCTCATCGGCAATACGCTGGCCATGACGGTCAGCGAGCGAGCGCGCGAGCTCGGCCTGCTGCGGGCGGCGGGCACCACCTCCCGCCAGGTGCTGGGCATCGTGGGGCGGCAGGCGCTGGCGCTCGGCATCGGTGGCAGTGCGGCCGGCGTGCTGCTCGGGATCGGCCTGGCCGCGGCGATGATCGGCTTCCTGTCGACCACGCGCGCCGTGCTGGTTGCCGGACTCCCGCTGCCGCCGGTCGGGCTGGCGGTCGCCTTCGTGCTTGGCCTGCTGGCCACCGCAGTGGGGGCCATCGGTCCGGCCGTGCGCGCCGGGCGCCTTACGCCCATGGATGCGCTGCGTCCCTCCCGCAGCCGGGAGCGGAGCCTGCTCGAGCGGATGCGGCCGCTGGTCGTCACGGAGCTCGCGGTCGTGGCCGCCGGCATCCTGATCGTGCCCATCCTGGGCGTCGAGCTCGGCATCCTGCCGCTCCTGCTGTCGCTGGCGCTGCTCATCGGCGGCGCGATGGCCACCGCCTTCGTGCTCGAGCCGCTCGGGCGGCTGATCGGGCGTCCGTTCGAGTGGTTCTTCGGGGCCCAGGGCCTGCTCGGGCGGCTCAACTTCTCGCGGGACCGCGCGCGGACCGGCCTCACGGTCGGGGCGATGATGATCGCGCTCGCTGCGGTGGTGGCCCTGGGGGCGGTGGCCGAGTCCGCGCGGGCGGGGACCGAACGCCGGGTGACGTCCATCCTCCCGGGCGGCCACGCGATCCGCACCGGCATCCCGCTCGAGGTGGAGGCGTTCCGTGGGTCGTTCGAGGCGACGCCGGGCCTGCAGCAGGCGAGCCCGGTGCTGGAGGTGCCGGTCGTACGGGTCGACGGCGACGAGCGCGAGGAGGCGGTTCTCGCGGGCATCGACCCCAGCCTCTTCCAGGACGCCGACGCGCTCATCATCACCGGCGCCAGCCGGACCGATGCCTTCGCCGCGCTCCGCGCGGGCGGATCGGTCCTCGTGCCGGTGGCGCTCGCGGAGCGGGCCGGGATCGAGGTCGGGGACACCGTGACCCTGGGCATTCCGGGTGGCGAGCCCCACGACCTGGCGGTCGCCGGCCTGCTCGAGCACACCCTGCCGGCCCGCACGCCGGATGGTGCCCTGCTGGTCAGCACGGCCGATGCTCGCGACCGCTTCGGCGCCACCACGGCGTCCCTGTGGATCATGGTGGCGCAACCCGATGTGCCGCCCACTGCGTTCGCCGCATCGGTGCGCGAGGCGGCCGTGCAGCTGGCCGCTGAGCCGGTCACCGCCCGCGACCTGGCCGGCGAGCTGGCCCGATCCCTCGATAGCCTGAGCGGGCTCTTCGACGTCCTGGCGCTGGTGGCGGTGGTGATCGCGGGGCTCGGCATCGTGAACACGCTGGGCATCGGGGTCAGTGAGCGCGTTCGGGAGATCGCCATCCTGCGCTCGCACGGCATGACGGTCGGCCAGGTGCAGGCCATGGTGGTGGCCGAGGCGGCGATCATGGGTGCCGTGGCTGGCATCCTGGCCGTGGTGACCGGCCTGGTGGTGGCGGCCGCGATCATCGGTGGCGGCGTCGCTCCCGAGCTGGGCGCGGGCCTTCGGCCGCCGTGGGGGCTGCTCATCGCGGTGGTGCTGGTCGGCACCGGCGTCGCGGCCCTGGCCGGGCTCTATCCTGCCCGGGTGGCCGGCTCGCTGCCGATCGTCCGCAGCCTGAAGCACTTCGAGTAGGAGGACCGATGCCAAGCAAGTTCTGGGAGGCCAAGGCCGGGCGCGCCTTCGCCGGCCGGCTGGAGACAGGCTCCGACCTGGTCCAGGAGATCGAGCGCTTCTGCCTGGAACGGGAGGTCACCGCGGCCCAGGTGACCGTGATCGGGGCGGTTCGTCGGGCGCGCTACGCGTACTACGAGCAGGCGGAGCATCGGTATCTCGAGCTCGAGACCGATTCCCATCATGAGATCGTCGGGTTCGTCGGCAACGTCAGCCTTCGCGACGACAAGCCGTTCGTTCACGCCCACGCCACCTTCGCCGATGCGTCCGGTGCCACGGTCGGCGGCCATCTCCTGCCGGGGATCGAGGTGTTCGCGGCCGAGGTGATGATCCGCGAGCTCGGCGACGTGGCGCTGGTGCGACTCCCCGACGACGAGACCGGACTGGCGCTCTGGTAGGCTCCGGCGCTCTGGCACCGCTGATGCAGAGGGCGACGCCGAATCGTTCTCATGGAGGAGGAGCGGTGCCCGCCATCCTCGTCTGGGCGCTCGTCATCGTGGCGGCGATCGTCCTGTTCGACATCCTGTTCGTCGGTGTGCGCGTGCTCGCCACGCGGGCCCGGCCGATCGAGCGCTCGCGCCAGGTCACGCGGCGCTGAGCCTCGTCCGTCGGGCAGCGGCTGATCCGGACCGCGTCCTCCGGCACGGTCGGGCTGGCACGAATCGGCCATTCCCGCGCCGGTGCGTTGCGGCGAGGATCCAAGCCGGCCCAACTGCCGAACACCACGTCGCCTAGCGGCTCGCGAAGCAAGTCCCGCCCACAACCGGGCCGGCACGAGCGAGGCCTTCCTGGATGCAGCGGGTGGCGACGAGGCCGGACCTTGGGCCTAACCCGTGCCCCCGCCTATCATCGCGCCGTGGAGATCGCCCCGAACGTCCACGCCGTGCGCATGCTCGCCTCGTACGCGTTCCTGGTCGCCGAGGAGCGGCTCACCCTCATCGATGCCGGTCTGCCCGGCTCGCGACGCCGCCTCGACGCGTACCTCGCGAGCATCGGCCGATCCATGGAGGAGCTCGACCGGATCCTGTGCACCCACCGACATCCCGATCACATCGGCGGGGTGCGGGAGCTGGTCTCCGCCTCCGGTGCCGAGGTCCTGATGCATCCTGCCGACACGGCGGCGCTGCGGGTCACCTTTCGCGAGGCGGTCGCCAGTCGCAGCCCCGGGCCGCTGGTCGCCTATCTCACCCGTGGTCCGGAGGATGCCGGACCGATCGTCGACGGGCAGATGCTGCCGGAGCTCGGCGGGCTGCAGGTGATCCACACGCCCGGGCACACCTCCGGCAGCGTCTGCTTCTGGGCGCCGGCGCATCGGCTCCTCTTCACGGGCGACGTGCTCCAGGTGACTCGTGGCCGGCTCGCATTCGCGAGCCTCGTCTTCAGTGACGACCATCCGCAGGCGCAGGCATCGGTGGCGCGGCTGGCCGAGCTGGATGTCCGGACCATCGCCTTCAGCCACTACCCGCCGTGGCGAGACCGCACGGCGGAGGCATTGCGTGCGCTGGCTCGAACGGCGGTGAGCGCGGAGGGGATCTGACCCGTCAGAGCGCCTCGATCGCCTGGCGGATGAGCTCGGTGGCATCGGCCGGGTCGGTATCGATGCCGAACCGCAGGGGCGGGCCGAAGACGACCTCCACGTCCCCGCGAAGCGCCGTCCCACCCGTCTCGCGGTCGATCCGGCCGGGACGGTGGACCTTCAGGCGCAGCGGAACGACCGGCACGTCGCCATGGACGGCGACCAGGCCGGTGCCACCCTTGAACGGTTGGAGCGGCCCGCCGACGGTGAGCTGGCCCTCGGGGTAGATCAGGATGCTGAACCCGCGATCGAGCCGAGCGCCGATCCGGTCCAGGCTGCGTCGCACCGCCCCGGTCCGCGACAGCGGGAAGCCGTTCGCGAGGAGTGACACCATGAACCCGCGGAAGGCGGTGTCGAAGACCCCGTCGGTGGCCGCCGCGACCGACAGCCTGCGGCGCCAGCGCACGGGGATGGAGGTCAGGATGATCGGGTTGTCGAAGTGCAGGTGGTGGTTGGCGGCGAAGACGACCGGTCCTCGCAGCCCGTCGAGGTGCTCCAGACCGCGCACGCGTCGTCGGTAGAAGAGCGACACCAGCGGCAGCATGAGGCCCTGCTGGAGTCCGATGCGCACGGCTCCGACGACCGGGTTCAGCGGCCAGCCATGGATGCCCTCCTCCGGCTCGACTCCCGCACCGGCGTCCACGCGAGCCTGGAGGCCAGCCACCGTCTCGTCGGGCTCGAGGTCGCCGTCGTCGATGTACACACCGAGCTCTTCCTCAATGAGGCTGAGCAGCTCGACGCGCCCGAGCGAGTCGATGCCCAGGTCGGACGAGAGGCGGGCGTCGGGACCGATCGCTTCCTGTCGCGCGCCGTCGAGCTGGCCGACGAGGCGCTCCACGGTGGGCGCGCTCACCGCGACGGTCCGTGGGATAGCTGTGGTCGGCGCCTCCGCGGCCGACGCCGCCAGCAGCCACTGCGCCAGCTCGTCCTTGCGGACCTTCATCGACGCATTGCGGGGGAACTCGTCCTCCGGCCAGATGGTCCGGCCGCGGATCTGCTGATGCCCGCCCAGGCGGGCGTTGGCCGCCGCGACGACCTCATCGGCGACCTGCTCGGTCGGCTCGGAGAGGATGAGGAGCGCGTGGACGTGGACCTCCTCACCGGGGCGCTCGAAGCCGACCACCGCGGCGTCCTTGACCTGGGCATCGGCGACGAGCGCGCGCTCGACGTCGATCGGGTGCACCTTGGTGCCGTCGGGCATGACGATCATGTCCTTCTTGCGGCCCTGGAGCGTCAGGAAGCCATCCGCGTCGATCGTCCCGTGGTCGCCGGTGTGGTACCAGCCGTCCTTCAGCACCGCGGCCGTGGCATCGGGTCGGTCCCAGTAGCCGAGGAAGACGTTCGGTCCGCGGACCAGCAGCTCACCGTCTGGCGCGACCCGCACCTCAACACCGGGAATGACCTCGCCGACCGTCCCGATCCGGTTGCGCTCGATCCGGGTGAAGGCGACGACCGGCGAGCACTCGGTGGCGCCGTAGCCCTGGAGCGAGACGACGCCCATGTCCTCCCACCAGCGGGCGACGTGCGGGTTCATGGCCGCGGCACCCACGGCCAGGTAACGGAGCGCTCCACCGAAGTGGGCGAGGACGGGGCGGAACAGGAGCCGCCGCAGCGGCATGGGCAGGTGGCGAGCGACGGCGTGCATGCGGTCGAAGAGCGCCCGGCGGCCGCTGGCGTCCACCTGGCGCTCGATCCGGTTGGTCGTGAGCTTCACGA
>DATAKU010000077.1:0-7927 GCA_036261425.1 Candidatus Limnocylindria bacterium | reverse complement strand
TCGCCGATGAGGAACTCGTGATCGATGGCGCCCGTGTTGCGCACCACGAAGCGCACCGTCTCGCCGGCGGCCACGGTGATGACGTCGGGCTCGAACCGCAGCTCATCGGTCATCGCCACCTCGATCTCGCGCACCCCGGTCGGGTCGGCACCCTGCTGGGCGCAGGCGCCCATGAGCGCCGCGGCGGCGATGATGGCGGAGAGCGTCACTTTCAAGTTCATTGGTCACCTCCTGGAAGCGCAGACCGCGCTTTTCCCGAGGCTGACACGTCGGAACGAGCACGGGAAACACGGCTTCGCGATGGAGCGACAAGCAGACGGTGTAGATGTGGTGGCGCCACACTCGACGCGTGGCGCGTTCTCAGCATCGGCGGCGAGACCCAGTGCAAAAGACACGATGGAGATCCCTGGATGGGCAACGTGACCGCCTCGACACAGCCGACCGTCGGGGCGAGGACCGCTCAGGCAGTGTCGGGAGCTTCGGTGCCCTCGCCGTCCGGACGGTCAACCGGCACCGGGTAGCGACTGCCGGCTGCGTCGAGCGCCGCCAGGAGCTCCAGCCTGGCGTCGGTCAACCGCTTCAGGGTTTCCTGGGTGGCTCCGTCGTCGCGCTCCTTGGCCGCTTCGGCGTCGAGCGACCGGCGAGCGCGGCGATAGGCCTGGATCGCGTCGTTGGCCGTGCGCGTGATCCGGTTCGTGGCCTCCCGAAGGCACCGCAGGCGCTCGCTCTCGCGCGTCTCGGCGCTCAGCTTGCGATCCAGGTCCGCTCCCAGCTCCGCGATGTGAACGCTCGCCTGCTGGACGACCAGCACGTCTCGCTCGATGGCCGTGGCGCGGGTTCGGGGTACTCGGGGATGGTTGGGAAGCTGGCGGTGCGTCATCGCGGGGCGAAGGCCGACATGAACGGTCTCAGGACGAGCGGGGGGCCAATCGGGGCAACCGGCCGGCCGCGCTGAGCCCATTGTCTCACGGTCCGTTTCCGTGCTCGAACGCGCCGCTCTGCAGCATCCCAAACGACCAGGGACCCCTGGCGCGGGCAGACACCGCCTGCATCAGTCCGGCGGCCGCCTGCCAGCCAACGGGGTCGTCACGCGTCGTCGAGATGACGGATACGACGTCCTGTGCTCCGGTGTATCGGCGCGGCTGCGGGCTTACGGTCGTCCTCAAGGCGGCCGGCTCCTTGCGAGCGCTGGGCTCACACCGGACCGACGGTAGAACGGAGAGTCACACGATGACCCACTTGCAGCACGCACCTCCGCTGACGCCGATGCGGACGACGGGCGTCGTCGCTCTCATCGCCGCAGCGATGGCGGCAACGATTCTCGGCGCGATCCTCATTCTCGGCATCCTGAATTTGGGGGCCGCCAACGTCTCAGTCGACCAGGCGGCCGAGGGAGCTCTGCTCACGCCGGCGCAGGTCGAGGCAGTTCGCGAACTCCAGCGGGAGCGCTACCAGGAGCCGGTCGGCCTCGCAACTGGAGCGCGCACGCAGCCGCCCCTGGACTGGTACACCCAGTTCACGGTGCCCTACCTGGTCGATCGAACCATCCCCACGGCGGACGAGTCCGCTCGGACCGAGGGCGAGCAAAGCCGGTTGGGCCCACGCTGATGAGGCTGTGGCCGGATGCCCGACGGGGCATCCGGCCAGCGACCACCAAGCTACGAGTCGCCGTCGTACCCAGTCGATCGTCAGCGTGCTCTTGAACACGCCCCCCCGTTCGGAACGCCATCCACCCAAAGTCGGCAGTCTGGTGGGCTTGCAGCGTGGATGTCCCCGCCGTAAGGCCGCTCGGGGTTGCGCTCGTGGGGAGTGGTGGTGGGCGACACTGGACTCGAACCAGTGACCTCTTGCATGTCAAGCAAGTGCTCTAACCAGCTGAGCTAGCCGCCCATCCGGACCGAGGCGTTCGAGGACGCCACGCGGACCGCGATGGTATCAGAATCGCTCTGGCATGGCGACCACGCGGACACTTGGAGGCGACCGATGGACGAGCTGACGCTGATCTTCATCGGCGACCTCCATGGTCACCTGGTGCCGCGCGCCGATCTCCAGCGTCACCCGGCGCAACGGTTGGTGGCGTAGACACGGACGAAGACGCGGATGGCTCACGGTTCGCTGCGACCACCACGGTACGGGAACCCGGACTTCAGCCGATCGGCTGAGCGCCGCGCACGGGTTAGCGGTGCGCGCCTTCCGGGTCGATCGAGAGGCCCGGAGGCAGCTCGGACGGCTCCGCGGTCGGAGGCTCCACGCCGAAGACGCCGCGCAGGACGGCGACGCGGCGCACGACACCCTCGTACAGCGCGCCGGTGACGGCGAAGGTGACGGTGGCGGTAAGAAGGAACTTCGTCCACAGGCCAAGGTCGCTCGACACCACCACGGCCGAGGCGACCACGGCGACCGGGTGATGGAGCACGTAGAGCGCCATCGACGACTCCCCGACCCGGCGTCCGGCGGCCTCCCAGCGGTCGAGCCTGAGGATGCCCAGCGACAGCACGGCCAGCACCAGCGACCAGCCGATGCCGGTTCGCGCGACCGCGTACGCCAGCCCCGCGACGTCGACGCGTGGGGTCGCCTCGAAGCGCCAGATGTCGCCGCTCAGCGCGATCGGTGCGAGGAGCACCACCAGCAGGACCCCGGGCACGAGCATCCGCGGCCCGACTCGCCCGGCCATCGCGATCAGGCGGTGGTCGAGGACGAACAGGACACCGATCCCGTAGTAGCCCAGCCACAGGATCGCATCGGCCCAGTCGCGGTAGGCGGGGAAGGCGGCCCGCAGCGGCCACTGGGCGAGGGCCATGACTGCCGGCGGGACCAGGACGAACCCCGCCGTCCCCAGCCGGCCCGCCAGGTCGGCGGGCGGGCGGTCCCGCAGCCAGACGAGGACCGGCAGGCTGAGGAGGACGTACGCGAGAAGGAAGCCCAGGAACCACAGGTGGTGGCCGTAGGCGCCAAGCCAGACCGGGCTGGGACCGATGCCCGCGTCCTGCAGCTGGGCGACGCTGAACGCGAGGAACGCGTCCGAGCCGCCGCGAGAGAGATGCCCGACCCACGACTCGAACGGGCTCAGCAGCAGCAAGCCGACGACGAGCGGCAGACCGAGGCGGAGCAGCCGGACGCCCAGGTAGGCACGCACGCTCCGGCGCTGGATGGCGAGCATGCTGGCCACGCCGGCCAGGAGGAACATGAGCGGCATGGCGAACAGGTAGCCGACGCCCGCCAGCCCCGACAGGAGCAGGCTGCGCTCCTCGTTGGTGACCAGCCAGTCGGTGACCACGAACGGCTGGGCGGCGTGGTAGGCGACCACGCCGAACACGACGAGGCCCTTCAGCCAGTCGACCCACACCAGGCGCCGGTTCACGCCGCGCGCCCCTCGAATCGGCCCGAGCGCGGTGGCGGACCGTAGAAGAGCGCGGCCGATCCGAGCAGCAGGGCGAGCGCGTTGGGCCAGATCACCGGGAGCAGGAGCACGCAGGCGATCGGCACGACCCAGGCCCGATCCGTCCGTGCCCCCCAGGCGACGAGCAGCAGCGCCACCGGGAAGCGGACGTGCGCGGGCACCGCGATGTCGCCGTGCAGCTGAACCGGCGTCGCGTTCGAGGCGAGCATCGTCATCCATTCGGCCCACGAGGTCAGCTCGAAGGCCGCCGACAGCCCGATCACCAGCAGCGTCACGCCGGCCGCCACGGCGAGGTTGCGCCACTCGCGACGCACGGCGAACCATGCGAGGCCGAGCCCAGGCGTGACCTTGGTCAGGACCACCAGCGCCCACGCGCCCGGCCATCGGAAGCCGACGACGATGGCGCCGGCCAGGATCACGTTCACGTTGCCGGCACCGATGTCCAGGATGGCGAGGGTGGCGAGCGGGAGCCAGAGCCAGCGATGACGGGCCACCGCGTCTCGAACCAGGGCGACTGCCACGGCCATCGAGAGCGCGGCCCAGCCGAAGACGAACGCGAACCACGGCAGAAGGCCGGCCGGGGCCAACAGCTGGGCGAAGGCGGGCGAGTAGAGGTAGGCGCCGAGGGCGCCGACCCGCGCCTCGGCGTACAGGTCGGTCGTCAGGGAGGCCTCCCAGTAGACGCGGGCATCCCACGTCAGCCACGGGACCGCCGGCTCGCGCAGCTGCGCCACCAGGACCAGCAGGAGGGCGCCGAGACCGATGACAACCGTCCCCTCGCGCGCGCGGATGCCCTCGCGGATGCGCTCGAGCGGCCGCGACGCCTGCGGATCCAGGCGCGCCGGCTCCTCGACCATGCGCTGCTCGGTGCTCATCTCCCTCCGATCAGACGTCCGCCGTCGGCCGGCGATCTCCTCCGACAGCAGGACCGATGGCGACCGGTGGTCGCCGCGCGACCGACCTGCGTTCAACGTCCGGCTCATGGTACGCGGGACAGCAACGGGGTCCGCCGAGCGCCCGGGCGCCTGCGAGCTCAGCGCGCGGGCTCGCGGACCGGGCCGCCCCGCGCCGCGTCCGGTGCCCAGGGCTGCACCACCAGGACCGGCCGGTCGCTGTGGGTCAGCACGTATCCGCAGGTCGCGGTGCCCGACGGCAGGTCGTGCAGACGGCCGTGGCGTCCGACGACGATGAGATCGGCGTCCATCTCGCGAGCCAGGTCGACGATGGTCTGGCCGGTCGGGCCGCAGCGCTCCTCGACCGAGACGCGGACGCCCGCGGCGCGAGCCTGTTCGAGAAGGGGCTGGAGCACCGTGATGCCTCCGCCTGCGTGCGACGGCTCGCCACGTGGGCCGGCCGGGTGGACGACGACGATGGTGAGATCGGCTCTGTCACGGCAGGCCAACTCGAGGGCGCGGCTCGTCGGGGCGAGCGAGGCGCTCGTGCCGTCGGTGGCGACGAGGATGTGGTGCCATGGATCGTTGACGCGGTGCGGCGCGTGGGACTGGCGGACGGGAGCGCTGGTCGCGGACATGCCATAGGTATCCCACGGCGCCACCGCAGTGAACAGGGCCGCTGGTCCCGCCGGTGGCGGGTCAGACGGCATTGTCGGGACTGAGTCTCAGCGCTGCCAGTCACCCGGTCGCGGCACGGCCGAGTCGATGACCCGTGCGATCTCCGCCCGATAGCGGACGCCGGACGGATGCCGCGCAAGCCAGCGCAGGTAGTCGGGGTCGATCGTGGCCAGCTCGGCGATCGTCCGCCCCGCGTGGTGCCCGAAGTCGAGGCGCGTAGCGTCGAAACTCGTGCTGTGGCCGGGGCCGACGGCGCGCTTGTCGTCCTCGGCGATCTCGAAGGCTCGGTCGCGATCGTCGGCGGTCATCAGTGCCCTCCGTGACGCTTGCTCGCTCCCCGGACAGGCATCCTAGCGGATCGCGGCAACCCCGCGCGTCGTTCAGGACCGATGCGCCTCGACACCGTCGACCAGGGTGAGGACGGAGCGCGCGGACGCCATCGCCTCGCCGCCAGCCAGCAGCGTGGCGCGGTCAATGTCGAGCACCGCGAGGTCGGCTCGGGCCCCGGGGCGCAGGTGCCCCTCGTCCGGGACGCCCAGGGCGGTGGCGGGCCCGCTGGTGTACGCCGCCAGCGCACGCACCACGTCGACGGCCTGGTCGGGTCGCCAGTCGCCCCGGGCGTCCGTGGGCAGTCGGCGGTGGATCGCCGCGTACATGCCCAGCCATGGGTCGACCGACTCGACCGGCGCATCGGAGCCGGCGACCAGGAGGGCGCCGGCATCGGCGAGCGAGCGCCAGGCGTAGGCGTCGTCCTGGCGCCCCTGCCAGCAGGCCTCGACCAGGTCACGGTCGGCGGCGGCGTGGATGGGTTGGATGCTGGCCGTCACGCCGAGCGCCGCGAATCGCTCGCGGTCACGGGACCGGACCAGCTGGGCGTGTTCGATCCGGTCGTTCGGGACCCCCACCCCGCGCCCGGGCCCTCGCTCGATGGCGTCCAGGACGGCGGCCGCCGCCCGGTCGCCGATGGCGTGAATGGCCAGCGCAATGCCCGCCGCTCGGGCCGAGGCGACCAGGGAATCGAGCTCGGCCGGCTCGACCCGCAGGATGCCTCGGTCGGGCTCGCCGCAGGTCTTCGGCTCGAAGAGCGCCGCCGTCCCCGACCCGAGCGCGCCGTCAGCGTACTCCTTGGCCCACCCGAACCGCAGCGTGCGCCGACCATGCAACGACCGCCCGGTCCGGAGGCCGCGGACCGTGGCCGCCGGAATGGCATCGACCGGAATGCCGATTGTCAGCCGCAGCCTGCCATCGACCGCGTCGGCCAGGTCGGTCAGCGACGAATACGAGTCGCCCAGCGCGGCATCGGCACCGATGCCGCCCTCGTCGGTGTAGTCGCCCGCCTCGCACGCCCCGGTGATGCCGAGAGCGGACAGGTCGCCCAGCGTCGCGGCCAGCGGTCCCCGCAGCGCGGCGCCCTGCAGCCTCGGCACGTGGCGCGCCACGAGGTCGAGGGCGGTCTCGCGCACTACGCCGGTTGGCTCGCCATCGGTGCCACGCTCGATCCGGCCGCCGTGGGGATCCGGGGTGGATCGGTCGATGGCCGCCAGCCGGAGCGCCACGCGCGAGGCCCAGGCCGAGTGCCCATCGTGGCTGGCGAGGAAGGCTGCATGCTCCCCCACCGCGAGGTCGAGCGCGCCGCCCCTGATGCCGGCCAGCTGGGCCTCGTTCCACCCCCGCCCGGTGAGCCAGGCGTCCGTGGCCAGGTCAGCGGCGGCCCGGCGGAGGGTCTCGAGCACATGCTCGCCGTCGGCCGCGTCATCGAGCCGCACGCCGGCCCGGGCGCGGGCGAGGCCGGCGAGATGGATGTGGAAATCGTGGAGCCCCGGGATCACCGCCGCCGGCCCGGTGTCGATCACCCGGGCGCTCGACTCCGCGGCGGCGAGGACGTCGTCCCGCGACCCGACCGCCACCACGCGGCCGCCGGCGATCCCCACCGCTTCGGCGGTCTCCAGCCCCTCCGGCGTGGCCGCCACGATCACCTCCCCGGCGACGATCAGGCTCGCCCGCGACCGGCTCATGGTCTCCCCGTGAAGCGCGGCGTGGGGACGAACTCCGTCGTCGCGGGCCCCACGACGATGCGGACCAGGGCGGCGGGGACCACCAGCAGCCAGTGGGACAGGAAGAGGGCACCGCGGGCCGCGCGGCCGACCAGGCCCACCCCACGCACCCCGGTGGCATGGAGGCCGCCCAGGGCAAGCAGGAAGACGCCCAGCCCGTATCCGACGAACAGCGAGGCGGGCACGGTCCAGTCGGCCGGCTGCGGCAGCGGGATGGTCACCAGGCTGGCCACGATGGCCGCCACGAACAGCGGCGGCAGCAAGAACTCGACCGAGAAGGCCAGGAAGTCGACCTTGCGCCGCAGCGACGCCGATGACGAGAGGAGGGCGGGGCCGTGGGCGATCAGCCGCCGCATGCTGCCCTCCGCCCAGCGCAGCCGCTGCCGCCACAGCGGGCCGGGCGTCTCCACGGCCTCCTCGCCGACCGCCACCTCGGGCGCCAGGCCGACGTGGTGCCCGGCCACCGACAGCCGCGTCGACAGGTCGAGGTCCTCGGTGGCGGCATCCGTCGCCCAGCCGCCCACCGACGCGAGGACGTCGGCGCGGACGAACATCCCGTTGCCGCGCAGCTCGGCGGTGCCCTCGGCGGCCCAGCGGCCGCACTGGCTGGTCAGATCCATCAGCTGCTCCTCGGCCTGGGCGCGGGTGAGCCACGACCGATCGGCGTTGCGGGGGGTTCGGGCCACCTGCAGGGCGGCGGCGGTCGGATCGCGCCGCCAGGCGCGCATGACGCGCTCCAGGAAGGCACGCTCGAGACGGGAGTCGGCGTCCACCACCCCGATGATCGGTCCGCGCAGGAAGGGCGTGGCATACCGGAGGACACCCCCTTTCGTGCTCGGCCCGGAACCGGGCTCGCGACGGACGACGGAGACGTGGTCGGAGCCGGCCGCCGCGGCCGCGGC
>DATAKU010000045.1:0-5810 GCA_036261425.1 Candidatus Limnocylindria bacterium | reverse complement strand
CTCGAAGTCGCACTGGGACGTCCCCATCGACGTCGGCGGCACCATCGTTCACTTCCTCGTCAGCCATCCGACGCCGCCCGTCTTCGATGGCGCCGAGGACCGGAACGGGACGCGCAACTTCGACGAGATCCGCTTCTGGGCCGACTACGTGACCCCTGGCGCCGGGGGCTACATCTACGACGACGATGGCGTGTCCGGCGGGCTGAAGCCGGGCGAGAAGTTCGTCATCGCCGGCGACCAGAACTCGGATCCGCTCGACGGTGATTCGATCCCCGGCGCCATCCAGCAGCTCCTCGAGAATCCGCGGGTCAACACCACCGTCACGCCCGACAGCCTCGGCGCGGTGGAGGCGGCTGCGCTCCAGGGCGGCGCGAACGCGACGCATCTCAGCGACCCACGCTACGACACCGCCGACTTCGCCGATGGCGCGCCCGGCAACCTCCGGGCGGACTACGTCCTCCCGAGCCGGAACCTGCGAATCACCGATGCCGCCGTCTTCTGGCCCGAGCTCGGCGATCCGCTCTCACGCCTGACGGGCACGTTCCCGTTCCCGAGCTCCGACCACCGCCTCGTCTGGATCGACGTGATGGTGCCGGGGAGCGTGCGGGGCGGCTGACGCACCCAGGGCTGGTCAGCCGCCACGTGCCGGCTGGCCAGCCGCCGCCTCGAGTCCAGCGGCCACATCGGTCCGGTACTGGCCGCCGTCCAGGGTGACCCCAGCCACACCCGCGTAGGCGGCGGCACGGGCCTCGCCGTGCGTTGCCCCCCGTCCCACCAGCGTGACCACCCGGCCGCCGCTCGTCTCGTACCCGCCGTCCGGACTCCGGCGCGTCCCCGCGTGGAAGCAGAGGCGCTCGCCGTCGTCGGCGGTCGAGGCCGGCTCGACACCCTCGATCGGGCGGCCGGTGACCGGCACCTCCGGGTACCCCTCCGACGCCACGACCACGCCGACGGCCGCGCCCGAGCGGACCACCAGCGAGCCCTCCATGAGCCCCCGGTCACCGATGGCGCAGCCGTAGAGCGCCTCGGCCAGGTCGCCGTCGAGCATCGGGAGGAGGACCTGGGCCTCGGGGTCGCCGAACCGGGCGTTGAACTCGAGGACCATCGGTCCGGCATCGGTGAGCATGAGGCCGGCGTAGAGGACGCCGCGGTACGGGAAGCCGTCGCGAGCCATCCGCCAGGCGATCGGCTCGAAGACCTCGGCCACCGACCGCTCCAGGGCGTCTCGGCCGAACTCCGGCACGGGCGTGAACGCCCCCATCCCGCCGGTGTTAGGACCGGTGTCGCCGTCCCGGATCCGCTTGTAGTCCCGCGCCGCCGCCAGCGGGACGACCGTCTCGTCCGAGACGAGCGCGAAGGCGCTCACCTCGCTGCCCTCCAGCCGGTCCTCCAGGACAAGCCGCGCTCCCGGCGCCACCGAGGCGAACAGCTCGCGGACCGCCGCCTCCGCCTCCTCGAGCGTGTCCGGCACGACGACGCCCTTCCCGGCCGCCAGCCAGTCGGCCTTCACGACCGGCGGGCGCTCCGCGGCACGCACGTGGGCGACCGCCGCCTCCGGTTCGGTGAAGGTCACTGACGCGGCCGTCGCCACGCCGGCCCGCTGCATCTGGCGCTTCGCGAAGGCCTTGCTCGACTCCAGTCGCGCCGCGGCCCGGGACGGACCGAACGTCGGGATCCGCGCGGCGTGCAGCTCGTCCGCGACGCCCGCGGCCAGCGGCGCCTCGGGACCGATGACGACGAGCCCATAGCGCTCCCGCGCGGCGTGCCGGGCCACCGCCAGCGGGTCGAGCACGTCGAGACCGCGAACCGCCTCGGCCACCGCATCGGTGCCTCCGTTCCCCGGCGCGACCCGCACGCTCCGCACGCTCTCGTCCCGCGCCAGGCGCCATGCCAGGGCATGCTCCCGCCCGCCGCCGCCGATCACCAGGAGGTCCATCGGCCCGAGTCTACGGGCTCGCCTGCCCCTGAGTGGGCGACAGTGCGCCCCGGACGGCATGCGGACCCATCGTCCCAGCATGCCCGAATCGTTCCAGGCCGGAACGCCCCGCGTCGGGCGCACTCGGCATCCGGCTTGCAGTCGGCGGACTCGCGCACCCGAGCTCCCGAGCCGCAGTCGGAAACGGCACAGGAGTGATGCACGGATGTCCACGCAGCCCACGGGATCGTCCATCTCCCGCCTCTCGGCGGCACTGCTCATCGCGACCGTCATGGCGCTGAGCGGTCTCCTCCTCGCCGGTCCCCCACCCGCCGCCGCCACATCGGTCGCCACCCTCTCCCCCGAGGTCTCCAGGTGGCTCGCCGATGCGACCGATGACGCGACCCTCACGACGATCGTGACCTTCGACGATCGGTCAGGCCTCGACCGGCTCGATGCCCTCGGCGTCGGTGGCAGCCGCTACGAGGCGCTGCCCATGGCCGTCGCGGCGCTCACCCCATCGCAGGTCCTCGAGGTCGCGTCGTGGCCCGAGACCCGCAGCCTGTGGGAGGACACGGCGAACGACTTCATCCTCGACGAGAGCGTCGCGCTCATCGGCGCCGATCGCGTCCACGCGGGGGACGGACTGCGCATGCCGTACACCGGTGCCGGCATCGGCGTCGCCGTCATCGACACCGGTGCAGACTCGTCCCACCCGGACCTCGCGCACGTGACGACGTACAACGTGGCGGGTGACCCGCTCGAGAAGGACGGCGTCGTCATCGTCCCGGGACCGACGGTCGATACCTACGGCCACGGCACGCACGTGAGCTCGACGATCGCCGGGACCGGCGCCGCCAGCGCTGGCCGGTACGTCGGCGTCGCGCCCGGCGCATCGGTCCACAGCTTCAAGACCGATGCGGGCGCGGTCCTCCTCAACAGCTGGGCGCTGCGCGTCTTCGACTGGATCCTCACCCATCCCGAGGCGAACATCCGGGTCAGCAGCAACAGCTGGGGTTCCGGCGACGGGACCGACTACGAGCCCGACAATCCGGTGAACGTCGCGACGAAGATGCTCTATGACGCCGGCGTCACCGTCGTCTTCGCCGCGTCGAACTCCGGCGGTCCGAACACGCTGAACCAATACGCGACCTCACCGTGGGTCGTCAGCGTGGCCGCCTCCGACAAGTCCCTCAACCTCGCCGACTTCAGCAGCCGCGGGCGGATCGACGACAACTGGGACCGCGCCGCGGCCCAGGCCAACGGTACGGGGATCTACCGTCCGACGGTGACCGCTCCCGGCGTCGACATCAACGCGGCGAAGAGCGCGGCCGCCACGCTCATGGCGCCCGGGGTGGACCCGGAGAACCCGTTCTACACCTACGCCTCCGGCACGAGCATGGCGACCCCGCACGTGGCCGGCGCGGTCGCCCTCATGCTCGATGCCCGCGACACGCTGACCCCCGGTCACGTCATCGCGATCCTCGAGGGCACCGCCGACCCGATGCCCGCCTACGAGGTGTTCGAGGTCGGCATGGGCCACCTCGACGCGTACGAGGCGGTGCAGGCTGCCGAGAAGGGCAAGGTCCGATTCCGGCCGAACACCGGCGGCAAGACGCCGGAGTACAGCCTCACCGCCCGGGAGTCGTTCTCAGGGACCGTGGTCGCGCCGAATACTTGGCAGCTGGCGGAGTGCCCGGACAGCACCGGCCTGCTGAACCACCATGAGTTCACGGTCACCGAGGGCACGGGAGCCGTCTACACGGAGATCGAGTGGCCGAGCACCACGGACCTCCTGTACCTGGTGCTCTACGACCCGAACTGCGAGGTCGCCGGAGAATCCGCGGCCCTTCTCGACATCGGGTTCGTCAACCATCGCGCCCTGCTGGTCACGAGCCCGCAGGCCGGTACGTGGACGGTCGCCGTCTACGGTCGGATCAACCTCCCCACCGCGTACACCGGCTCTTTCGAGACGTACGACCGGAACTGACCACTCGTCGGACGTCCACCGATGCGGCCCCCGCCGGCTCCGGCCCGCGGGGGCCGATCCGTCCTGCCCCGAGCTACTCCCCGGTCAGCTCGGCAAGCGCCTCGAGCACCTCGGCCAGCTCGTCGATCCGGTCCTGGTAGGTCCCGAGGTCGCCGCGGTCGAGCGCGGCCTGGGCCTCGTCGTAGAGGCGCTGCGCCTCGGCCACCAGGCCGGTCACGTCGGACGGCAGCTCCCCGGGCGTCTCCCCCGGCGACGGCGAGGGCTCCGGGGACTCACCCGGCTGCTCCGGCTCCTCCGGGGGCGGTGGCTCCGCCTCGCCGAGGAGCTGGCGAAGGCCCTCCTCGACGGTCTCGGCGAAGGCGACGCGCCGCTGGTCGGCCATGATCACCCGCACGAACTCGGGGAAGGGCGCGCCCTCGGCCTGGAGGAAGATCGGCTCCACGTACAGCAGACCGTCCTCGCCGATGGGCAGGACGAGCAGGTTGCCGCGGACGACGCTCGAGCCGGCGTTGGACCACAGCGTGAACTGCTCGCTGATGACGTCGTCCTGGTTGATGCGCGCCTCGATCTGCGCCGGACCCTGGGTCGAGGTCCCGGTCGGGAACTGGAAGGCGATGCGCTCGCCGTAGAAGCCGGGATCCATGCGGGCCGCGACCCAGGCGATCATGTTCGGCCGGCCCTCGGGGACCATCGGCTGGATGAGGACGAATTCCGCCTCGTCCTCCCCGGGGATGCGCATGATCACGTAGTACGGCTCCATCGGTCGGCCGTCGCCGGCGACGACGTCCTCCGGGATCGCCCATCGGTCGTCCTGGTTGTAGAAGGTCGTCGCGCCGTTATCGGTCGCGGGCAGGTGGTAGAAGCGGAACTGCTCGGTCTGGGCGGTGAACAGGTCTTCCGGGTAGCGCAGGTGCGCCTGCAGGTCGGCCGGCATCTCGTCCAGCGGCTCGAACAGGTTCGGGAAGATGCGGCCGTAGGCCGCGGCGATCGGCTCGTCCGGATCGGCCAGGTAGAACCGCACGGTCCCGTCGTACGCGTCGATCACGACCTTCACGCTGTTGCGGACGTAGTTCGCGCCGGGGAAGCGGCTCTCGAAGCCGAGCGGCTGCGCGTTCGGGTAGCGGTTGCTGACGGTGTACGCATCCCAGACCCACAGCAGCCGGTCGTCGGCGCTGACGAGGTACGGGTCGCCGTCGTAGGCCAGGAACGGCGCGATCTTCTGCACGCGCGTGCCGATGGAACGGTCGAACAGGATCTGCGAGTCCTCGGTCAGCTGACCGCTGATGAGCAGGTTGAAGTCGCCCATCCGCAGCGCGAACAGCAGGCGGCTGATCGGATTGCCGAGCCCGACGCCGGTGGTCCCGTCCCAGGTCGTGGTGGCGCCCTCGGTCTCGCCGCCCTGCTCCAGCGGGTAGTCGAACTCGGCGGTATCGGTGCCGGTCACGACGTACGTATCGGTCGCCTCGCCGAAGTAGATGCGCGGTTCGCCGACCGGCAGCTGCGGGTCGCGGTTGATGCCGCTCACCAGGTAGTCCGGCGTGCCCTGGGGCGTGACGGCGTCGACCGGCACGGCGGTGATGCCGTAGCCGTGGGTGAAGACGAGCCGCTCGTTGGTCCAGGTCCGAGCCTGGTCGGCCAGGCGCTCCACGTCGAGCTCGCGCGCGCTGAGCATGATCTGGCGCTGCTCCCCGCCGATCTCGTAGCGGTCGATGTCGATATCGGTGAAGGTGTAGTAGCGCCGCAGGATCTGTTGCTGGCCGAAGGTCGTCAGCAACGGCCGGTAGTCCCACAGCCGCAGGTTCTCGAGCGTGGCGGTGTCCTCGTCGAAGACCTCGCGGGTGATCTCCTGCTCACCGGTGAAGCGGCGCGTGTCGATGGTGTCGAGGTCGAACGCGGCTCGCGTCG
>DATAKU010000034.1:0-1987 GCA_036261425.1 Candidatus Limnocylindria bacterium | reverse complement strand
GGACCGGGCAGGGCGCGTGGTCGACCAGGTGCGCCGACACCGACCCCAGCAGGGCGCTGGCCGCGGCACCCAGCCCGCGTGATCCGACCACGATGAGGTCAGCGAACCACTGGTCGGCGTGGGCGATCAGCAGCTCCGCCGGCCGGCCGATCTCGAGCACCGGCTCGACGGCGTAGGCCCGTTCACGCAGGCAGTCGGCGCGGGCGTCCAGCACCTCCTCGAGCAGACGGCGCTCCTCCTCGCTGCCGCCGTTCCCGCCCGGCACGAGGCCGGTCCAGTCGACGCGCGGCTCGAGGGCGGCGACGATTCGGATCCGGGTGCCGGTCGGCCAGCTGCGTCCCGCGACGAAGTCGCAGGCGACGCGCGCGGCGGTCGAGCCGTCGACGCCAAGAACGATGCGCATCGGAATCTCCTCCATCGGCGACTGCCGCGCTCGACGCTGCGCGGATGACCGCGGCGCGGCCAGTCCCGTCAGGCCCGCGAGGGGGTGACTTTCGGCCCGATGGCGAGCGCGCGGCCACGCGCGGGCGCGCGGGCGGGATGGACCGATGCAAGGGGCCGGCTGGCACGTGCCCGTCGCGTGCCCGGGTCGCAGGGTGAGACACAACGTCGAACAGTTCGCTACCGAGGTCCCGACTCCGCATGAGCGACCGCCTCGCCATCACGCTCTTCTCCGGCACCGAGGACCGGCTCAACGCCGCCGCCGTACTGATCGCCGGCGCCGCCGCCCTCGGCCGCCCCGTCCACGTCTTCCTCCAGTACTGGGCACTCGACGCCTTCCGCGCGGACCGCATCGACGCGGGCCGCGGCCTGGCGCCCGAGGCCGGCCCCGAGGGCGAGGCCGCCGTCCGCTCGCTGCGCGAGCGCGGCCAGGCCAGCTGGGTCGAGACCCTGCGCCAGGCCAAGGAGCTCGGCGGCGTCGAGATCCAGGCCTGCTCGCTGTCGATGGACCTGCTCGCGATCGAGCAGTCCGACCTCGACCCGCTGGTCGACGGCGTCGAGGGCGTGACCGCCTTCTGGCTCGCCGCCGACGACGCCCAGCTGCTCTTCATCTGACGAAAGGTGCGCACGATGACGCTCGAGATCGCCAATCGCCTCGACGCCCGGGGCCTCGCCTGCCCGATGCCGATCGTGAAGACGGCACAGGCCATCGCGGGCATGGCCTCCGGCCAGCTGCTCGAGGTGCTCGCCACCGACCCCGGGTCGGTCAAGGACTTCGCGGCATGGTCGAAGACCACCGGCCACGAGATCGTGGAGCAGGGCGAGGACGCCGGCGTGTTCCGGTTCGTCCTGCGCAAGAAGTGAGGGCCGACCGATGACCGTCGCGACGCCGTCCCGCGTCCGCAACCCCTCGCTGTTCGACGTCCTCGTCGGCGCCGTCGCCGACGAGCCGCAGTTCGTGGCCGAGGCACGCGCGACCGAGGCTCCCCCAACCGCCGTGCTTGATGCGCCGATCGAGCAGGAGGCCGTCCCGGCCACCGAGCCGGTCGAGACCGAGCCGAAGCCGGACGCGAAGAAGAACGAGCTGCTCATCATCTTCGAGAGCGGTGACCTGGAGCGGACCTGGGCGACCCTGATCCTGGCCACCAGCGCCGCCGCGAGCGGCATGAAGGTCTCGATCTTCCTGACCTTCTGGGGCTTCTACCCGCTGGTCAAGCCGGGCGCCAGCCCGGGCGAGACCTGGATGCAGAAGATGCTGGCGGTCATGAACCGACCCGGCATCGACCACCTCAAGCTCAGCCGGCTGAACTTCATGGGCATGGGCCCGTGGATGATGAAGAAGCTGGCCAAGCGCTACCGCGTGGCGGAGCCCCGCGAGCTGCTCGAGATCGCGATGGCCATGGGCGTCCACCTCATCCCCTGCCAGATGACGATGGACATGTTCGGCCTCACCCGCGACGACCTGATCGACGGGCTGGAAGAGCCGGCCGGCGCCGCCACGGTCCTCGGCCACGTCGCCGACGGCGTCCCGACCCTGTTCATCTGA
>DATAKU010000025.1:0-2591 GCA_036261425.1 Candidatus Limnocylindria bacterium | reverse complement strand
CCCCCGCCACTGCGTCGAGGGACGGGAGACTACGCGGACTCGGTCGGGTTGTTCCCCGCCCGCGGGCCACGCGGGCTCGACTCGATGTCGAACGTGACCTGCTCACCGCCAACAAGGCGGTCGAAGTCAATCGACTGGCTGAGACCGTCGCGATGGAAGAAGTAATCCTTCCCATCCTCGCCGGTGATGAAGCCGAAGCCGCGATCGGCCACGATCTTCTTGATGGTGCCACTGGCCATGAGAGGCCTCCTAACGGTAGAACGAGAAGGGTACAACCTTCTTGCATGTAGCATCGGGCCCGATGCCTGACCTTCCCGGCGCCGGCCCGTTCGCGCTCCGCGCGCGGCTCCTCTCGCCGCTGGACGACGGCGGGCTGCTGGACGTGGCCGACGGCGTGGTGGAGGTGGGCGCCGACGGGCGAATCGTGCGCGCGGAGGCGTGGGCGCCACCCGGCGACGGTGACGGCCAGCGCGTGCTGGACCTGCGGCCCCTGGTCCTGATGCCGGGGATGGTCGACCTCCACGCGCACCTGCCGCAACTGCGGAACGCCGGGCTGGGCAGCGGTCTCGACCTGCTGACCTGGCTGGACCGATACATCTTTCCGCTCGAGCACGGCTATGACCGCGCGACCGCCGAGCGCCAGGCACCGGCCGCGTGGCGCGCCTTCGCGGCGGCCGGAACAACGACCGTTGTCGCCTACGCGGCGCTGTGGGAGGACTCGACCGATGCCGCCTTCGCCGCGGCCGAGGCCCACGGGATCCGCGCGGTGATCGGCAAGGTGATGATGGACCGCATCACCTACGACCAGCGCATCGCGCCGGAGCGGATCCTCGAGACGAGCCTGCGCCAGTCGGATGAGCTCGCGTCACGCTGGCACGGCCACGACGGCGGTCGGCTGCGCTACGCGTTCACGCCGCGCTTTGCGGTCAGCTGCAGCGCCGGCATGCTGCGCGAGTCCGCTGCGCTGGCCCGAAGCCATGGGGCGTACTGGCAGACGCACCTGTCCGAGGACGCCGGGGAGATCGACGAGGTGCGGCGCCTCTTCCCCGAGGCGATCGACTACCTCGACGTCTACGATCGCGCCGGCGCGCTGGGCGAGCGGACGATCCTGGCCCATGCCATCCATCTCTCGCCACGCGAGGTGGCGCGCCTGGTGGAGAGCGGCTCGCGCGTGGCCCACTGCCCGGCGTCGAACCTGTTCCTGTCGAGCGGGATGATGCGGCTGGGCGCGTACACGGCGGCCGGGATGGCCGTGGGCCTCGGGAGCGACGTGGCGGCAGGCCCGGAGACCTCCATCTTCACCGTCATGCGCGCCGGCGCCGTCACGCAGCGCGCGCTCGAGCTGATCGGTGGGGCCGAACGTGCGCAGGGGAGCCGGCCGCTCGACTGGCTGCGCCTCGGCACGCTCGAGGGCGCGCGGGTCCTCGGCATGGAGGGGGAGATCGGTTCGCTGGAGGCGGGCAAGGAGGCCGATCTCATCGCGGTCGATCCGCGCCTCACGACGCCGCTGCCCGGCGACACCCCGCCGAGCGCCGCCGACGAGCTGCTGAGCCGGATGATCTTCCGCCCGCACCCGAACATGGTCCGCGGGGCGTGGGTGCGCGGGCGTCTCCTGGCCGGCCCGCCGGGGCTGGACGGCATCGGCTAGGCTGTGCGCATGGATCGGCTCGTTCAGCTGTTGATCAACGCCGCGGCCCTGTACGTGGCCGTGCTGCTCGTCCCGGACCTCGGCTTCGCCTTCGAGCCGGAGATGGCCTGGCTGAAGTTCCTGCTGGTGGCGTTCATCTTCGGCCTGGTGAACACGATCATCCGGCCGGTCCTGCGCATCCTGACCCTGCCGATCACGCTCATGACGCTGGGGATCTTCCTGATCGTCATCAACGCGCTGATGCTCATGCTGACCGGCGCCATCTCCGCCGAGCTCGACCTGGGGCTGGTGGTCGGGAACTTCCTGGCTGCGCTGCTCGGGGCGATCATCATCAGCGTCGTCGGGTTCGTCCTGTCGATGGTGGTCGGCACGGGGCGGATGGCCGGCAAGGTCCTCTGACCCGGCCTTCCACGCCGATGCCGCGCGCCCCGTGGCCGGTCGGCCTCGTCTTCGGCATCTCTCTGGCGATCGTCATCACGCTCCTCGGGCCGCTGCTCCTGTTCAACCCGTGGTTCACGACGCTGCTCCAGGAGCGGCACGGGGTGGCCGACGCGTTCGGGGTGAGCCAGACGGCCGTGACCGAGGCCACCGGCCGGATGCTGTGGGACATCGTCACCGACGGTCCGTTCGACACCGGCTTCCCCGGCGAGCCGCCGCTGCTCGACGAGCGGGAGCGGTCCCACATGGCCGACGTCTCGCGGCTCGTGCAGGTCCTGATCGGCGTCACCGTCCTGGCCCTGGTGTTGGCCGGCGTGACCGCCGCGTGGCTCCGCCGTGAGCCGCGGCGGCAGGGCCGGATCATGATCCTGGCGGCGGGAGCCATCGGCCTGGTGGCGGTCGTCCTGGCCGCCGCCTTCGCGCTGGCCTTCGACCAGGCGTTCACCGCCTTCCACGCGGTCTTCTTCCCGCCCGGGACGTGGCAGTTCGCGACCGGCTCGAACCT
>DATAKU010000017.1:0-7370 GCA_036261425.1 Candidatus Limnocylindria bacterium | reverse complement strand
CGGTTCGGGGCGAACCCGGCCTGGTTCTGGTTGATGACGATGGTCCAGAAGGTGAAGAGCATCGCCGTGCCCAGAGTGAGGGCCAGCATGGTGATGTAGGTCAGGACGGTCGCCGCCTGGGTCCGCTTGAGGAGCGCGGAGAAGAAGAGGCCGATCGACCCGAGCACCAGCGCCGTGGCGAGGAGCACCACCTGCTGGCGCACGATGTCGTCGATCGACGCCCCGCCGTACATCAGCACGATCGCGGTGATCGGCACGGCGGCGACGATCATGAGCACCACGAAGGCGAGGGCGGCCGCCAGCTTGCCGATCACGATGGCCCCCGGACGCATCGGTGTCGAGACGAGCAGATCGAGCGTCTGCTTCTCCCGCTCCAGGCTGATCTGGCCGGCCGTGAAGGCGGGGGCGATGAACGCCACCAGGATGAGCTGAAAGATCGACAGGACGCTGAAGATCGACTGACCGATGAGGGCCGATGCGTTGGCCTGGCCCATGCCGCCCATGCCCGCGCTGCGCGCCTGCGGCGCGATCATGATGTACACGCCGTAGGTGATCAGGGCCAGCAGGGCCAGGTACACCGTGAGCACCACGAACGCCCGTCGGCCGCGCATCCGCGAACGCAGCTCCTTGACCGTGATGGTCAGGACGGCCGAGCCGAACTCGCGCAGCGCCGAGCGGCGAGGCGCGCTGCCCACGTGGCCGTTGGCCGCGGTCATGCCGCCGCCTCCGAGCCGGTGTCCTGCCCGGTCACCTTCAGGAAGATCTCCTCGAGGTCGCTGGTTGCCTGCGTGAAGCCGACCACGCGGTGGCCGGCGTCGATCATGGAGCGCAGCAGCTCGGCCTGGGCATCGGCGCCGCCGTCGAAGGCGACCTCGAGCCGGGTCGTGCCGTCGTGGCCCTCCTCGAGCAGGACGTCGCCGACCCTGGCATCGGTTCCGAGCCACTCGCGCGCGGCGGTGACCATCGGCTCGTCACCCAACAGCTCGATGCGCAGCAGCGCGGTGGCGTGGAGGGAGCGCTCGATGTCACGGATGCTTCCCGAGCGCAGCAGGCGGCCGTGGTCGATGATCGCCACGCCGGTGCACATCTCACCGAGCTCGGGGAGGATGTGGCTGCTGACCAGGATCGTCTTGCCCATGGCCCGCAGCTCGCGCAGGATCTCGCGCATCTCGACCCGCGCCCTCGGGTCGAGGCCGGACGCCGGCTCGTCAAGGATGAGCAGGGCGGGGTCGTGGACGAGCGTGTGGGCCAGGCACAGCCGCTGCCGCATGCCGCGAGACAGGCTCTCGACGTAAGCCTCGCGCTTGTCCGACAGCCCCACGATGTCGAGCAGCTCGCCGATCATCGGTCCGCGCCGGTTGGCGGCCACGCCGTAGCAGCGGGCGAAGAAGTCGAGGTACTCCCACACTCGCAGGTCGTCGTAGACCCCGTAGAAGTCGGGCATGTAGCCGATGCGACGGCGAACCTCGATGGGGTCCGCGTCGACCGGGATGCCGGTCACGTAGGCCTCGCCGGCGGTGGGGGCGAGGAGGGTGGCCAGGATCTTCATGGTCGTCGTCTTGCCGGCGCCGTTCGGGCCGACCAGGCCATAGATCTCGCCCGGACCCACGACGAGGTCGACGCCGTCGACCGCGACCTGGTCGCCGTAGCGCTTCACGAGCCCTCGCGTCTCCACCACCGGCACCGGCGTTATCACGATCCGGATCCTCCGGCCACGCCGGTCACCTCGGCACCGACGATCACGCTGGTCTCGCCCCAGTTCGGATCGATCTCGCCGCTGCTGACGCGCACCTCCATCCGCCCGCCCGGGCCCACGATCGTGGCGGGATCGTCGACCTCGAAGCGGTTCTGGCGGCTGAGGTCGCCCAGCACCGTCCATGCTCCGCTGCGGGGGTCGCGGACCTCCAGCACGTGGCCCTCCGGCCAGAAGCCGCCGCCGAACCCGCCGGCATTGGGGTCGAGCAGCATGCCCGGGTCCGGCCCGGCGATCAGCTCCACGCTCGTCACCGTCATGTCGGCCACCTCGAGGGGCAGCGCGATGCTGAACGTCGCGGAGCCGCCCCGGAGACGCACCATGGCCGGCCCGTCCTGCGCGACCTCGCCCTCGGTGGCGATGATCGAGACCGACATCCGGCCCGGACCGATGGTCACCTCACCCTGGTCGACGCTGGGCCGAACGCTCAGGACCTCGACCGTCTGCGAGTAGCGCTGGGCATCGCGCTCGCCGATGTCGAACGACACCGGGCCGGGCGCCTCGGTCCAGCCGATCAGGAACGGCCCGCGCCCGCCGAGCGCCGCCAGGTCCGTGCCGGGCATCCATCCGCCGTAGCCGACCAGCGCGTCGATGACCTGGCGGCGCAGGATCGTCCGGCGGGCGTCCGGGCTGGAAGTGTCGAAGCCCCCGAAGCCGTACACCTGGTCCGAGGCCGACGAGCCCTGGAAGTTGAGGGAGGAGAGCTCCACCTCCGCGCTGGCGCCAGGCTCCAGGTCACCGATCATCTCGCCGATGCTCTGGCTGACGTAGGCGACGTCGCTGAGGGCCGTCTCGCCCTGGTTCGTGACCGTCCCGACCAGCTCGCCGTCCTCCACGCGCCACTCGACGCTGAGAGCGGGCTGGTGGTCCACCACGGTGTCGGCCCGCAGTGACTCGAAGCCGAAGACACCGATGTCGAGGTCTCGGACCCGCGCGGGCTCGCCCTGCTCGATGATCGCGTCGCTCTCCTGACGCGGCTGCGCCCAGGGGTCGGATCGGACCGAGGTGATGAGCGCATCGGCGTCGACGCTGACGTCGTACGTGGCCCGGTCCGGCGAGAAGATGCCGGCGTAGGCCTCCAGGCTGGCGGACCCGCCCGCCGAGCTGGTGCGGATGAGCGAGATCTCGTTGACGATGATGTCGCTGCCCTTCATGGACGTCCCGATCCCGTACGAGCAGGCGCTGAACAGCACGACCAGCAGCGGGGCCGTCACCCAGGCGAGCTCGCGGCGGTCCAGCCGCCGCAGCACCACGTAGCTGATGGGGCCGATGAGCAGGATGTAGCCCACGATCACGGCCAGCAGCAGCTCGGCCGGCGGCACCTCCAGCGAGGGCAGGTTGCCCAGCGCCTGGCTGAAGGAGCTCTCCATCTCCTCCTTGGGCGGCATGCCGCCCCCGATGTACTGCTCGATCCAGGCATCGCTGGGGAGCAGGCGGCTCCACAGCAGCCGCGATCCCTCCCAGGCGCGGTAGGCGTCGGTCGCCAGGTCGCTGCCGAGCAGGATGACGCGCCCGGTGCCAACCGATCGCATGGACGCGATCACGGCGCCGTCCTGGGCCTTGACCAGGGCCCTCGCATCGGGTCGCAGACTGCCCGTGGAGACGGTGTCGGTGGCGAGTGCCGGCCCCGCCGCCCCGACCCAGGAGGCGAGCGCGTCCTGCGGTACGCCATCGATGGCGCCGATCGCCTCGACCGGGAGCAGGTCGCCGAAGGCGGCCGTGCGCGCCTGCCAATCGGCGCCGCCGATGACCACCAGCTGTCCGCCGTCGGCGACCCAGCGCTCGAGGCTGCGACGCTGTGCCTCGCCGAGCGATGACGAGTCGGCGGCCCAGACGATCGCGTCGATCCCGCTCAGCGGCTCGGGCCGCTCGGGCAGGTCCGCGACGCCGAGGGTCAGTGGCTCCGTGCTCCCCGCCGCGTCGCCGACGAGCTGCGGCCGCAGCGTGCCGGAGCCATCGCCGACGACCGCCACCACGTCCGAGCTCTGCTCCAGGACGCGGATCTCGGCCACCGCCTCCACCGCACCGTTGGGTTCCTCGTAGCGGATCGTGATCTGGCGCTGGAACGCCTCGGGCGGAACGTAGAGATGGACGAGCTTGCGGGCGCCCGCGGGCAGCTCGACGTAGCGACGCACCACGCCGTCGTCGCCCTCGGCCACGAGATGGCCCTCCGTCGGCTCGCCGTCGTTGACGAGGGTGACCTCGACGGCCGCCCAGCCGCCGACCTGGTAGCGCCCGCCGAGCAGGGCGCGGGCCTCGAGGTCGACCGCGCTTGCCGCCAGGGCCGGCCCGGCCACCAGCAGGCCGAGGACGATGGCGAACGGCAGCGCGAGGCGTGGCAGGCGCGTCGTTCGGTTCATCTGGATCCCCTCCGTCTGCGATCGGCCCGGGGCAGGGAGCGCGGGTGCTCGGTAGACGCTCCGCGGCGCGGCCGAGTTGCATGTGGGCTCGGTCGGCCGAGTGTAGGGGAGCCCATCGGCGGATGCTAGAGTGCAGCCGCCGCGCATGAGCCTCCCTGACCGACCGCAAGAGCTGGAGCGACACCTCGAGAGCCAGATGCGCGCCCAGGAGCGGCAGCTCGTCTGGGCGCGCCTCGGCATCCTGGCGGTGGCCGCCGTCTTCCTGCTGATCGTCGGGCGCCAGGTGCCGGGGCTGCCCGTCCTCCTGGGCGTCATCGGCGTGGTCGCGGCCTACACGCTCACGATTCCGCTGCTCCTCCGCCGCTTCCCCCCGCGGGAGGTCGGGATCGTCAGTACCGGCGTCGACATGGCGGCCGTCACGGTGGCCGTCTACGCGGCACCGAACGCGCTCGACATCTACCTGTTCTACGCCCTGGTGATCCTGTCGGTCGCCCTGCGCTTCGGCCTGGGAGCCGCCATCTGGGCCTCGATCGTGATGAGCGCGCTGTACGTGACCGTCATCCTGGCCGGCAGCGCCCCCGACGCGGCAGCCCGCCAGCTCCTGCCGATCCGCGTTGCCTACCTGGTCGGCAGCGGCGTGGTGGCCGGCCTGTTCAGCCGGATCGTGATCGGTCGGGCGACGGAGAACGCGGCCCTCCAGGTGCGGCTGGCCGAGGAGGAGCGTGACCGAGAACGTCGGCGGGACGCCGAGCTGCTCAGCCGGCTCGGTCGCGACTTCGGCGCCTCACTGGAGCGCCAGACCGTCTACCGCGCTATTGCCGAGGGGGCATCCCCGCAGCTGGGCGACGCGACGGTCGCGTTCAGCATCGATGACGCGAGCAGCCGCCTGGTGATGGAGGCCGCTGCCGGGTCGGACACCGACCTGGTGGATCGCTGGCGCCAGCGGGCCGAGCGCCGCCCTCCCCGGGTGGCCGAGGGCGTCATCGGATCGGTTGCGGCCACCGCCGCCTCACGGCTGGCCACGACCGACGAGATCGCCACCGGGGATCCCGACGGCATGCGCGAGCTGGAGATCGGCTGGCTGCTGGCGGTGCCGATGCTGGCCGGCGGGCGGCTGCTCGGCGTGCTCGCCACTGCCGGCAGTGAGGATCGGCCGGCGGGGGAGCGCCTCTGGCGCATGGCCGAGGCCATCGCCGACCGCGCCGGGCCGGCCCTGGAGAACGCCAGGCTGTGGTCCGACCTCCAGGAACGGATGCGCCACGAGCAGGCCGCCCAGCGCATCAAGGACGACTTCCTCTCGATCGTCAGCCACGAGCTGCGCACGCCGCTCACGAGCATCCAGGGGTACTCGCAGCTGCTCGAGGGCAGGCTGCGCGACGAGATCGCGGGCGAGAGCAAGGAGATGGCGCACCTGCGCGTGATCCGCTCACAGGTCGGCCGGATGCGGCGCCTGGTCGACGACCTGCTCGACGTGAGCCGCATCGACCGCCGAGGCTTCGTCAGCCTGGAGACCATCGATTTCGACCTTGCCCACGAGGTGCGCGAGGCGGTGACCCACACCCGCCGGGAACACGCGGATCGGCACATCGAGGTCGAGGCTCCGGACAGCGCGCCGGTCCACGCGGATCGCGACCGGCTCGACCAGGTGGTCGTCAACCTGCTCGAGAACGCGGTGAAGTACTCCCCCGAGGGCGGACCGATCCGGCTCACCCTGGAGCGGCGCGGCGGCGAGGTGGAGGTGCGCGTCACCGACCGCGGGATCGGCATCCCGCCCGAGCACCGCGATCACGTCTTCGAGCGCTTCTACCAGGCCGATGGCGACCTCGGGCGCCGCCGCTTCGGCGGGCTGGGGCTGGGGCTGTACATCAGCCGCGCCATCATCGACGCGCACGGCGGGCGAATCTGGGCCACCGCCAACCCGGACGGCGTCGGGTCGACCTTCGGGTTCCGCATCCCGCGGGTCGCCATGCCGGTGGCGGCCCCGGAGATCGCGCCGACCGGCGAGCCCCCGCCGTTCGTGCTGCGCCGCCGCGACGGCTGAGCGCTCAGCGGATGTGCCGGCCCTCCACGTCGCCGATGAGGAGGGCGTAGAGCAGGGCCGCCTCGGTATGCATCCGGTTCTCCGCCTGGGCCCACACGCGGGAGGCCGGACCGTCGATCACCTCGTCGGTGACCTCCTCGCCCCGATGCGCTGGCAGGCAATGGAGGAAGATCGCCCGCTTGCCCGCCCGCCGCATGAGGTCGGCGTCGACGGTGTAGCCGGCGAAGGCGGCGAGACGCTCATCGCGCTCCGCCTCCTGGCCCATCGAGGTCCAGACGTCGGCATAGACCGCGTCGGCGCCATCGACCGCCTCGCCCGGGTCATCGGTCAGGGTGATCGTGGCCCCCGTGGCTCGCGCCGCCTCGCGCGCGGCCTCCACGATCGCCGGCTCCGGGCGGTACGCCGGCGGCGTGGCCACGCGGAGCTCGAGGCCGGTGAGGGCCGCCGCCTGGATGAGGGAGGCGCAGACGTTGTCCCCGTCGCCGACGAAGGCGAGCCTGCGGCCGGCGAGCGAACCCAGCTCCTCGCGGAGGGTGAGGAGGTCGGCGAGCGCCTGGCATGGGTGATGGTCATCGGTCAGCGCGTTGATGACCGGGATGGTGGCGTGCTCGGCGAGCTCCTCGATCGAGGCCTGGGAGAACGTGCGGATCGCGATGGCGTCGACGTACCGGGACAACGTCCGGGCGGTGTCGGCGATCGTCTCGCCACGGCCGAGCTGGAGCTCGTCGGGACGCAGCGCGATGGGCAGCATGCCGAGCCGCCACGCGGCCGCCTCGAAGCTCACCCGGGTCCGGGTCGACGGCTTGTGGAAGATGAGCGCCAGCTTCCCGCCGGTCAGACTGCCGGTGCCCAGCCGCGGGTCGGCCTTCATGCGCCCGGACAGGTCGAGCAGCGCGGCGAGACCGGCCGGGTCGAACGCGTCGAGCGTCAACAGGTCGGCCGGGACGGTCGGCGCCGCGGCGGGTGGCGTCAGCTGTGCGGTCATGCATGCCTCCTCGAGACTCGATCCGGCGCCACCGGCGGGCCGGTCGGTGGCCTCAGGATCGGCCGGGGCCGGTTCGCGACCAAGGGCCGTTCGGCCCACGGGGACCGTGCCGTCGGGGCGCTGTAGGCTGGTCGGCATGGCCGCTCGCGCCGGCACGCCGAGCCGGGAGCTCCTGTCCGCCATGGCCGCGCGCCACGGGCTGGAGCTCGTCGGCGTGACCGATGCCGCCCC
>DATAKU010000085.1:0-5071 GCA_036261425.1 Candidatus Limnocylindria bacterium | reverse complement strand
GCCTCCGCGCCCATGGAGGTCCAGGCGTCGGTGTACACCGCGTCGGCACCGCTGACGGCGGCGACGGGGTCGTGGCCGATCCACACCGACCCACCGGTCCGCGGCGCCAGGCGCTGGGCCGTCGCCACGACGCCGGCATGGGGCGCGTCCGCCGGCGGCGTCGCGACCCGAACGTGCAGCCCGGCCAGCGCACCGGTGAGCAGCAGCGAGTGGCACACGTTGTTGCCGTCGCCGACGAAGGTCAGCGTCCTGCCCCGAAGCTCCCCGAGGTGCTGGCGCAGGGTGAGGACATCGGCCAGCGCCTGGCAGGGGTGCTCGTGATCGGTGAGCGCATTCACCACCGGGACCGATGCGGCCGCCGCCAGCTCGACGGCGATCGCGTGACCGAAGGTACGCACGACGATGGCGTCCACCCAGCGGCTCAGGTTGCGCGCGACATCGGCGACGCTCTCGCGCCGGCCGAGCCCCACCTCGTCCGGGCCGAGCGAGATCGCGTGCCCGCCCAGCGCGCTGATGCCGACGTCGAAGGTCGTACGCGTGCGGAGGCTCGGCTTCTCGAACAGCATCGCGACGTGGCGCCCGGCCAGCGCGCGGGGGACGTCGCCCGTCAGGCGTTGCTGCCGGAGCCGCTCGGCCGCATCCAGCAGGTGGGCCAGGCCGTCCGGGTCGAGGTCGGCCGACGAGAGGAAGTCGCCGAGGATCGGCGCCGCAGGAGCCCGCACGATCATGGCTGGAGCACCATCGCCGTGTTCCAGCGCCGCCGGGCGACTCCGGATGCCCGGTCCGCGTCGAGCGCCGCAGGTACCGAGTCCCAGGCGATCTCGGTGAAGCCGTGGAGCGCGAAGTACCCCGGGTTGGCCGTGAGCACGTACAGGTCACCGATGCGCGCCTCCCGGGCGTCGCGGATGATCGCCCGCACCAGCATGTCCCCCAGCCCGCGCCCCTGCGCGTGCTCGACCACGGCCAGCGAGCGCAGCTCCCCGAGGCCGTCGCCGTAGTTGCGGAGCGCGGCCATGCCCACCACCTCGCCGTCGAGCATGGCCACCCGGAACGTGCCGATGGCCTCGGCGATCTCGCTGGCGGTCCGGGGTAGCAGGATGCCGCGGCGGGCGTATCGGTCCGTGATCTGGAGGATGGCCTCCACGTCGCTGGGGCGGGCGCGACGCTGGAACGAGGCGCCGGAGGTGAGCGGGCTGATCACGTGCTGGCGCGCGGCGACCGGGGCGTCGGTCGGAGCGGCCACCGGATGTCCGTGGGAGCCGTTCGGCTCGCGGCGGGTGGTCGGCAGGCGTCCCAGCAGCGGCTCCTCGTCGGGATCCTCGAACGGGCCGCGGATGGCGGCCTGGGTTCGGATCGGCAGGCCCCAGATGCTGATGAAGCCGACCGCCGCCTCGTGGTCGAAGCGGTCCTCGCCGCCGTAGCTGGCGAGGCCGTGGTCGTACAGCGAGTTCGGGCTGCGCCGCCCGACGACCTGTGCCGTCCCGGGGGTGAGGCGCAGCCGCACCTCGCCCGTCACCGGCTGCTGCGTCCAGGTCACGAAGGCGCGGAGGGCGCGGGCCAGCTCGCTGAACCACAACCCGTCGTAGGCGAGGGTCGCCAGCCGGTCTGCCACCTGGCGCTTGAAGGCCAGGAGCTCCCGCGACAGGGTCAGCTGCTCGAGCGCCGCGTGGGCCGCGTGGAGGGTCACCGCCGCCGGCGCCTCGTAGATCTCGCGGCTCTTGATGCCGACCAGCCGGTCCTCGACGTGGTCGATCCGCCCCACGCCGTACGAGCCCGCCAGCTCGTTGAGCCGATCGATCAGCTCCACGCCCTCGAGCCGGTGGCCGTCCAGGCTGGTGGGGACGCCGGAGGCGAAGCCGATGACGACCTCGGTCGGCGTGGACGGGGCCTCGGCCGGATCGCGGGTCCAGGCGAAGGCGTCGGCCGGAGGCGCCGTCCAGGGGTCCTCCAGCACGCCCGCCTCGATCGATCGGCCCCACAGGTTCAGGTCGATGCTGTACGGCGAGTGCGGCCCCGCCTCGATCTCGATCCCATGGCTGCGGGCGTAGGCCAGCTCCTCGTCGCGGTTCATGCCCATGCCGACCCGCATCGGCGCGATGACCCGCAGGCTCGGGTCGAGCGCCGCGACGGCCACGTCGAAGCGCACCTGGTCGTTGCCCTTGCCGGTGCAGCCGTGCGCGACCGCCGTGGCTCCCACCTCATGCGCCGCCTCGACCAGCAGCCGCGCGATGAGCGGCCGGGCGATGGCCGTGGCCAGCGGATACACGCCCTGGTACAGCGCCCCGGCCTGGAGGACGGGCCACACGTAGTCGTTCACGAATGCGGCGCGGGCGTCGACTGCCAGCGCCCGCTTCGCGCCGCCGGCAAGCGCCCGCTCCAGCACCGAATCGGCGGCCGCGCCGGCGCCGACGTCGACCGTGAGCGTGACGACCTCGCAGTCGCGCGTCTCGCGCAGCCACGGGACCGCCACCGAGGTGTCGAGGCCACCCGAGTAGGCGAGTACGACCGTCTCCGTCATCCGATGCGCTCCTTCGCGGCGATGAGGGCTTCGCGGACGCGGCCCGGTGCCGTGCCTCCCGGGACATCCGCCGCAGCCAGGGCTTGATCCAGCGTCGGCATCGGCGGTCCGGGTGCGTCCGCCAGCTCCGGCAGGGCGGCGCGGAGCTCCGCTTCGGCGAGATCCGACAGGTCGAGGCTACGCGTCGCAGCCGCGGCGACCAGTTCCCCGACCCGCCAGTGCGCGTCCCGGAACGGCACGCCAGCGCGGACCAGTCGCTCGGCCAGCGCCGTGGCCAGGGCATGCCCGCGGCCGGCGGCGGACCGCATCGAGCCGCGGTCGAAGGTGGTGCCGGCCACCATCCCATCGGTCGCGCGCAGGCAGAGCTCGAGCGAGGTGACCGCCTCGAGCATCGGTCCGCGCATCTCCTGGAAGTCCCGGTGGTAGCCGAGCGGCAGCCCATGGACGATGCCGAGCAACGCCGTCAGCGCGCCGTTCGCGCGAGCCGCTCTGGCCCGGATGAGCTCGGCCACGTCGGGATTCCGCTTGTTCGGCAGCATCGAGGAGCCGGTGGCGAAGCCATCGGGCAGGCGAGCGAAGCCCAGGTAGGGGGTCGACCACAGGACCAGGTCCGAGGCGAGCCGCCCCAGGTGGCTGAAGGTGATGGCGCAGGCCGCCACGAGCTCGAGGACGTAGTCCCGGTCACCGATCGCATCCAGGCTGTTGGCGGTGATCCCGGAGAACCCGAGCCGTGCCGCCACCCGCTCCCGGTCGATCGGCAGGCCGCTTCCCACCGCGGCGCCGGAACCGGCCGGGGACCGATCCGCGCGCCGAGCGGCATCGGCCATCCGCCCGCGATCGCGGTCGAGCATCTCCACGAACGCGAGCAGATGGTGAGCGAGCAGCATCGGCTGGGCCGGCTGCGTATGGGTATGCGCGGGCAGGACCGTGTCGATCTCGTCGCCCGCCCGGCGCAGCAGCGTGCGTTGCAGCGTCCGCATCCCTTCGTCCAGGCGCCGTGTTGCGGCCAGCAGCCAGAGCCGCTCGTCGGTGACGATCTCCTCGTTCCGGCTGCGGCCTGCCTGCAGCTGGCCGGCGAGCTCGTGCGGGACCGCCTGCCGCACTGCGGCCTCGACGTTCATGTGGACGTCCTCGGCGGCCTCGTCCCAGGAGAAGGCGCCGGTTGCGATCTGCTCCCCGATGGTGTCGAGTGCGCCGGCAAGCTGCCGCGCTGCGTGGTCGTCGAGGAGGCCCAGGGCCTTCAGTTCGTCGATGTGGGCCTGCGACGCCGCGACGTCATGCCCGGCGAGCGGCGCGTCGATCGTCGTGGAGCTGGACAGCTCAACGACGACATCGGTCAGCGGTGCCTGGACCAGGCTGCCCCACAGGGGGCGGGCAGCGTCATGCGACATGGACGCATGACGATACACGCCATGTGCATGGACATGCAACGCTTATGAGCGCCCCGGCGCACCGCCACGCGATATGTCACTACCGATATGTCAGCTCTGGCGAGCGAAGCGGACGGACCAAAGAGCCCGTCGTGGCGGATCAGCCCTCGACGGGCTCCTTCCAGTCGGTGGCCCCGAAGGACAGGGCGAGGTGGCGTACGGCCTCATCCGCTGCCGCGCCGTGCCAGTGCTCCTCTCCCGGCGCCGCGTACACGATGTCGCCGGCACCGACGCCCACCACGGTTCCGTCGCGGGTTGCGACGCGGCCGCGGCCCTCCGTCACGTACAGCAGCTGGCCGTCCGGATGGCTGTGCCAGTGCGTGCGCGCGCCGGCCGGGAAGTGGACCAGCAGGGCGGTCCCCTCCGGCGCATCGAAGGCGCCGTAGTCCCGCCGGGTCACGTCACCATGGAAGTGCGCGGCTTCGACGGGACCCTCGGATGCATCGGTCGAGCGGGTGATCTTCATCGGTCCAGCCTAGCGGTGCGCGGCCGGGGCCTTCGGCATGAGCAGCTTCTTCAGCTCATCGGCCCACAGAACGGTGCTCGCGATGAGCGTGCAGAGCAGCCAGTCGGTCAGCGACAGCGGGACGGTCCCGAACCCGGCGTTGAGCAACGGCAGGTACACGACCGCCACCTGCAGGACGAGCGAGATGGCGACCGCTCCCCACAGGCGGTAGTTGGTGAAGAGGGTCGGAAGCGACGAGGTGCGGTCCGACCGAGAGTTGAACGCGTTGAACAGCTGCGCCAGGACCAGGACGGTGAACGCCGCGGTGCGCGCGTAGTCGAGCTCGTGCGACCCGGCGATCAACCCGCCCGGCAGGAAGAGGTCGAGGGTCAGCAGCGTGGCCAGCGCCATCACCGATCCCACGAACACGACGCCGACCTGCATGTCGCGGTCGATGACCCGATCGGTCAGGCGGCGCGGCGGTCGGCGCATCACGTCCGGCGGCGGCGCCTCGAAGCCGAGCGCCAGCGCCGGCGCCGAGTCGGTGAGCAGGTTGATCCACAGGATCTGGGTGGCGAGCAGGGGCGCCACCACCGTCTCACCGGCGAGGTCGAGGCCGATGATGCCGGCGCCGACCACGCCCAGGAACATGGTGAGGACCTCGCCCGCGTTCGAGCT
>DATAKU010000174.1:0-9526 GCA_036261425.1 Candidatus Limnocylindria bacterium | reverse complement strand
GGCTCTGCCGCCGCCGACACCAGCTGATCCATGATCCCGCTCCGCACCCCGACACCCTCGTTCTCGGCGCGCTGGCAGAGCCGAGCCAGCGTGAGCGCCTCGGTGGGCTCCTGGAGGAGCGCGAGCGCCACCGCAACCTCGAGCGCCGCCGAGGAGGAGAGCCCGGTTCCGACGGGCACGGTCGAGACCAGCAGCCCCTCGAGCGGCCGCAGCCGATGGCCGGCGGCAACGAGGACCGCTGCCACCGCCGTCACGTAGCGGCCCCAGCCGGCCGCCGGTCCGACCCCGGTCCGCGGGTCGATCTCCACGGTCCCCGGCGCATCGGCGGACCGCAGCCGGATGCGCCCGCCGCCATGGCGCCCCACCACCGCGGTCCGCAGCCCGAGCGCCACGGGGAGCACGAAGCCCTCGTTGTAGTCGGTGTGCTCCCCGATCAGGTTCGCGCGGCCGGGCGCCTGCGACAGGACCGAAGCGCCGGCGGGGACGCGTGCGGCGAGCTCGGGCGGCAGCGAGGCGGCATCGGTCATCGGGCGGGATCGCTCCGCGCCGGGTGGCATCGGTGTCGGATGATGGAGACCATGGTAGCGAGGGAGCCCGCGTGACTCCGCCGCCGGCCAGCCGGGCCGGTCGCCTGGCGGACGGTCGCGCCATCTGGTACTTCGACGACGACCTGCCCAGGTCCGTACCGCCCGATCCCGCGCCGCCCGACCCGCGCTCCATCAGCCGCGTCGGGTCGTACGCCGAGCTGCGCCACGACCCGTTGGTCGACGAGTGGGTGATCGTGGCCACCCACCGGCAGGACCGAGTTCACCTGCCATCGGCCGAGGAGTGCCCGCTGTGTCCCTCCCGCCCGGGGCAGCCGACCGAGATTCCCGCCGCATCGTACGACGTCGTCGTCTTCGAGAACCGATTCCCCTCACTGCCGGCCGGCGCGCCCGACCGGCCGCCAGCCGGCCGCGCCGAGGTCGTCGTCTATGCCGCCGACCACCGCGCCTCCTTCGCGGATCTGCCCGATGACCGGCTCCACACCATCGGCGGGGCGTGGGCGGCGCGGATCGCGGCGCTCGAGGCGGAGGCGGGCATCGCCCACGTCATGGCCTTCGAGAACCGCGGCGAGGAGATCGGCGTCACCCTGCATCACCCGCACGGCCAGATCTACGCCTTCCCCGTCCTGCCGCCGCGCATCGAGCGCCTCCTCACGGTAGCGGACGCGCACCGGCAGCGGACCGGAACGTGCCTGGGCTGCGCGGTGCTGGCCGACGAGGTCAGCGACGGCACACGCGTGGTGAGCGAGACGCCGCACGCGGTGGCGTACGTGCCGCGCGCCGCCCGCTGGCCATACGAGGTCCACGTCGTCCCCCGCCGCCACGTCGGCTCGCTGTCGCGCCTGGGGCCCGAGGAGCTCGACGACCTCGTACGGTCCGGCGCCGACGTTCTTGGGCGCCTCGACCGACTGTTCGGTCGCCGCGTGCCGTACATGGCGGGTTGGCTCGGCGCGCCGGCGCGCGACCCCGATCGGCTCCACCTGCGCTGGCAGATCGTGTCGCCGCAGCGAAGCGCGGCCAAGCTGAAGTTCCTTGCCGGCAGCGAGTCACTGGCGGGCGCCTTCATCAACGACGTCCGCCCGGAGGACGCTGCGGCGCGGCTGCGCGCGACCGCCGGACGGGTCCACGGGACATGAGTCCCATGGGCCCATCGGCACTGGGATCGGCCGCGCAAGAAGGCGCAGACTCGCGGGGCCAGACCACGCCAACCGGCCGGGGCAGCATCGGTGCCCCGCCACATCGGAGGTGCTGACATGCGAATCCTGCTCGCGCTCGACGGCTCGCAGCCGTCACTCATCGCCCGCGACCTGCTGACGTCGCTCCCGTGGCGGACCGACACCACCGTCCACCTGCTGGCTGCCTACCAGACGCCGATCGACTGGACCGGCGGCCTCGGCTCGACCATGGACTGGGTCGGCGACGCCGAGGACGCCATGCGCGACGAGCTCACGGGGAGCCTGTCGGAGGCGGCGGCGCCGATCCGCGAGCGCGGCTGGAGCGTCGAGCAGGAGGTTGTCGGGGATCGACCGGGCAGCGCCATCGTCGACGCGGCCGAGCGGCTCGGTGTCGACCTCATCGTCATGGGCTCCCGCGGACGCGGGCCGCTGCGCTCGATGCTCCTCGGCTCGGTGGCCGGGGAGGTGACCTCGCACGCGCATTGCCCCGTGCTGGTCGCCCGCCAATCGCAGGTCACGCGCATGCTGGTCGCCACCGATGGCTCGGACATCGCCAATGCCATCCCCGATCGGCTGGCGGAGTGGGGCGTCTTCGACGGCCTGCCGACCGAAGCGGTGGCCGTCTCGATCCCGGACAGCGCCGGCTTCGAGCTCATCGTGGGGCTCTACACCCTGGGCGACGAGCGCCTGGCCGAGAAGCGCCACGAGCTGCGCGAGCGGTATCGCTCGGACGTGGAGAAGCTGACTCGGCGGCTGACGGAGCTGGGCATGCCGGCCACCTCGCACCTGCGGAGCGGCGACCCGGCACACGAAGTCCTGGCCGTGGCCGAGGAGCGTGGCGTGGACCTGGTGGTGACCGGCTCGCGCGGGCTGGGGACGCTGGATCGGCTCCTGCTGGGGAGCGTGGCGCGCAACCTCCTGACCCACGCGAGGGCATCGGTCCTGGTCGTCCGTCCGCCCGCGGACGCCTGAGGGCCGGTTGGCCCGCCGATTCGGTCCGATGCGCCCTGAGCATCGGCGGGGCCTCGCCGTACGCTCTTCGTGACGACCGCCGTGGCCGGGGCGGAAAGACACGAACCAGAGAGGACGGCGATTCGATGAAGGTCAGTGACGTCATGACGCGCGGCGTCATCAGCGTTCCGCCGGCGATGCCCCTTCGCGACGTCGCTCGGCTTCTGAACGAGCACCGGATCAGCGGGCTGCCGGTGGTCGACGACAACGGCGACCTCGTCGGCGTGATCAGCGAGGCGGACCTGCTCGTCAAGCAGCTCAGCCGCCCGGTCAGCCGCCGGCTGCCGATGGAGTGGATCATCGGCGAGCGGCACGACCCGGCCGAGCTCCGCCGGCGCGCGGCGACCACCGCGGCGGAGGCGATGAGCTCGCCCGCCATCACCGTCGACGCGGATCGCCCGCTGCGCGAGGCCGCGGCGCTGATGATCGACCGCGCGGTGAACCGCCTGCCGGTCGTGGCCGACGGCAAGGTCATCGGCATCGTCACCCGGGCCGACCTGGTGCGCGCCTACCTCCGTCTCGACGACGAGATCCAGCACGCCGTCACCGAGGAGGTCGTGCGCCACACCATGTGGCTCGACCCGACAGCGCTGGACATCGAGGTCCACGACGGGGTCGTGCGCATCGCCGGGACGGTCGACCGTCGCTCCACGGCCCGGATCCTGGAGAAGCTCGTCGGCCTGGTCGACGGCGTGGTGCAGGTCGAGAGCTACCTCGGCTGGGAGCTGGACGATACGCACCTCCAGCCCCCCGGGGAGACAGAGCACGAGCCGGGGGCGGCATCGGTGGCGGCGCGCGAGCATCCGCAGCCGATGCACCGGTAGCCGAATCCCGGCCTCGGTCGGGGTGCATCGGCATCGCGGATCGGGCGGATCGGCACTGGCGCACGCCGGCGCCAGGGGGCGACCATGCGGGCATCGGGCACCCCGCAGCGAGTGAGGCATCGGACATGGCACCCACCCTTCCCACCGGCATCGACGAGCGCCTCGAGCGGTGGCTCACCGAGTACGGCGTCGAGCACGAGGTCCACGAGCACCCGCTGACCTACACGGCGCTGGCCACCGCTCGTGCCGAGGGCGTCGAGCCGCGCACGTTCGCCAAGGTCGTCGGCGTCCGGAGCGAGGACGGTGGCGTGGCGCTCATCGTGCTCGACGCCGTCGACGTGGTCGACCTGGGCAAGGTCCACGAGCTGATCGGCGAGAGGGTCCGGCTCCTGTCCGAGGCGGAGCTGACCGCGGCCTGCCCCGACTGGGAGGTTGGGACGGTGCCGCCCATCCCCGAGCTGTGCGGCGCACCGGTCTACGCCGACGAGGCGGTGCGCACCGACGCGAAGATCAGCTTCAACGCCGGCAGCCACCGCGTGGCGGTGCGCGTCGATCGCGCGGCGTGGGAGCGCGCAGCCCAGATCGTGTACGCCGACGTGACGCGGCGACACGGCCCCGCGGCCTGATCGTCCGGTTCCGCGCGGTCCGATTGCCCCGTGCTGATGGGCCGTCCGGCCCTGTCTGGCAGCGAGCGGGCCGGGTGAGGATGGCGGCACGGACGAACCAGCCCGGAGAAAGGAACCAGCCATGGCCGCCGCAACCGACTTGCGCGTCGCCGACCTGATGACGATCGACCCGATCACGATCGGCGTCGACGCCTCGATCGAGGAGGCGGAGGAGGTCCTGCGCCGCCACCACGTCACGGGCCTGCCGGTGATCGACGACGACGGCCTGCTGGTGGGCGTCATCAGCCAGACGGACCTGCTCTACCTCGCCGCGCCGACGGTGCAGTCGCTCATCCGGCACAAGCCCAGCGGCATCCGGGTCGGCGAGGTGATGAGCACGCCACCGGTGACCATCGACACGTCGGCCAGCATCGGCGACGCGGCTCGCGTCATGGACGGCGGGCGGCTCCATCGGCTCGTCGCGGTGGACCAGGCCGGCCGCCCGATCGGCGTCCTGTCGGCGATGGACTTCGTGGCCCTGGCCGCCGAGAACTGACGGGCTCAGCCTGCCCGCAACAGGCGTCGCACCTCGTCGTCGGCCACCTGGTCGAAGGCCTCGTACCAGAGGCTGATGGCCCACAGCGCCTCGGGCGCCCTCAGGCACACGAACCGATCCGACGCGTCGGCGATGCGCCGGCACGTCTCGGCCGCAGCCACCGGGACCGCGACGATCAGCTCCCGCGCGCCGCTCGAGCGCAGGGCCGCGACCGCGGCGAGCATGGTCGAGCCGGTCGCCACGCCGTCGTCGACGACGATGACCGACCGATCCCGGAGCGGTGGCGGTGGAAGCTCGCCACGGTACCGGCGGACGCGCGCCCGGACCTCCGCCTCCTCTCGTCGACGGATGCTCGCCACCGTGCCGGGCGCGACGCCGGCCCGCGCGATGAGCTCCTCGTCGAGGACCGCGATGCCCCCGCTGGCCACCGCGCCCATGGCCAGCTCCTCGTGCCCCGGGACCCCGAGCTTGCGCACCACCAGCACGTCCAGCGGCGCTCCGAGACGCCGCGCCACCGGGGCCCCGATCGGCACGCCGCCTCGCGGAAGCGCCAGCACGATCGGGTCGATCAGCCCCGGGAGGGCGGCGACGGCGTCGGCGAGGCGTCGGCCCGCGTCGGCACGATCGACGAAGGCGGGAGCAGCCCGGGTCGGATCGGGCATGGGCACCGGCGTCCGGCCGCGCTCAGCGGCGGCCCGTCACGGCGCGGATGGCGACCACCAGCAGCCCGATGACCACGCCGGCCACCGCGCCAGCGATCCCGGCTTCGCGCGGTCCCGCGACCAGGCGCGCGCCCGGATGGAGCACGACCCGCGGTGCCAGCGCGATGCCGATGGTCGACTCCCCTCGGGCCTCGATCGAGCGGCCCAGCGCCAGCAGGGCGCCGCCCATTTCGAACGTCACGTCGCCAGCGGTGACCAGGGTGCCGACCCCGCCCTGCCGGATCTCGGCGCCGCCGCCGGCCAGCAACATGGCCCCGCCACCCTGCTGGATCCGCATGTCGCCCGCCGCGAGGAAGGTGCGGCCGCCGGCCTGGCTGACGGAGACGTCGCCGCGCGCCATCACGGCACCGACGAGCCCCTGGGCCACGCTCACCTCCTCCCCACGAAGGAAGCCGATGGCGCTCTGCCGGATCTCGGCCCGCGGCTCGGTGACGCTGGCCGCCGCCCGGCGCTGGCTGACCTGCTGCTCATCGATCGTCGTCGAAGTCATGGGTGTCTTGCCCCTGTGCTGGTACCCGCCGAGGATGGCGCGCGAGCGGCGACGGGTCCAGTGCCACTTGGGCCATCGGCCAGTACAGTTCGACACCGATCAATATTGACAATCATCGATGCGTAGCCTACGATGCCCGCATCCCGCACGAAGGACGCATCATCCATGACCGTAGCCCTCCAGCTGCTGGCCGCCGGTCGCCGCGACGACCTCCTCCGCGAGCAGCGCCGACTTGGACTCGCCGCCCTGGTGGCCTGCTGCCGGCGCGCCGCCCGCCGGCTCTCCTTCCGCCCGAGCACGGAGGCGTGCGCCGCGTGAAGCGCACCGACCCCGACATCGCCTTCCTGTCCGCGCTGGCCGACCCCGTCCGGCTCTCGATCGTGCGGCAGCTCGCCAGCGACAGGGCCGTCTGCGCCTGCGACTTCACCGAATGCTGCACCGTCAGCCAGCCGACGGTCAGTCACCACCTCAAGGTCCTGCGCGAGGCCGGCGTTGTCGTCGGTGAGCGCCAGGGCACCAACGTCGTCTACTCGCTCTCCCCCGATTTCGCCGAGCGCTGGGCCGGCATCGGTGCCGGCTTCTCCAATCTCGTGACCATCGCCTCCGGAGGACCGGCATGACCGACCAGATCCACGAGCTCGTGCGCGAGCATTACGCGGCAGCTGCCGTCCAGGCCACCACCGGCCGCCCGGCCTGCTGCGGGACCGAGGAGGGCATCGGGGCGGGCCTGTACGACGCCCTGGACAAGGCGGACCTTCCCGACGCGGCGGTCCTCGCCTCCCTGGGCTGCGGCAACCCGACTGCTGTTGCCGAGCTGCACCCCGGCGAGCGGGTGCTGGACCTCGGCTCGGGCGGCGGAATCGACGTCCTCCTCTCGGCCAAGCGGGTCGGGCCGGAGGGCCGCGCCTTCGGGCTGGACATGACCGATGAGATGCTGGCCCTCGCGCGCCGCAACGCGGCCGAGGCCGGCGCCACGAACGTCGAATTCCTGCGCGGCCACATCGAGGCGATCCCGCTCCCCGCCGACTCGATCGACGTCGTCATCAGCAACTGCGTAATCAACCTCGCCGTCGACAAGCCGGCGGTCTTCCGCGAGATGGCCCGCGTCCTGCGCCCCGGTGGGCGCATCGGCATCACCGACATCGTGGCCGAGGACGCGCTCGACGGCGAGGAGCGCGCCCGGCGTGGCTCGTACTGCGGCTGCATCGCCGGCGCGCTGAGCTTCGGGGAGTTCGAGGCCGGCCTCCGCGAGGCGGGCTTCGCCGACGTCTCGCTCACCTCGACCCACACGGTGGCCGAGGGCATGCACAGCGTCATCGTCAAGGCCACCCTGCCCCCGTCCGCGCAGGTGGGCATCCACCAGGCGAGCTCCGGCGAGCTGCCGATGGCGACGGCCACCGCCGCCTGCTGCGGATCCGAAGGCGGCTGCTGCTGAGCGGGGGTACGAGTGGCTTGACACGTCTCGACGCATCGGTGAGCGTCCGGCCAGGAGCCGATGAGGAGGGCGATCGCGGTGGGTGAGCGGGTGTCGTTGCTTCGGGAGCACCCGTTCCTCGTCGTCTATCTCATCGCGCTCCTGCTGATCTGGGCGGCGTCGGCCGCCACCTGGTCCATCCGTCCTGGCGCTTCACCCGACCTCCACCCCGTGGCCCAGGGCCTCCAGTACCTCCTCGTCGTGCTCGCCAGTACGCTGGCCGCGCTCCGCCTCCGCACCCAGCCCGTGCAGGACGGCGCCACCGGCGGGTTCCGCTGGTACGACTACGAGATGCGGATCAGCGACGACGTGGGCGCCCGGAGCTTCTGGGCCGCCGCCTGGGTCGGCATCGTGGCGATGGAGGCGAACGTCGCGTTCCTGGTCGTGGCGGACCTCGTGGCAGCAGGCGGCGGCGCGGGCATCGGCACCTACATCCAGTGGGTGGGAGCCGGGCTGGCCGCCGGCTTCGTGATCGGCATGTTCAGCGCCTTCGTCGCCCTCGCCGCAGCGGGCATCTGGGGACTCCTTCGCCGAGGCCGGCGCGGGGCCTGACCGAACGACGGCTCCGGTGGCCCCTACCGGGCGCGTGGAGCGGCCATGATGGCCGCGTGCACGAACAGCCCGTCCCGAACGCCTGATGGAGCCGCGCGGGGCCATCGCGGCGGCGACCACCGCGATGCTCTACGGCAGCGCCTACGTGGCCACCGCCATCGCGCTCGAGGGGTTCACGCCGGTCGGGCTGGCGGTCTGGCGCGGCGCCATCGGCGCGCTGCTGGTCGCGGTGCTGCTCGCGACGCCCTTCCTGCCCGGGCATCGCCCCCGGGCGCTCGGTGGAGCCGGGCTCGTGCGGCTTGGGGTCATGGGAATCATCGGCGGCGGCCTCTTCATCCTGGCCATGAACGCGGCCGTCGCCGCCTCGGGGGCGACCATCACGGCCTTCGTGGCCGGTCTGTACGCGGTCCTCGCCGCCGCCCTTGCCATCCCGCTCCTGGGCGAGCACCTCGAGGCGCGCACCATCGCCGCCCTGGGCGCCGCGCTGGTCGGCACGGTCATGCTCAGCGGGATCGGCTCCGGATCGGCCGATGCGGGCGGCATCGCGCTCGGCCTGGTGGCCGCGGCCGCGTTCGGGACGTTTCTGGTGCTGTCGCGACGCTGGAGCGCGCGACACCGCCTGACGAGCCCAACCGTGGCGCTCTCGACGCTGTCGATCAGCACGCTCGTGGCCCTCGGTGTGGCCGCCGCCGGCGGCGACCCGCTGGTACGGCCCGATCCACCGGTCGGCAGCCTGGTGGCGCTCGGCTGGCTCGCGGCCGGGCCCGGAGCCGCGGCGTCGGTCCTGGTCGTCATCGGCATGCGGCGCCTGCCCGCGCGGCACGCGTCGGCCTTCCTGCTGCTGAACCCCCCGACCGCGGCACTGCTCGCCTTTGTCCTCCTCGGCGAGACCCTCGACGGGCTGCAGTTGGTCGGGGCGGCGCTGGTCCTGGTGGCGATCGCCGCGGCCAGCGGCGCCCTCCCGACGCCGGGCCGCGCAGGGAGCCACGGCGACGCGTCCGGCCCCTAGCGCCCCGTCGCCCGGTCGAAGTGGTCCATCGCGAGCCGAGCGACCGCCTCGGGCCGCTCGACGCTCGGCAGATGCGCTGCGCGCGGGATGCGCTCCAGCCGCGCGTCACGTACGGCGGCGACGATCGCCTCCGCGTGCTCCAGCGGCGTGGCCGGATCGTCGGCCCCGACCAGCACCAGGGTCGGCGCGCTGATTCGGGCGAGGTCCTCGCGCAGGTCCATGCCGGCGACGGCGAGGCAGCAGGCGGCGTATCCGGCGGGATCCGCGCGGGCGAACATGGCCCGCAGCTCGGCGAGCACCGATGGCTCGGCGGCGGCGTAGCCGGGGGTCACCCAGCGCGCCGTCACCTGCTCCGCCACCGAGGCGGTGCCCTCGGCCAGGACCGTCCTTGCGCGCTCGACCCAGGTCTCCGATGGCCCGAGGTGCGGCGAGGTACCGATGAGGACCAGCCGGTCGATCCACTCCGGCCGGTGCGCGGCGGCCCACATCGCCGCCATCCCGCCGATCGAGGTCCCCACGACATGGGCCCGCTCGACGGCCAGCTGCTCGATCACCGTCACCAG
>DATAKU010000173.1:0-4604 GCA_036261425.1 Candidatus Limnocylindria bacterium | reverse complement strand
CCGCGCCGGAGGCGTCCCTAGATGGCCGGCACGATGCCCCATGCCATCTTCGTCGAGACCGATGTCGACGGGGACGGGCTCGTCGGCGCGTACGCAGCCGAGCTCCCCGGCTGTGCCGTGTTCGCGCGGAGCGACGAGGAGGCAGCGTCAGGGATGCCGCTCCGCGTCAGTCGCTTCACCGCCTGGCTGCGGGAGCAGGGAGAGACCGTGCCGGCCTTCGTCGGCGACAACTGGTACGAGGTCGAGCGCGCGGCCGCGATGCCTGCCGACGGGGGACGGCAACGCGCGGCATTCACGCTGGACGAGCTGCCGCCCTCGGACGACGAGTTCGCGGCCTGGATGCGCTGGCTGGAGCTGGCGCGCGAGGAGCTCGCCGCCGCCCTGGATGCCGGTGACGCCGAGTCGGTCGCCGACCTGCTGGACGCGGTCGAGCGCCAGGACGTCGCCTTCATTCGTGAGCTCGGTGGCCAGGCGCCGGAGCTTGCCGCCGACCCGGTCGATCGCCTGTACGCCGCCCGTGACGCGCTGACCGAGGCGCTCGAGGCGGCGGGACCGAGCCACGACGGCGTGCGCCGGATCCTGCGCCTCGGCATCGCCGACGACCTCCGTGCCGCCGAGGCGCTGCGCTCCGCCGAGGCGACGCGCTCGGCGTGACGGACCTCGCCACCGCGGCACCGAAACGGCTCCGGCACACCGGGGACTGGCCGACGCCCACGCCTCGTCGCGCACCGCTCGAGACGGAGCTCCGCGCCCTCCAGGACGCCATGCCGGCGTGCGAGGACGGCGCCGCGCCGGTGCTGTCGGGTGACGGCACCGAGGCCGCCATGCTCATCGGCCAGGCGCCCGGCTGGCGCGAGATCGAGACCGGCCTGCCCTTCGCGTGGGACGCGGGAAAGCGGCTGTGTGGCTGGCTGGCCGTGGCGGGCATTTCCGTCGAGGACTTCCGCGAGCGCTGGTACGTGACGAGCGTGGGCAAGTGCTATCCGGGTCGCGCGCCCGGGTCGTCGGTCGATCGCGCCCCGTCGCGGGCCGAGATCGCGCGCTGGGGGCCGCTCCTGCGGGAGGAGGTGCGGCTGGTGGCCCCGCGGCTCGTCCTCCTGGTCGGCGGGCTCGCCCATCGGTTCGCCTTCGGCGACCACGTCCGGCTCGACGACCTGGTGGGGCGCGAGCTGACGTGGGGGGCGGCGCCCGACGCATCGGTGTTGTGCCTGCCGCATCCATCCGGCGCCTCGACGTGGTTGAACGACCCGGACCGCGTGGAGCTCTGGCGGCGCGCGCTGGCGCTGCTCCGGGACCGGTGGGCCGAGGTGCGGTCGTGAGCCGCGAGGCCCGCCTCTGGTTCGGCGCGTTGGCGGCGCTGGTCGCCTTCACGGCCTTCATGCTCGTCGTCGGCAACCTGGGCGAGACCCGGCCGGAGGCCGACCCGATCCCCGTCGCGGAGCTCCTCGAGGACCCGGCGCCGGCCGACCGATGGGGGAGCCGCGAGCTCTACGTGGTGGGCTGGTACGCGGAGCTGGCCGGCGATTGCGTGGGCGACGACGGTGGCGCCGACGCGTCGATCGCGTGGCTCCAGCGCGACTGCCCGCTGCGGGTGCTCCTGCCGCAGCAGCCGACGCTGGACGTCAGCCAGGCGGAGCTGGAGGCGGGCCTCCGGTTGGCCGCGCCGCTGGGGAACGTCTTTCCCTCCCGGGCGGAGCCCAGTGGCCCGAACCTGCGTGGCCAGCAGCTCGTCTTCGTCGGTCATTTCGACGACGACGCGGCCGCCGACTGCGTTCCGGAGCGCGCGGATCGGTGCCGCAACACGTTCGTCGTCGTCGACTACGACGAACAGGTGCGCTGAAGGCGGGAGCCGGCCGTCGGCGCCCGCTCAGCTGCCGGTCGTCATGTCCAGCAGCCCGGCCTGGCGCGCGCGCCGCATGAACCAGCCGAACAGGGTGAGGGACAGCGGGATCACCACCACCGTGCTCGCGGCGAGCGCCAGCATCACCGTCCCGTCGGACAGATCGCCCAGCATGCCGGGCGACCCGTGGCCCAGGAGGCCCCGGCGCGACGCCTCCAGCCACCAGGTGGTGGGGGAGAGGAGCGCCACAGGGTGGAGGATGGCGGGCAGCACGTCGATCGGGAAGATGGCACCCGACACCAGGTAGAGCGCGCCGGCGATGGCCTCGGGGTAGGACCAGGCCTCCTGGCGCAGCTGGAGGCACCACCCGGCCATGAAGAAGCCGAGGGACATCACGACGGCCAGCCCGAGGACCGATGCGGGGATGAGGTAGCCCAGGTTCGGGTCCAGCTCCAGCCCGAGGAAGAGGACGCCGACGAGCAGGGTGACCGCAACGGCGATGAACGAGATGAGGATGCGCGCCAGCGACCGGCCCATGAGGAACGGGAAGAGCGACGAGGGCGTGACCACGACGTACTTCATCATCCGGTACCGCTCCCGGTCCTCGAGGATCGACTGGACCAGCCCTGCCAGCGCGCCGAAGACCACGTTCCAGAGGGCCGTCCCCACGATCATGAACTGGAGGAACGGCGTGGCGGCCTCGCCGGGCACGATGACCCGGAACATGACGACGAGGATGCCGGCCGCGGCCAGCGGCTTGGCCACCGTGTAGATCGAGAACAGGAAGGGGTCCGACCAATTCGACTCGATCGCCCAGCCCAGGCCGATCGCGGTTCGGAAGCTGCGCCACGCCTCGACCAGCGCCAGACCACGCACCGGCGTCGCGGCTCGTCCGGTCACTGCCATCGCATCGTCAGGCGTCCCTCGCGCCGGGCGAGCATCTCGAGGTAGCGCAGGGCGAACCGCGCGCCGAGGATGAAGGCGATGCCCATGACCGCCAGGATGGCCATCTCCAGGCCGACCGGCAGGACGCCCCTCTCGCCGGCGCTCGCGAAGGCCAGCTGGCGCATCGCGTCCAGCCCGACACCGAGCGGCAGCGTGGCCATGACGATCCCAGCCACGGGGCCGATGGCGCGCAACGGGAAGTTCACCCCGCCCAGGAAGTAGATCGGCTCCTGGAGGAGCTGCGCGAGGTGATGCGCCTCTCGACCCCAGAGCAGGAAGAGCGAGGCGAACAGCATGCCCATGCCGTACAGCGGGATCATGGTGAGGACGAAGACGGCCACCAGGAGCAGCGGCTGCTCGATCTGGTAGGTCACGCCGTAGAGCACCGAGCCGATGACGATGACGGCCAGCGCCCGCGAGCTCGTCATCACCAGCCCGCCGATCGCCATGCCGGCCAGCACGCTCATGAGGTGCATCGGCGCGGTGAAGTAGAGCTCGAGGTTGCCCTGGTCCTTCTCCCAGAAGAACTGGGCGGCCATCATCCAGACCACGTTCAGCCAGAACGCCGTCATCGCCCCGCCGATGACGACGAAGCCGATGAACTCCTCCGGCGCGTCGAGCGCGCGGTACACGAAGACGAAGGCGCTCACCGCGAGGAACGGCAGGAAGATCTCGAAGAAGAGCCACGACGGCTCGCGGGTGAGGCCGATGATGCGCGGGTAGGCACGGCCGAACACCGCCCGAAGGTTGGCGCGCGCCACCTGGCCGGGCGTCCAGTCGGCCGCCTCGCGCGGGTTCCGGGCGGCGACTCCCCGCCATCCCTGGGCGGACGTCACGGCGCCGCCTCCTCGTCGCCGAAGCCGCGGCCGACCAGCTCCACGAAGACGTCCTCCAGGCTCGGCTCCGACTTGGCCAGACCGATGAGGTGCGAGCCGCGCTCCGCCACCGCGGTGACGACGTTCGTCAGGGCCGAGTCGTCGGCAAGCGCCACCTTCAGGGCCACGCGGTCGGACGCGGCGCCATCGCCCGTCCCCTCGTCGGCTCGGACGGCCGACAGGACGCCGGGCAGCTCGCCCAGGGCGGTGACGCCGCCGTCCTGCGGCATGCGATCGAGCTCCAGGCGGAAGATCGACTCCGCCTGGACGCGCCGCCGGAGCTGCTCCGGCGTGCCGAGGGCCAGGATCCGCCCGCGGTCGACGATGGCAATGCGGTCGCAGAGCTGCTCGGCCTCGACCATGTAGTGCGTGGTGAGCAGCACGGTGCGCGACGGCTCCGCCGCCTTCCAGGCCAGCGTGTGCTCGCGGAGATCGCGTGCGGCGCCCACGTCCAACCCGAGGGTCGGCTCGTCCAGGAAGAGGACCCACGGGTCGTTGAGCAGCCCGCGGGCGAAGTTCAGCTTCTGGCGTTGCCCGGTCGAGAGCTGCCGGACCTTCTGCTCGCGCTGCTCCGTGAGCCCGGTGATCTCGATGAGCTCGTCCACCCGGCGCCAGCCGTCCCGCTGGGGGAGTCCGTAGAACTGGCTGAACATCCACAGCTGCTCGCGCACGGTGAGCAGCCCGTACCCCGACTGCTCGCCCCCGGAGACCATGTTGATGACGCGGCGGATCTTCGCGGTCTCGTGGACGACGTCGAATCCGGCCACCTTCGCCTCACCCGAGGTCGGGAGCAGGAGGGTCGTGAGGATCTTGATCAGCGTCGTCTTGCCGGCCCCGTTCGGCCCGAGCAGCCCGAAATACTCGCCCGGATGGACGTCGAGGTCGACGCCGCCGAGGGCGGTGACCGGGGTTGGCTTGGCCTTGTACACGCGCGTCACGCCGCG